>JBEKDN010000129.1:0-11181 GCA_050014335.1 Occallatibacter sp. | reverse complement strand
TCCCAAGGCGCCACGCACCGGCCCGCGCGGAGAAAAGAAGAAGAAGGTCAAGAAGTTGGCGCGCGGCATCTCCAAGCGGTAAGCCTTCGCCCTGCAAGAATCTGGCCGGATGAGATTCGCGGTCTCCCAGGTTTCAGGAGTGGAACCTGGGAAATCCAAATTTTCAAAGCAAGAGAGCCTTCGCAAGAACAACAGGGTTCCGTGCCGGCTCGCAGAAGTGCGCCGAGCCTGGAGCCCTGTTTAACGTCCGCAGTCCCAGCGCAAATTGAGGAGAACCGCCCTGCTCAGGCAACTTGGCGCGCGCAAGTCGATCGATAAGCTGATTCTGGACTCAGAGGAGCCCGAGCATCAGCTCAAGAAGACTCTTGGACCGTGGTCGCTGACCGCGCTAGGCATTGGCGCCGTGATCGGCTCGGGGATCTTTACGGTTATCGGCACCGCCATCTCCGGCGAACAGTTCGACACCACGAGCATCACGAATACGCCGCTGGCGGATTTCATCATTCACCACACGGCAATGGCCGGGCGGCCCGGCGCCGGTCCCGCTATCGCTGTATCGCTCTTTCTGGTGGCGATTGTCTGCGCGCTAACCGGCCTCTGCTACGCCGAACTCGCCTCGATGATCCCCATTGCCGGCTCGGCTTATACCTACACCTACGCCACGCTCGGCGAGCTGATTGCCTGGATCATCGGCTGGGATCTGATTCTGGAATATGCCGGTTCCAACATGACCGTCAGCGTTGGCTTTGCCGCGCACGTGGTGGATCTGCTGGATTGGTTCGGCCTGCATCCCTCGCCCATCTGGATCTCGCCGGCCTATCTCCCAGAAGGTTTGCAGGACCTGGCCGGCAACTGGCTTTATCACCCCGGCTGGCACTTCGGCTTCAATATTCCCGCCTTCCTCATCGTGCTGATTTTGACGGTCGTTTTGGTGCGCGGCATTCGCGAGTCGGCTGAGACCAACAACGCGATGGTGGGCATCAAGCTGGTGGCCATTGTCATTTTTATCTTCGCAGTGATTGGCTACCTGCATCCCAGCAACTGGCATCCCTTCATGCCCAACGGCTGGAGCGGCGTTCTGACCGGCGGGTCTATTATATTTTTTACGTACATCGGCTTCGACTCGGTTTCGACCGCGGCCGAAGAGTGCCGCAACCCGCAGCGCGATCTACCCATCGGCATCATTGCCACGCTGGCAGTATGCACTGTGCTCTATATCGCTGTGGCCATCTGCCTCACCGGGCTGGTGCCCTGGCAGTCGATGGTGGGCGATGCCGCGCCAGTAGTCAACGCGCTCAAGAAGCTCTCCGTCCTACCCGGCGGCCATCCGCTGCATTGGATCAGGCTGGTGGTGCTGATCGGCGCAATCATGGGCATGTTGTCGTCGATTCTGGTTTATCAGCTCGGTCAATCGCGCGTCTGGTTCTCGATGTCGCGCGACGGTCTGCTGCCCAAGGTCTTTAGCAACGTCCATCCGATCTTTCGGACACCGGCTTTTTCCACCTGGGTCGCGGGCTTTGTGGTGGCCATTCCCTCCGGCCTCTTCGACATCGGCACGCTGGCCGATCTCTCCAACATCGGCACGCTCTTTGCGTTTGTGCTGGTCAGCATCGGCGTGATAGTTCTGCGCATCCGCGAACCCGAGCGCCGACGCGGCTTCCGGGTTCCCTTCGGGCCCATCATTCCGGTGATGAGCGTGGTTTTCTGCTTCCTGCTGATGGCGGGGCTGCCGATTATCACCTGGTATCGCTTTATTATTTGGCTGGTGATAGGGTTGGCGATTTACTTCCTCTATAGCCGCCATCGCTCGGAATTTGCCGGGCTCAAGTAAACTTGAACCATGCAGGATATAGAGAGCTTCATCCGCCGCCTGCCCAAGGCTGAGTTGCATCTGCACCTGGAAGGCACCATCCTGCCCTCCACTATGGTCGAATTGAGCGCGCGGCACGATGCCCGCCCGCTCACGCTGACAGAGGCTCAGGCGCTCTATCAATTCTCGGACTTCACCGGCTTTCTGGAGGCTTTCAAGGCTGTCACGCGTTTGCTGATTGGCCCCGATGACTACGAGCTGGCCGCCTGGCGCATGATGGAGCATCTGGTCGAGCAGGGCGTCGTTCATGCCGAAGTTTTTATCTCCGTGGGGGTGATCTATCTCTGGCGCAATCACGATCCGGCAGCCTTTGAGCCGATATTCTTCGCCTTGGAACGCGCCCGCGAGCGAGGCGAACGCGAACTCGGTATTTCCCTCTATTGGATCTTTGACGCCGTGCGCCACTTCACTGTTGCGGAGGCCGAGCGCGTCTTCCTCAAGGCCGCCGAACTTCGGCCCAGGTATCCCTCGATTATCGGAATTGGTTTGGGCGGCGACGAGCGTCAGGCGGGCTCGGAACCCTTTCGCACACTGTATGCTCAGGCGCGCGCGGCCGGCCTGCGCCTCACCAACCATGCTGGGGAAACGACAGGGCCGGAAGCCATCCGCGAAGCGCTGGCTATTGGCTCGGAGCGCATTGGCCACGCCGTTTCCGCTACCAGAGATTTTTATCTGCTGCAGGAATTGAAAGAGCGCGGCATTCCGCTGGAGCTGAATGTGTCTTCAAATCTCCGCACCGGCGTCTGCCGCTGCTTTGCCGAGCACCCGCTGCGGAAGTATTTCGATGCCGGACTGTTGATTACCCTGAACTCCGACGATCCGGCCTTCTTCGGCTCCGACCTTGTGAACGAGTATTTGCTGGCACATACCGAGCAAGGCTTTACCCGCAAGGAACTGCGCCAACTGGCCGCCAACTCGATTAACGCCAGCTTTCTGCCTGAGGCTGCGAAGGTCGAGTGGCTCTTTCGCATTGACGCCGCCCATTGAGAAAGAAAGATTCGCAGCATGTTGGCCGTCACATTTGCACCCGCCGAAGTGCGATATCATGGTCCGTTAGGAGGAAGCAAGACCATGTTTAATGAACCGGAAGCCGTTGCCACCGCGCATGAGTGCTCAAACGAGTGCGGAGAATGCACCGGAGAGTGTCAGGAGTCCCATGTTCTGCGCGTCCTTGGCTGGCTCTCCGTGGGAGTTGCCGTGGCCGTTGTGGGCGTCTTTGTGGGCCGCGAACTGCGCAACCGCTACAAGTTCAACCACCGCACCCCGTACGATTTCTATGCCCACGCCGGGGAACAGCAGACGGGCGAATTCGGGATGGGCGTCTAAGAGCCCGAACCAGCCTCATGCGTCGATGCCGCCCCTTGAGGCGGCATCCGCATTTGCAGCCGGCACACCACACTTCACATGCGATCCACCGGGAAGTTGCCGACCAGAGCGCCGGCAGCGACGTGCTGGCCTGCCAGTACGATGGCATGGCTGGCGATACGCGCGGCAGGGCCAATCACAGTCGCGGCCAGATTGACCTCGCCAAAGTCATGCGCCGCATGGCTATGCGAATAGACGCGCGCAAAAGAGCCGATGACCGCGCCCTTGCCGATGGTGATGCCGCCGCGGTCGTTGAGCAGCGCGCGCTGGCGGATGGTGACGCCCTCTTCGATGGAGAGGTTGTAGCCGAAGGTCAAGTCCACGCCGTGGTAAATTTTGACGCCCGCGCCGAGACGGGCAAAGATGTGGCGGCCCAGCATGCAGCGGAAGCGCAGACCCAGCCAGTGGTTGGTGCCAATCGGCGAGCGGTCGAACATCTGCCAGAACCAGAGCAGCGGCTTGCGCGGCGCAAAGAGCTCCGGGTCGGTATCGGGAAAGTGCTCGGCCTCAAGCGTCACGTTCTCCGGGTCCAGCGAGAGCGAGAGCACGTTGCCGGGCAGTTCGGAGGTGAGCGTCAGGTTGAGCTTGCCGCCATGCGGGTGCCCCAGATAGAGCTGGTAAAGCTGGTCGCGCACAATCTCGGCGCGCCGTTCCGGGGCCGGGTGGCGGGTAAACTCGTCATCGAGAAACTGAATCCAGCGCCGGTAGATCTCTTCAGCCTCAGGCGCGGGACGCGGAGCGTGATTCGTGGAATTTGCCATACGGATTGGAAGATACACCATGAGGCCCTCGTTCCGCGAGAGGGTGGAGAGGAGGAGGCTTGGGGTGTGAATCAGCTACCAAATATACCGCCGCTAGCGAATCGGGAGCGGAACATGAGGCCAATCATCGATTGCTGTTCCGCGCGCGCCAGGCACCGCGAATGGATTATCCTACGCAGATGAAAACTGAGGCGGAAGCGAACGCCAAAAGCCGAAGTGAGACTGGGCAGCATGCTCTGCCTTGCAATGACTCGATGCTGAACTTAACCCCGCGCACGCAACGGCTTTGGTGGGGGGCGGTTGTTCTTCTGCTGATAATTCTAGCAGTCGAGTTATTCGTTCCGGCCCGGCAACAATCTCAAACTCCAGACGAAGCGAACCACCTGCTAGGCGGAGTCCGCTACTGGAAATACGGCGATTTTGGAACTAACCCCGAGCATCCTCCATTTGCCAAGCTCGTTGCGGCGTTGCCGGTTCTGAGCGTTCCATCTCCTCCGGCAATTCCGTACACAATGTTTTTTAAGATGGAGAATTTCAGCAGCGGGACCAAGTTTCTTTACAACCATGATGCGGACGAAATGTTGTGGCGCTCGCGCGTTGCAATCAGTGTTTTCACCTTTGCGCTGGCGCTGCTCGTGCTTGCCGCCGGCGCTGAAATGTTTGGAGCGAGTACGGGGCTGGTAGCGCTTCTGATATTTGCGTTTGAGCCAAATCTCCTGGCCCATGGGGCAATGGTTACTACGGATGCGGCCCTGACATGCTGCTTCTTCGCCGCGGTCTACGCATATTATCGATGGCGAAAACATCCAACTAAGTGGCGAATTATTTTGTGCGGAATTGCCGCCGGTCTGGCGGTAGGCGCCAAGCATTCCGGATTATTCCTCTTCCCCGTGCTCGCTGTATTAGCGCTCATCGACGTCTTCACTTCAGAGCACTCTTCCGCGCGCGCGGAGAATCAAGCGGGGCGCGAACAATGGCGCAAGAACGCGCTTCATGCCGCTATCTCTCTAGCGGTTGTGAGCGTTATTGCCTACGCGATTCTCTGGGCATTTTATGGATTTCGCTACCAGGCGCGGCCAAGGGATTTAGTCATGGTCCCAACTCTTATTGAGTATGCGAATTCCACTCATTCGTCCGTGGTGGCGGCGCTGATTCCGCGCCTGGCCGCATGGCATTTGCTTCCCGAGGCGTATCTTTTTGGATTGGTGGATATTGCCGCTGCCGCCAAGCGCGATCCAATGTTTCTTCTCGGAATCGATTACGAGACAGGACATTGGTTTTATTTTCCCGTCGCCTTCCTGATCAAGTCGACACTGGGATTCCTTACGCTTCTTGTGGCTGCGCCATTCCTCAAGTATTTATGGAGAGAGGGCAAGTGGCGCACATCGGCTTTTTTGCTTGTTCCCGCACTTATGTATTTCGGGGTCAGCCTTGGATCCACCATGAATATTGGCATTCGGCATATTCTTCCGGTCTATCCGTTCTTGATCGTGATTGTCGCGGCGGCTGCGGTTGCCTTGGAGCGAATACAACGCTGGGGAAAATATGCCGCCGGCGCTCTGATATTTTTTCACTTAGCTTCGTCGGTACACGTATTTCCCTACTATCTGACTTATGCGAACGAAGCATGGGGAGGCCCAACTAATACTTATAGGCTACTTACCGATTCCAATGCCGATTGGGGCCAGGGACTGCGCGCAGTCAAAAGCTATCTGGATGCAAACGGCATCAAAGACTGCTGGTTTGCTTATTATGGCTGGGATGTTGATCCGGCCTATTACAACGTTCCGTGCAGACCACTGCCTGAGGCGATTTCTCACATGTTTGGCGGGGCTCTACCGCCTGTTCCCGCCCGCATCGAGGGCACGGTGTTGATAAGCGGCTCCGAGGCCGATGGAGATTACTGGGGGCCTGGCGACCTGAACCCATACCAACAATTTCTTTATCGCCGGCCTGACGCGCTCATCGCCAATAGTGTTCTTGTTTTCCACGGCCAGTTCGACGTCCCGTTTCTTTCCGCACTCTCTCGCATGAGTTATGCGCGGCAGTTTGCGGATCGAGGCGAGTGGGATCAAGCCCTGGTTGAAGCGAATGCATCCATTGACCTCGCGCCCAATTCGGCGGAAGCTCACGCTGTTCTCGGCAATATCTTGCTTCGAATGGGTAATACTCAGGAGGCGGGACGGTCGTTCAAAAGTGCGCTTGCTCTTGCAAATTCCGATCATCCACAATTCCAGTTGATTCGAATTATTAAAATCCCACCGGAGTTTTCCGCTAAGTAGTTTGTGCGCCGAATTCAAAGTAGGTCACTTGCTGAATGTTATCTGGCCGAAGATGCCGCGGCGGATTCCGGTCGGAGTTCCTGGATCGTAGACAAACTCAACGTGGTGAGGCTGAAAAAGATTCTGACCCACGGCCTTCAACTGGACATGATGGCTCGCGGCCCACTGTACTGTGGCGCCGCCTGTCCAATACGAGGGCACTTTGATGCCGGGCAATGCGCTGACGTATCGCGCCTCCATGTCTGCGCTGACTGACTTTGGCAAATCGAATCCGTTCTGGATGAGCACTTGGTGCTCAGGGCTCGATCCTTGCACCGTTGGCGCGCTCCCGATGTCCTTTGAGTGAGTGCCCTTCTCCACGTGCATATCGAGGAATGAATACGAGCCGTACAGACGCCACCAAGACTCCGGACGCCACACAGGCGCGACTTCCATTCCGGTCGTGCTGCCTACCAGCCCGTTTCCGAACTGCGCGGAAATGAGAAGGTGAGTCGGAGGCGGATTGGGTTCGACGACATCCAGTGCGATCAAGTCTTCGCTGAATAGGTCGCCGTAATGGTTATAAAAGCTGCTTATGTCCACATAGAACTTCTTGCTTGCAAGGCCGCGATAGCCAAGTTCGTAACCGTTCAACTGCTCGGACCTGAACGCCGGATTTGCACTGAAGCGCGCGAAAATGGGTAGCCCGCTTGACTTGTCGTCGCCGAGGAAAGTTGAAAGATTAAAATCGCGCTCTACGTCGGCAGGGGTGCGCACTGCGTGCGTGTATGCCGCCCAGATCGTCTGGGTATCAGTCGGCGTATACAGAAGGCGAGCGCTCGGTTCCGCCAGGACTCCTGTGTAGTTCGTTTTCAAAACCTTGGTTCCAATAACAAGCGACAGCCGGTTCCGCGCGACCGTGATTTCATCCTGAACGAATCCCTGGTAGAGTTGGTCGGTGCGCCGCGCCGGCGTAAAAGTGAGTCCAGAGACTACCTCTACCTCGTTTCCGTGGCTGGCGCGCAGAGTGAAACCCCATGAAAGCTCCTGAGCGGGCAAAGGAATGCGATCGATGAAATCGACATTGACGGTGTTGCGAATGTCGCCGAAGTTCAGCTCATTGCGGGTTGTGTGGTCATAGTAGGCGGCAAGCTGAATGTCTTTGCCTTCTCCCAGCACTCTTTTCCAGTTCCAAAGAATGTTTCCTCCGTAGAGAGAAGCATCGCCGCCGACAATGGAGTTAGCCGGAGGGTCATAAGTTGTCTCCGGTACTCTCTCGCCAAAATCCTGATAATACACATCCCCTTGCAGCCGGTATGTGTCGCGGCTACTCGCATCCCAATCCAAGCGGAAGCCGCCCTGGCCGCTATGCCAGTCGTCGTAATTGTCGCCGTCGGGATGATACTGCGGAGCCCATCCGAATCCTTTCGCATAGGCCCTGTACGTCAATCCCTTGTCATTGCCAGAGCCGTAGCGAGCGCTTCCGAGAACCTGATTGACATCGCCCCCTCCAGCCGTCCCAAGCATGCCCTGAGAATTCTTCGTGTTCTTCGTGATGATGTTGACAACGCCATTCACCGCATTCGGTCCCCAGATGGTGCCGCCTGGGCCGCGGATAATTTCAATGCGATCGATATCTTCGATCAGTGTGTCCTGTGTTTCCCAATACGTGCCCGCTGTAAACGTGGAATACACCGTGCGGCCGTCGATCAATACAAGGACGGAGCGCGAAAGGCGGCTGTTGAATCCGCGAATGCCGATGGCATACTCGCCGGTGGTGATGCGCGCCACCTCAACGCCCGGAGCCAACCGTAAAGCGTCGGGAATGTTGGTTGCTCCCGAACGCTGAATGTCGTCCTGCGTGATCACAAAAATTGCCGCGGGCGTCTTCCAGACCGCCTCTGGTTCTTTTGAGACGGTGGTCACTTCTATATTTCCCAGTTGCTCAAGCGTGAGAGCTTTCAAGGAATCAGGCTGCTCGATGCCCGGAGACATTTCCGCGCAGAAAACTGGGCTGACCAATACGATGCACGCGGCAAACGAGAGAAACTTCAGTACTCCCATGTGGGTGGAATGACTCCGATGCCGACAGGTATGCGCCGTCCCAGGAAGGGTTTGCGCACCTGCCAATGACAACACTGGACAGACAGAGAGCAATAGACGGCACCGCACTGCCGGTCGACTTTCTTGAGCCAGCGACGTGGACATCGATCTCCAATCCTCAAATGGTCTGTGCGCCGGGGAGGGTGGAGCACGGTGTTAGATTGGTCCAGCTAACTCCGATGCGGCTACATGAAAAGAGGTTGCTCACAACAGAGATAAATTAACTTCATTGATATGATTCGGCGGGGAATTATCTTCATTCTGGTTATGGGGCAAGGTGAAACAGAATTCCGCGCCCTGATCCACTCCGCCAGTCGCCCAAACTCGCCCGCCGTGCCGAGCAATGATCCGTTGCACGGTTGCAAGTCCTACGCCGGTTCCGGGAAATTCCTTCTGCGAGTGAAGCCGTTGGAAGGGACGGAAGAGCCGGTCGGCAAAGGCGCTGTCAAAGCCGGCGCCATTGTCCCTTATAAAAAAAATAATTTCTTCGCCTTCGTGCCGGCAGCCCAATTCGATCTGCGCTGAAGTCCTTCGAGAGGTATATTTCCACGCGTTTCTGAGTAGGTTCTCCATGACGATCGTCATTAAACCTAGATCGGCAATGACAACGCAATCGTCGGCAATGACGGCTTCAATATTTCGTTCATCTCCCTGAGCCAGGTTTTTAAGTATGGATTTTGCCAGTTCGCTCAGGTCCACCGGAACTTGTTGGAGCGGTGTCGTGCTGGCCCGTGAAAGTTTCATCAGATCCTCGATCAGGGAAGACATTCGATTTGTCGCGGCGACAAGCATATCCAGCCACGCGGTCTGGTCCGATCGCCCGCTGGCATCCGCATCCGCCTGCAACAAGAATCCAATGTTCGTGATCTGCTGCAATGGGCCGCGCAGATCGTGCGCCACTGTGTAGGAAAAGGCCTCGAGTTCCCGATTCGCCGCCGAGAGCTCCGCGGTGCGTTCTGCAACTTTCTGTTCCAGGCCGGCTCTGCTCTTTTCAATTTCTTCAAGCATTTCATTGAAGGACTGCACCAGAAAAGCCAGTTCGTCGCGGCGTTGTGGAACTTCAGCGCGTACGGAATAATCTTTTTTTCTGGATACGGAGCGCGCTGTTTCAGCAAGGTGCTCCAAAGGGCGGATAATCAAACCGCGCATCGTTGAAGTCGCTACAAGTGCGATTGCGAAGCAGAGAAGCAGAATTGCCGCTGAAAGCAATCCGAACTGGCTGGCCCGATGCACCACGTCGCGCGTTTGCGCCAGAATATAGACCGAGCCAATAAACTTGCCGTCGGAGGTGATTGCTTGTCCCAGAAGCACTGTCCCATTCTGAATCCAGAACCCGGAATTCTGGCCAGCTCGCAATGAAGGAACAATGGGTCGGTCCGTCGCCCCAGACCGAAGATAACGCGCAAAAGCTCGCCCATCCGCGCGGAAAACCTCGGCGTTTAGAATGGCTGGCGCACCACTTAGGGCAGAGAGAGTGGATTCGGCGGCCACTTGGTCGTCGAACAATAGAGCGCTCTCGCTGTTAGTGCCGATGATAGTGGCTTGTGTTTCAAGCGACTCGATGAGATTGTGGCGAAGACTGTAATAATCGTAAGCCAGAAAAGACACGTATGCGAGCAGCAGCGCGGTTCCACTGACAAAGAGAACCAGCGTCGTCAGCCTGCCGGAAATGGACTGTGCAAACCAAAGCCTCATGGCCGCACCCCCTTGGGAATTTCGCCGTCGACCGAGATCGCTACTTTGAGCAGTTCCGAACTTAAACCTACTTGGGCTCTTTTGGCCGCATTGAGATTGACGGCGAATCGAACGTGGTTCTGAATGTTGACAAACTGAATCATTCCATCGTGCTGAAGAAAACTGGCGGCGTCACTGACTGTCAAAACCGGCAAACCGCGCAGAGCGTTTAGGTCGTCCGCGACGCGAGCGCCTTCAGAAGAACTGATATAAACAATGGAACAGCCGCGCGCCTCCGCGGCGCTTTTCAGGCGCACAACGCGAACCGGCTTGCCATCGAGCCGCTCATTCGCGGTGAGGTCATCCAGGGAGTGCCCTAGTGGATCCTCGCCCACGATGCAGATATCAAAAGTCTGGCGACTCGTACCCGCTTCCGGCGGCGTGAACCGGACGAACTTACCAAAATTGAAGAGATACGCCGCTTTCACGGTGTATTCGGATATCCGGTTTTGGGCGTAGATAATTGCTGAAATTGCGCAGAATGCGACGATCGCCGCACACTGCTTGCCTCTGGATAAACGGCCACCCAGAGACCTGCCCTGAGATGAGCAGCGAGATGCGCCGTTATTGAAAAGACAAGAGATCACTTTTCTGAGTTCTGTCCTTCAATTCTGATTCGGTCCTTCAATCCTGGAGTCGGGGAGGGGGATGAAAATTTGTATATCTTTGGCCGGAAGTCAGGAATATTCAAGCGCGCAATCCATCGCTGCTTTCCGCGACCCAGTGTAGCACGGAGGCATCATGATAGCAATGCAAACTGCCAGAGGGCAACAGGGCAATCGCATCGAAAAATACCAGTGCCAGAAAGATTCCGCCACAACCCTGCCAAGACGAGAGGTAGCCTCCGCTAACTCACTGACTCGCTCAATCGCGCGGCCTGGGTGCCCCACCCTCGCCGCGTTTCTGTTTTTGCGGCTAGGGTGGGATCGCTGGATGCCAGCATTATGGAACGTTGGAAATGCGCTAAACGGCTGCATCTCTCTTAAATGCGTATTCCGGTCGATGTGGGCACCTGATTCCATTCGAAGTGGGCACCAGTTTCTGTTTGATGTGGGCAGCAATTCCGTTGTGATGTGGGCAGCATTTT
>JBEKDN010000128.1:0-11541 GCA_050014335.1 Occallatibacter sp. | reverse complement strand
CGGCGAGAATTGCATCGTCCCGCCCACCGCGCCCTCCACCGCCGACGACGCCACCGAACACCACTTCACCGGCAAAGAACGAGATGCCGAATCAGGTAACGACTACTTCTCTGCGCGGTACTATGCGTCTGCGATGGGAAGGTTCATGAGTCCAGACCCACTGCCGTGGTTGGGTTGGCAACATCCGCCGGAGGGTAGCAGCGAGGAAGAGGAAGAAGAGTCCCACAAGAAGTTTGAAGAGTGGATTGCGAATCCTCAGAACTTCAACATGTACGCCTATGTGAACAACAATCCACTGAATCACACCGACCCGAGCGGAATGGCGGGTTGTAAAGCTGGCGATAAGACTTTCAGTACATGCACGATAACGGTTACCTACGACCCGAAAACATCGAAGGGCACACTTGTTGTCA
This sequence comes from Occallatibacter sp., assembly GCA_050014335.1. Classification (GTDB taxonomy): domain Bacteria; phylum Acidobacteriota; class Terriglobia; order Terriglobales; family Acidobacteriaceae; genus Telmatobacter. The sequence continues at coordinate 11,128 of JBEKDN010000128.1, read as the reverse complement.
CAGGAATGAACAAGGGCGACAAGGAAGCAACGACGCTGTTAACTGCGAGCGTCGTGGTTGGCGGCGATGGTCATGTGACGCCGACTGGCACCTTCCACGCATCCGTATGGGAAAAGGACCACGTTTCGCAAAAGTACGGCAACGCTGCAAACACGCCGTGGAGTAAGACCGTGCTTGGTGGGAATGCCTTTGGTCCGTATCAGCTTCACATCAAAGAGTTGGATGGCAGGGGCATCTATATCCATGGAACGATGGGGCCGGGTTGGAGCCCTACTACGTGGGGCAACAGCTTGTTCTTAAGCCCCACTTCTCATGGGTGTGTGCGCATGTGCAACCGGGATGACATCGGCCTGCACGACATCATGCCGAATCCAAGTGGGAACAAGGTCATCATCCAGACCGCTCCGTAGGAGAAGTGACATGAAGAAACACATAGTGCTCATCGTCTTCCTCGCCGTGCAGTTGGTCGGTCTGGCTTGTTTGGCGCTCTGGCAATACGTTCCCTCGTCGCTGGGTATGGTCATGTGGGGGACAGCACTCATCCTTCTGACTCCCGGCAATTTCTTGGGGGGGTGGCTAGTTGAGACGCTGTTTTGGCAGGGCCATCTATCGCTGGTAGGCATCGGGCTGCTCTCGGCAGTGGCCGCTGTTGCCATCAACGGGATTATCTGGTTCGCCGTAGTAAAAGTGTTCCGACTCATTTTCGGTCGCCGCTCTGTAGGTAGAACTTCGGGGACGACCGCAGTCTAGCTCCGCCGTTCCAGCCAACCGCAAGCCGTCCTTCGGGGCGGCTTGTTGTTGGGGCTTGCATCGGCAGCCAGTGAGAAGTATGCTCATCCGCTTGGCACCGGGGTCGAGAGTAGAGTACCGAGCGGTGTGTCACCGGCCATGTGCGAAGGTCGAAAAAGCGCAATTAAACGGGAAAACTCCACTCTGTCGGTGGGGTCTTGCGCGCCGGTGAAGGCTGGCTGAGGTAGAGTACGGAGCCTTGGCGAGGCCGGAATAGAATAGGTCGGGCTGCTGTGAGTGAGCCGACCAAAGGTTCCCAGAGCCGGGTATGGTTCCAAGGTAGTCTTCCCGGCAAAGGTAATCTACCCGGCATGGAGCAGGCCGACCAATCCCGGTGCAGGCCGTGGGGCATACGATGGTCGGCAGCGGTCAGACTGCACTGGCGGTGCTCACGTCTGGGGTGCATATAGATAGAACAAGAGAGAACTAACATATAGGTTGTCCCTCGGAGGGACATCTGGCGAAGTGCTGAAACCCCATCAATACTGGCAAATTTTAACTTTAGCCGCTGAGGGCGGCAGCCAGAAATCCCAACAACACTGTGAAAACTGGCCGCTGGGTGAAGAAGTCCCTCGGAGGGACATCTGATGTCCCTTGGAGGGACTTCCCCTGCTGGCGTGTGTGAGGGCGGCTAAAGGAAAAAGGCAGCTGGCCCGCTCATCACGATAACACGGGCTGTGCCCCAGTTCATCGCAGCTTTTCGCGATGAGCGGGAACCCACGAACCTCAACTCGCGTTCTTCCTGACCACTGACCCCAATCTCTCAAACTTTTCCCCAAAAACTTTGCCGACAATTCCCCATCCCCGGAGCACAATAGAAACAGCATCAATCCATGCCCACAAATGACCGCCAACCAATCTCCAACCCGCGCCGTCTCACTCCCCAGTCCCTCGGTCCCTAGTCTTTTAGTCCCCTTTTTTCACCCCATCTTCCCCATCTCTTCGCCAAAAAATCCGCCCACCCCCACCCCCCTTGCGGTGGGGCCAGCGGCTCGCTATTCGCTCGTATGAGGTATGCGACTGGGATAGATTTGGATTGATGGGGCACGGAAGATCAATATTCTTGTGCGGATCAATGGAATTGAGTGAGGGGGCGCTCCGCTGTTTGCGGGTGCAACTGCCGGACGCTAGCCGCATCTGACGATTTGATGGCAGGAAGAAGGAGAAGCTATGGACTACGTCAATCTGGGCAAAACGGGAGTCAAGGTCTCACGCATCTGTCTTGGCTGCATGAGCTATGGAGCGCCGGCCGCGGCCGACCTGCCCGGCAGACAACCCTGGGCTCTGAACGAAGCGGAGAGCCAGCCGTTTCTGCGTCAGGCGCTGGATCTGGGCATCAACTTCTTCGATACGGCGAATGTTTACTCAGGCGGTGAAAGCGAAGCGGTGATTGGGCGCTTTCTGCGGGCCAACGCGCGGCGGGAGGCGGTGGTGATCGCGACGAAGGTTCAGGGCATTATGCGCAAAGAGCCCAATGGCCACGGCCTGTCACGGAAAGCCATCTTTTACGAGGTTGACAAAAGCCTGCGCCGGCTGGAGACAGACTACATCGACCTCTATCAGATTCATCGCTGGGATTATGAAACTCCGATCGAGGAGACGCTGGAGGCGCTGCACGATCTGGTCAAGAGCGGGAAGGTGCGGTACATCGGAGCTTCGTCGATGTATGCCTGGCAATTTGCCAAGGCGCTTTATCTGGCCGACTTGCACGGCTGGACCCGTTTTATTTCCATGCAGAATCATCTCAATCTTCTTTATCGGGAAGAGGAGCGGGAGATGATTGGGCTGTGCCAGAGCGAGGGGGTCGGGGTGATTCCGTGGAGCCCTCTGGCGCGTGGCCGCCTGACAAGGGCGTGGCAGAGTGAAGCCACCAAACGCTCCGATAGCGATCGATTTGGGAACGCGATGTACGCGCGTACCGAAGAGGCCGACCGCAAGGTGGTAGACCGGCTGGGCCAACTGAGCGAAGAGCGAGGCATACCCCGCGCGCAGCTTGCTCTGGCGTGGCTGCTGGCCAAACCGGTGATTGCAGCGCCAATTGTGGGTGCTACAAAACCACATCATCTTGCCGATGCGGTGGCTGCGCTCTCAGTGCGCCTTGCGCCGGAAGAGATTGCATCGATCGAGGAGCCGTATGTTCCTCATCCGGTGCTTGGGTTCAATTAGATAGGATTCATGGGTGGGGAAGAGCCCGGCGGCAGGTCTTCGTCGCTGGGGTGGAGAACCCTTGCCAGGCTTGGGCAGATCGGACTTCTCACTAAAACCGCGCCGCCGCTCAGGCCTGAATCAGCGTGCTGTCCACGGTGAAATGCTCCTCGCTCAACAGCGTGGTGTGCAGCAGCCGCTCGGGCGCGTTCGACGGGCGGCCCGTGTCGGAATAGAGCTTCTCCAACGCGGCATCCATGCGCTCAAGCACGCGGTCCGTTAGCGCAAATCTGACGCGCCGGATGATCGGCTGGAATTCGTTGCCTCAGGTTAAATAACTGAACATCGCCGCCTGCTTCTGGTCGTCTCCACGCACGTTGATTGGATCAATGAATATCCGAAAAGTTGCTGGCACCCCCGCCAGACCAAAGAGTTTTTTCGCAGCCTGTTTAGCCTCTGAGGGAAGGTTTATTCAAACAATCGCACCTGTTCAGAGCTTGGCCAGGTCTTGCCGCCGATGCTGTCAAGCATGGCCCGGGCGTCGTCCGGTAACTCCAGCGCAGCAGCCTTCAGATTCTCGCGCAGATGCACCACCGACGACGTGCCGGGAATCAGCAGCAAATTCGGAGACCGGCGCAATAGCCACGCAAGCGCCACCTGCATCGGGGTAGCCTCCAGCGCCGCTGCCACTTCTTCCAGCTTTGACGACTGCAACGGTGAGAAGCCTCCCAGTGGAAAGTAAGGCACATAGGCAATGCCCTGCGCGGCCAGAGCATCGATGAACTCGTCGTCGCCGCGCTGGGCCACATTGTAGAAATTCTGGATGCACGCGATCTCCGTAATCGCCTGCGCCTCGACTACCTGTTTAGAAGACACGGTGCTTAGGCCGATATGCCGGATCAGCCCTTGCTGCTTCAGCTCGGCCAGCGCAGTCAGCGGCTCTTCAAATGGGTCGTCCGTTGGCGCGGCAAAACCGCCCAGTCGCAGATTGACCACATCGAGCACATCAAGGCCAAGGTTGCGCAGATTGTCGTGCACCGCATTGATAATCTCCTGACGCGAACGAGCATGAGGCCATGAGCCATCGCTGCCCCGCCGCGCGCCCACTTTGGTCACAATCCCCAGATCGTCCGGGTAAGGATGGAGAGCTTGCTTGATCAGTTGGTTGGTGATGCTCGGACCGTAGAAGTCGCTCGTATCGATGTGGTTCACGCCGCAGGCAACGGCCTCGCGCAGCACTGCAATCGCGCCCGGAACATCGCGCGGAGGCCCCCAGACAATCTTGTCGCCCTCCTTTCCCGCAAGTTGCATTGCGCCATATCCCATGCGCTTTACCGTCAATGAAGAGTTGGGAAAGGTAAACGTGCCGCCCAGGTTCGACTGTCGGCTTGGTTGCGGATTCCTTGGTTCCGTCATCTGTCTCCTTGGACCTTCCTCGCGGATATCTTGCGCGTCTGTCTCTACAATAATTATTCGATGAAAAACCTTCTGACCAGGATTTGCATTCGCAGCGACCGGTGGATGCGCATCTTCCGCTGCTCGGCATATCCCATTCCAAAAAAACTTCGCAAAGGTGCCACGCGCGCGTCAAAGCGGCAATGCGTGCAGCTCACGGATAGCCGGCCTACCAGGCATTTCGACAAGCCCCTACTTCAGCACCGATCTGCCATCGCCACGCGAATCTCCGTGAGTGAGATGGAAGGCTGCAGCATTTCATCTCAAAGTGGATTCCAGCGAGACCATGGCCAAACGCAAGAACACTGGTTTGTCCTCTATTATCTTGGGTGCCATTCTTCTGATGCAATCACCATTCATCAATTTCGCAGCTCAAATTAGGGCATTCCACTGAGGAGTGTGGATGAAAATGAAATCTGTCATGCTCATCATGCTATTGTTTGCAGGGATATTTGCGAGCACCGCACAGGCTACTACCTTACCTGACGCTTGCGGAAGCGACAATGTCGCATTTCAAGTAACCTTGAAGAATGGTCAGCCTGCATCTCTTTCTCCTGCTGCCGGCAAGGCTCTGATCGTATTCATTGAAACCTCGACGAAATCCGGGAGATGGACTCCATTCGGTAGCTCTACGGATTTCACGGTGAGGTTTGGATTAGACGGGGAATGGGTAGGAGCGACCGGTAACAAATCCTACTTTACCGTCGATGTCGCTCCGGGGGAACATCATCTCTGCGTCAGCGCCCAAGGTTCCGGGCATGCTAAAAGCATGATTGGCGCGAAGTCATTCACAGCCGAGGCCGGCAAAGTCTATTTTTATGAGTTCAAGATCGAGAATCAGCTAGACGGGCAAGGGTTCAATCATTATTCCTCGGGCTTCTCTAAACTGGACGACGACGAGGGAAGTTTCCGGGTGAAGGCCTATGCCGTTAGTGCATTTACCCAGCGTCCGTGATCCGATGCGGCGGCCTTTGCCGCTGAGACGGCAACTTCTATTATCTGTCCAATTCGAGAGTTTTGGACGAGCGCCCGGGCAAACCGGAGATTGCGCCATTCGTGCAGATCCGCGCCCCGATCCGCCCCTAAGCTACAATAAAAGATGGGCCAAGGCCAATTTTTCCGCGCAATGCGCGCAAAGACCGCAAGGAGCTAAAGAAACACTATGTCGATTCCCGCCACGCAAATGCGTCCCGGCATGATTATTAAGCATAAAGACCAACTGCATCTGGTCTTCAAAGTGGAGCACCGCACCCCCGGCAACCTGCGCGCCTTCATCCAGGCCAAGCTGCGCAATATCCGCACTGGGGCCATGTTCGAAGAGCGCTTCCGCTCCGCCGACGCAATCGAAAAGGTGGTGGTCGACGAAATCTCCATGGAGTTTCTCTACAATGACGGCGACGACTACTACTTCATGAATCCCGTCGACTACGAACAGACCGTCCTCAAAGGCTCCACGCTCGGCGACGCCATCGAGTACCTCACGCCCAACCTCCAGATCAAGGTCAGCTACCATGATGGCACGGCGGTGGGCATAGACCTGCCCGCATCCGTCGAACTCACCGTCGTTGAGACCGAACCCGGCCTCAAGTCCGCCACAGCCTCCAGCGTCTCCAAGCCAGCCAAGACTGAAACCGGCCTCGTCGTCCAGGTTCCATCCTTTATCAATGAAGGCGAGAAGATCCGTGTCGATACCAGCGAGGGCGCTTACTTGAGCCGCGCGTAACGAGGGAAAGCAATGAATCGCATTGATTTCCAACGACTTGCCAAATTGCGGCTCAAGGAAGCTGAGGCGCTGCTAGCCGCAGAATTCCCGGAGGGCGCATACTATCTAGCAGGGTACGCGGTTGAATGTGGGTTGAAGGCCTGCATCGCCAAACGAACCCGTGAGCATGATTTCCCTGAGAAGAAACTGGTCATCGATAGCCATACGCATGACTTGGGAAAGCTGCTGGATCTGGCGGGATTATCAGACCTTTTGAAGAATGATGTTGACGGCAATATAGAACTGAAACTCGACTGGGAGACCGTTCGAGAATGGTCGGAACATAGCCGATATCGGCTCTACGATCAACTCTATGATGGCAACCCGTTTGGCGGTTTGCACGATGCGAAATTATTGATAGACGCAGTAGAATCGGAGAAAGGAGGAATGTTGCGATGGATCAGGCAGTCCTGGTGAACTTCGATATCGAAAATGGAAAAGAAGTGATTGATGCACTGGATCGGGACGGTAAGACACCCAATGTCGCTCTCTGGGCCAAAATCCCGGACTACGAGGATTGGAGACTGGTGATCGCCTCGGATCGTCTCGACCAATCCTCCTCTCGCTCTGGGTACACCGAAATCAATGCGGCCATGAAAAAGGCTGGAATTTCGATTCACAGGCAGCCAACAATCTCCATGCGCTCGATGGATAATCCGTTCATTCGGGATTTGCGCCGTGTCTTTGCCACAACTGCCGACACCTATGGAATGCGCTTGGGGGGCCAGATCTTCGGCGGCAAGTATCTGGAAGACGCGTTCGTCTATCGCATCCGTTGAAGTGGGTCTTCCTCGTTTGACCTCTTCCCGCTTCGACGTATAATCCTGTCTCAGCGCATTATGCACGCTGAACTCCTGGAGGTTCTTTCATGTCCGTTTCCCCAGTCATCGCCAGTGCTGCCGCCGGATTCACCCTGAACACCGGCTCCGTGCAAAAAGCTGTTGACGGCCTCACGCCCGAGCAATGGCTAACCCGCCCCAACGATCACTCCAATCACATCGCATGGGTTGTTGGCCATATCGTCTGGGCCCGCCAGTTGCTCATCACTCGCGTCGGTGGCCAGTGGTCCTGCCCCGGCCTGGAACCCTTCGCTCGCTCTGCCAAACTTGACCCCAGCATCAGCTACCCGGCTCCGGAAACTTTGCTGGCAAACTTGCAAGAATCCGCCGCCGCTCTGGACGCGACTTTAAGCGCGCTCACCCCGGAGGCGCTGGCCGCTCCCGCGCCTCCGGGACCGCCCAGCCAAGACGGAAAAGTCAGCGGATTTATCGGCATACTCGCCTGGCATGAGACCTACCATCTTGGCCAAATCGCCTACCTGCGCAGCTGGCTCGGCCTCACTCCGGTATTCGGCTAATCTTGCGTCGTTAAACGAAAAAGGCCATCGCCGGTTCGCGATGGCCTTTTCGTTTCTTCTGGGCGAACTAAATGTTTGCCTCCGGCAATTGCACCGGCTTGGCTTCCAGCAGTGCTTCGATCTTCGTCAACGCTTCCAGTACTTTTTCGCCTACCGGCGCGTCCACCTGCACCAGTGCCAGAGCCTTCACCGGCTTGGATCCGCCGCGCTCGCGGCCCAAGGCAAAGTTGGCAATGTTGACGCCATGCTCGCCCAGCGTGGTGCCGATCTGGCCAATCACGCCCGGCACATCCAGATTTCTGCAAACCAACAGATTGCCTTCCAGCGGCGTTTCAATATCGATGCCGTCAAAGGCCAGCAGCCTCGGATGCTCGCCACGAATCACCGTGGCTGAAGCGCTGCTCTCGCCCGCCGACGTGTGCAGCTTGATGGTGAGTACCGTTGTCGCGCCGCCGCGATCGCTATCCTCTTTGATCTCGTGGATGCGAATGCCGCGCTCGCCGGCCACAGTTGCGGCGTTGATGCGGTTCACATTTTCAGAGCCGGCCAGCAGCCCGGCGATGGCCGCGTTGCGCACCAGATCAACCTTCGCATCCACCAGCGTTCCACCATAAATCAGGTCGATGGCCTCAATGCCATGCTTGCCCGCCTGCGCCAGAAAGCCTCCCAGCCTACCGGCCAAATCGATGTACGGTGCCAGCACAACATATTCCTCGTGGCTCAGCGAGGGCAGATTCACGGCATTCTGCACGACTCCGAGTTTGAGATAATCGCGCACCTGCCGCGCAATCTGCTGCCCCACAGCCTCCTGCGCTTCGCCCGTTGAGCCGGCAATGTGCGGCGTCAGAATCACGTTTTCCAACTCGTGATATGGCGTCTCCTTGGCCGGCTCTTTGACAAAAACATCCAGCGCCGCGCCCGCCACTTGGCCACTCTTCAGCGCCTCCACCAGCGCCGCATCGTCAATCAATTCGCCGCGAGCGCAATTGATAATCCGCACGCCCTTTTTCATCGCGGCAATCGTCTTGGCATTGATCACGCCCGTTGTCTGCGGCGTCAAGCCTACATGCAAAGTAAGATAATCGGAACCGGCAATCAGCTCATCCAGGGTCACCAGCTTGATGCCGTTCTCGCGCGCCACAGCCGCTGAAACAAATGGGTCGCTGCCGATAATCTCCAGCCCAAAGCCGCGCGCGCGCTTGGCCACTTCCAGCCCAATGCGCCCCAGCCCCAGAATGCCCAGCGTTTTGCCGCGCAGTTCCATGCCTTGCAGATTCTTCTTCTCCCACTTGCCGGCATGCATCGTCGAGTTGGCCATGGGCAGCTTGCGCGCCAAGGCCAGCATCAGAGCCAGCGTCAGCTCGGCCACGGCCACGGCATTTGCGCCCGGCGTGTTCATCACCACAATGCCGCGCCGCGTGGCTGCCGCGGCGTCAATGTTATCCACGCCCACGCCCGCCCGGCCAATCACCCGCAGCTTGTGCGCATGAGCCATCAGCGCATCGTCGGCCTGCACCGCGCTGCGAACCACCAAAGCATCCGCGTCGGCCAGGGCAGCCGCAAGACCGTCAGGCAGTTGATCGTGCGTGAGTACTTCCCATCCCGGCTCGGCCGCAAACACGGCCAGTGTCGCCGGAGAAACTTTCTCTGCCAAAACAATCTTCATCGCGTCTCCCTTGTCCTTGCGTCGAGCCTTGTACTCGTCAAAACGTATGCCGTGCTGCTCGCAAAGTATCTCGAACATGCGCACCACGGCGGCATGAGGCTTGCCCTCGCCGCGCTCGTATTTGGTGAGCGAGTTGGCGTGTACCCCTAACCGCTCGGCCATCTCGTATTGAAACAGATCGAGCTGCTTGCGCGCGATCAGCAGCTTTTCTCCAAAACTCAGTTCGGACATGACAACCAGCCCCTAGTCGTTAGCTTCTAGCCTCTAGCTAAAAGCCCTGTCTTCCAACTTCAGCACCGTGCCCCATCCATTCGCCTTCTTTCTGGCAAATGGATGGGAAACCACGAACCCCAAGCATCTCCACCTTGAGCCCCTGGGGCATCCGCCTCATTCTCAAAGTCAGTTGACCTTATACAAAAAAATTCCGACGAAGAGAACAGCACAGAGAAAATACAATGCGACTTCCCACCAAAACCACTTTGGCTCTTTGGCGCGATAGACCCAACCATGAAAGCGAACCCACGCTCTGCCCGTGCACGTCCAAACCACAGCCGCTGAAAATGAGATGAACCCAAGAACCAAGAAAATGTACGGCGGTGTTATTAGGAGTGATAACAAGTCATTCATGAATTGTGCCCCTCCTCTCCGAGCTGCCCGAAAGTATTCACTCCGGGTGTCCCACCCTCGCCGCGCTCTTGTTTTTTGCGGCTAGGGTGGGAGACCACGAACCTCAAACAATCCACAGGCAAGCTAGCAGCTAAAAGCTAGAGGCTAGAAGCTGCTTTCGCAAAGACTTCCTGCGCCGCCGCCACGCCTTGTCCGTAAGTCACCGGCAGACCCAGCACGTCCTTGGCAATGTGTTCCATCGCGCCCATAAACGCCACCGTGTCCAGATAGTCAAAGAAGCCCAGATGCGCCACGCGGAAGATTTTTCCCTGCATCGAGCCCTGTCCGTTGGCCGTTACCAGGCTGAACTTGGCCTTGAGCGCCTTGACCACAGCGCCTGAATCCATGCCCTCGGGCACAGCCACCGCCGTCGCCGCGGCGGAAGGAGAGGTGGGCGCAAAGAGCGTAAAGCCCAATGCCACCAGGCCCGCGCGCGTTGCCGCCGCATTGACCTGCGCATTGTCAATCAGCGCAATGCGGCCCTTTTCCAAGTCGCCGCCCGCCTGTCCGGCAATATAATCCAGCGCCGCGCCCAACCCTGCAACCAGCGCGACCGCGGGCGTATAGGCCGTTTCGCCCTTCACTTGATTTTTGCGCTCTTTGCGCAGGTCAAAGTAATAGCGCGGATTTTTCGCCCCATCCATCGCTTTCCACGCCTTCTCGCTCACGCTCAGGTAAGCCAGCCCCGGCGGAATCATCACCGCCTTCTGCGAGCCGCCAATCACAATGTCCACGCCCCAGCCGTCCACGTCGATCGTCTGCGTGCCCAGGCCTGTGATGCCGTCCACAATCAGCAGCGTCGGCGTATCTTTCACCAGTGCGGCCACAGCCTGCACGTCGTGGGTCACGGCGGTCGAAGTCTCGGAGGCCTGCATGTAAACGGCCTTGTGCTCGGGCTTCAACGCGGCCTTGATCTCGGCAATCTCAAAGGTCTGCCCGTACGGCTTCTCCACCACATCCACCTGCAAGCCGTAAGCCTTGGCCAAATCCACCCAGCGCTCGCCAAACTTGCCCGCCGTCAGCACCAGCACCCGGTCGCCCGGAGAGGTCAGATTCGAGACCGATGCCTCCATCGCGCCCGTGCCGGAGCAGGAAAGCAGCAGAACGTCGTTCCGCGTACCGACAAAGACCTTCAACTGCGCCAGAACCTTCTGAAAGAGGGCGCGGAACTCCGGTGTGCGATGATGGATGTCGGCCGCCGCCATGGCAAACTGGGCTGCGGGAAGAAGCGGTGTCGGTCCGGGTGTGAACAGGCGGGTTTTGCGAATCATGGCTCTCTCCTCAGATT
>JBEKDN010000127.1:0-11643 GCA_050014335.1 Occallatibacter sp. | reverse complement strand
GGGTGCGCGACTTCCGCGGGGTATCGACGAAAAGCTTCGACGGGCGCGGCAACTACACGCTCGGCCTGCGCGATCAACTGATCTTCCCGGAGATCGATTACTCCAAGGTGGAGAAGATGAAGGGCATGAACATCACCATCGTGACCACGGCCAAGGACGACAACCAGGCGAGGGCGCTCTTGAAGCACTTCGGGCTGCCCTTCCGGCAAGGCGCTTAAGAACAGCTTTTAGCTGCCAGCTTCCGGCCTCTAGCTTTTTCGAGGTGGAATTAGCATCTGAGGTAAAACGAATTTGGTTTGTTCCGCGAGCGCGGGATTGCATTGAGCGAGGAACAAGCTGGGAGCTAGTGGCTAGAAGCTAGTAGCTGCCGTTGAAGGGGATTTATGGCAACCACAGCAAAGAGGGTGAAAGACGCGCGGAAGCCGAAGTTCAGCTGCCGCAAGCACAACCGGTGCCAGCTATGCGGGCGTCCGCGCGGTTTTTTGCGCAAGTTCGGCGTGTGCCGCCTATGCTTCCGCTCGTTGGCGCTCAAGGGCGAGATTCCCGGCGTCGTCAAGTCGAGTTGGTAAGTGAAGCCGCTAGCTCTTAGCTCCTAGCTTTTCGAGGAATGACGAAGAGCTTCACCGAGTGAGATGGGCTAGAAGCTAAAGGCTAGAAGCTGTTTTCGCATTCCCGCTGGTTTCCGCGGTGCGGACGAACGGGGGATGAAGGAGAAGGAATGAGTCTGACCGACCCAGTAGCGGATTTTCTGGCGCGCATACGCAATGCGATTCGGGCGCGCCATCAGAAGCTGGACGTGCCCGCTTCGAAGCTGAAGACCGAGATTGCCCGCATCCTCAAGGAGGAGGGGTATATTTCGAACTACAAGACCCAGGAAGAAGAGGGCAAACAGGTGCTGCGCGTTTATTTGAAGTATGGCGGCGCGGAGGCGGCCATACGCGATCTGGCGCGCATCTCGCGCCCCGGCTGCCGCGTTTACATTGGCCGCGACGAGATCAAGCGGGTGCAGGGCGGCCTCGGCATCTCGATCATGACCACGCCCAAGGGCGTGATGACCGGCCGTCAGGCGCGCCGCGAGGGCGTGGGCGGCGAACTGTTGTGCGAAGTGTGGTAACGGCAGTTGTCAGTTTTCAGATTTCAGTTGTCGGTAACGAAACTGAAATCCGGTAGCTGACAATTGGAAACTGTTTACAGGCTGCAGTGGAACGATGAAACGTTGAAGCTATTGACTGACGACTGAAAAATGATAGCTGACAACTGTTTTTCGGGACTCGCAAGCCGCGAGAAGGATTGAAGCGATGTCGCGTATAGGAAAGAAGCCGATCCCGCTGCCCGCGGGGGTGAAGTACAAGGTCGAGGGCAACACGGTTCTGGTCGAGGGGCCCAAGGGCAAGGTCTCGGCGCTGATCGCCGAGGGCATCTCGCTGGCTACCAAGGATGGAGTTCTACAGGTCAATCGGGAGAGCGACAAGTTTGCCGCCGCGCATGGGCTGACGCGGGCGCTGGTCTTCAACGCGGTGCAGGGCGTTACCAAGGGCTGGACGCGCGAGTTGGATATTGTGGGCATCGGCTACCGCGCCGAGATGAAGGGCAAGGGGACGGTGGTCTTTACGCTGGGCTATTCGCACCAGATTGAAGTTCCCCTGCCTACAGGCATCGAAGTGGCTGTCGACCCGAAGCAAACGCACCTGACCATCACCGGCATCGACCGGCAGAAGGTGGGTCAAGTGGCAGCCGACATGCGTTCGCTGCGCAAGCCGGACCCATACAAGAACAAGGGCGTGCGCTACAGCGATGAGAAGTTGAAGAAGAAGGCCGGCAAGACTGGGGCTAAGTAAGAGCGGATGACAGTTCATTCTAAGGCAGTCCGGCAACTGTAATCCGCCACCTGAACAATAACCGAACGGGGCCGCAAGGCGGCTCCGCCAATAGGTGAGAGAGACCATGATCACGCAAACCAAAAGAAACGCAATTCGCCAGCGCATTCACGATCGCATTCGCCGCAAGCTTTCCGGCACTGAAGCGCGTCCGCGGCTGAATGTTTATCGTTCGCTCAACCACATTTATGCGCAAGTGATCGACGACCAGAAGGGCGAGACATTGGTTGCGGCTTCGACGATCAAGATGAAGACCGGCGGCAATGTGGCGGCGGCAAAAGAGATTGGCAAGACTGTGGCCGAATTGGCTGTCAAGCAGGGCATTAAGAAGGTGGTCTTCGATCGTGGCGGCTACCTTTATCATGGACGCATCAAGGCACTGGCCGACGCCGCTCGCGAGGCGGGCCTGGAGTTCTAGTAAAGCCGCTAACAGCGAACAGTTTATGGGTCGTAAATATCTGTAAGCTGACAGCAGTGGGCTGTTAGCCCAAAAGAGACGAGAGAGCAATGACGATCTTGAAGAAGAAACTCGATGCCAACCAGTACAACCTGAAGGATCAGGTGGTTTCCATCAACCGCGTGACCAAGGTAGTCAAGGGCGGCAAGAATATGTCGTTTGCGGCGCTGGTGGTGATTGGCGACGCGTCGGCGGGCGTGGTGGGCCACGGTTCAGGCAAGGCCAAAGAGGTCCCTCAGGCGATTCGCAAGGGGATCGAAGCGGCCAAGAAGAATCTGGTTCGGGTGAATTTGACCGATACTTCGATTCCGCATCTGGTTTTGGGCCGCTACGGCGCCGGGCAGGTGCTCCTGAAGCCGGCTCCGGAAGGCACGGGCGTGATCGCGGGCGGGGCGGTGCGCGCGGTGATGACCTCGGTCGGGGTGCAGAATGTTCTAACCAAGAGTCTGGGTTCGCCGAATCCGCACAACGTAGTCAAGGCCACCTTCAATGCATTGATTCAGTTGCGCGACAAGGCCGATGTGGCTGCGATGCGCGGCAAGACGGTTGAGGAGCTTTAGTGATGGCGGAACAGAAAACAATTCGCATTGAGTACTACCGGTCGAAGAACTCGACACCCAATAAGCACCGTTTGGTGGTCAAGGGACTGGGCTTTACGCGCCTCAATCAGGTCGTCGAGCGCGTGGACAACGAATCCGTCCGCGGCATGGTGAAGGCCATCCCGCATTTGGTTCGGATCTTGGAGAACTAGCAGCTGAAAGCTGCATGAACGCGAGTCGGCGGGACTTCGATTCTGTCCGGCGCTACAGCGAGGAAATCATGGCAATCAGAAATCTGTCGAATTTGCGCGCGCCCAGGAAAGCCAATACCGGGAGCAAGCGCGTGGGCCGGGGCATGGGTTCCGGCATGGGCAAGACATCGGCTCGCGGACATAAGGGCCAGGGCCAGCGCACAGGCACCAGCATGATGCGCGGCTTTGAAGGCGGCCAGATGCCGCTGCATCGCCGTTTGCCCAAGCGCGGCTTTACCAATATTTTCCGCGTGGAATACACAGTGGTTAATCTGGATCGCCTGGTGGAACACATTGAGGGCATGAAGCTCACAGAGATTGGCTTGGATGATTTCAAGAAGCTCGGCCTCTCTTCCAGTAAAAACGCGCTGATTAAAATTCTTGGCTCCGGTGAGTTGACCACGGCGCTTACAATTCATGCGCATAAGTTTTCCAAGTCGGCTGTCGAGAAGATCGAAAAGGCCGGCGGCAAGGCCGTGGTTCTGGGCGGTGAGACGATTGCACCCAAGGGGAAACTGGTCGCCAAGGCATCGAGACAGTAGACTTGGGCTCCCAGCACGACACGCGAGGCCTCGCGCGGGTAAGATGGTCAGTGGTAAAGATTCAAGCGGCGACAAACGCCCTGAAGCGGAAAACCAACAATGGCTGAAATGTTTGAGAAGTTCGCGAATATCTTCCGGATTCCCGATCTACGCAAGCGGGTTCTGTTCATGCTCGGCATTCTTGCCGTTTACCGGCTAGGTGCGTGGATTCCCACACCGGGCGTCGATACTCACATGCTGGAGCGGATGTTCGATCAGCAGGGCGGTTCAGCTCTGGGCCTGATGAACCTTTTTGGCGGCGGCAACCTGCGCAAGATGACCGTCTTCGCGCTGGGTATCATGCCCTACATCACGGCTTCAATCATCTTTCAATTGTTGACCGTGGTCTACGAACCGCTGGCGCGCATCCAGAAGGAAGGCGAATTGGGGCGGCGCAAGATTACGCAATGGACCCGCTATTTGACCATCCTGCTGGGCGCATTGCAGTCCGTCGGCATTGCCTTCATGCTAACGCGGGGCGGCATGGTGCTGCATCCGGGTGTTTCCTTCATTCTGATGACAATGCTGACGCTGACCACTGGCACGGCCTTCATTATGTGGCTGGGTGAGCAGATTACTGAACGCGGAATCGGCAACGGAATGAGCCTGCTGATCTTTGCCGGTATTATTGCCGGTCTACCGCGAGGCGTGATGGACCTGGTGCAAAAGGTCCAGACCAATCAGTGGGGTTCGTTCACGGTCATTGCCGTTCTGCTGCTGGTTGCGGGCATGTTTGCCGTTGTAGCGTTTATAGTCTTTGTGGAGCGGAGCGAGCGGCGGATTCCCATTCAAAGCGCGCGGCGCATCGTCGGCCGGCGCATGATGGGCGGCCAGTCCAGCCATCTGCCTCTGAAGGTCAACTCGGGCGGTGTGATGCCGGTTATCTTCGCGGCTTCCATTCTTTCAGCGCCGATGATGCTCAGCCAGACCGAATTTGTACAGAATAGCCGCTTCCTGCAGCCGATTGTTCAGGCTCTTCAGCCGGGCTATCCCTGGTACGAGCTGCTGTATGTTTTGGCGATCATCTTCTTCGCATATTTCTATGTGTCGATCATCATGAAGCCGGACGACATTGCGGACAACTTCCGCAAGTCGGGATCGTTCATTCCAGGAATTCGTCCCGGAAAGCGGACCTCCGACTTCATCAACGACATTCTTACCCGCATTACACTGGTTGGCGCGGCGTACCTGATTATTATTTCGCTGGTTCCAACCTTCCTGATTTCGGGTATTCGCTTTGACAAGATTTGGCTGATTGGCGCAGTCTTTGAACGGCTGCCGGCTTGGACGACACACGGTTTGGGGGTTAATTTCTACTTTGGCGGCACCTCACTTCTTATTGTGGTGGGTGTGGCCATGGACACCATCAACCAGATCGAATCGCAGCTGATCATGCGGCATTATGACGGCTTCTCCCCGCGCTCCGGTCGTATTCGCGGAAGGAAAACCTGGTAATGTCTTCATCGGAAACAGCAATATATCCGGGTCGGGAAGAGGGTCGGAAGCCCCTTCCCGGCCCGATTCTCTTGTTAGGCGCGCCCGGAGCGGGCAAAGGAACACAGGCCAAGGAATTAGTTAAGATCTGGGGAATTCCGCAGATTTCTACAGGCGACCTGTTACGCGGCAATGTGGCTCAGGGTACAGACCTGGGCCGGGCGGCCAAGGAAATCATGGGACGTGGCGAGCTTGTTCCCGATTCATTGGTCAATGAGATGGTGGCGGCGCGACTTGAAATGCCCGATACGGCAGTGGGCTACATTCTGGACGGTTTTCCGCGCACACTTGTGCAGGCCAGCTGGCTGGATGGCCGGTTGGCAGCACGCTCCTGCGGACTGCCGGTGGTTGCCGTAAGCATCCATGTAGACTATAATCAGCTACTGTGCCGTATCACAGGGCGCAGAAGTTGCCCTGTCTGCCAAAGCATTTATAACGTCTGCATCAAGCCTCCACAAAACGATGGCTGTTGCGATTTGGATGGCGCCGCGCTGACCCAGAGAGCCGACGACACAGAGAAGGTTTTCGAGGAGCGGATGCGCGCCTACGAGGCTTTGACCGCGCCTGTTGTGGAGCATTATAGGGCTCAAGGACGTTTTGCGGAAGTCGATGGAGATAAGCCGATTGCGGAGATTGCGGCCGGTATTGTCGATGCGGTGAATCGGTTGAGAAGCTAGCAGCGTTTGGCTGTCGGCTGAAGTTGAAAGCTGGGTTAGTGGCAGTAGTACTGAAGTCGTCCAAGGAGATCGAGAAGATGCGCCGCGCGGGCCAGGTGACCCGCGAGGTGCTCGAGTTGGTGCGGGGGCTGATCAAGCCCGGCATTAGTACGCTCGATCTGGAAAAGGCGGCCGAGGCGCGTACCAAGGAGTTAGGCGTGAAGCCAGCCTTCAAGGGCTATCACGGCTTTCCCTGTGTGCTCTGCACTTCGGTCAATAGCGAAGTGGTGCATGGCATTCCGTCGGCCAAACGAATCCTCAAGGAAGGGGAGATCGTTTCGGTCGATTTTGGGGTATTCGTGGACGGCTATTGCGGCGATGCTGCGATCACCGTTCCGGTGGGGAAGATCGATCCAGAGACGGAGCGGCTACTCACGGTGACAGAGGCTTCGCTCCAGGCGGCAATCGATGTGGTAAAGCCGGGCGCAACGCTGGGCGATGTGGGCTTTGCGGTGCAGAAAGTGGTTGAAACCGCGGGCTTCTCGGTGGTAAGGGATTTTGTGGGCCACGGCATCGGCTCGCAGATGCATGAAGATCCGCAGGTGCCGAACTTTGGCGTTGCGGGCCGGGGAATGAAGCTGCGGACCGGCATGGTGATTGCGATAGAGCCGATGGTGAATGCCGGCAAGGCCGATGTAGTGGTTTTAGGCGACGGCTGGACAGCGATTACGGCGGATGGAAGCATGAGCGCTCATTTTGAGCACTCGGTGGCGGTGACGGCCACTGGGGCAAGAATTTTGACTGAGTAGTGCGCTCGGTCCAAAACACAAAGGCGCGGAAGCGCCGGAAGCAGGATGCGGTTTGTCGAAGGAAGATGCGATTGAAGTAATGGCGGTGGTCACAGAGACGCTGCCGAATGCCATGTTCAAGGTCAAGCTCGAGAACAATCACGAGGCGTTGACCCATGTCTCGGGACGAATGCGCAAGAACTTCATCAAGATTCTTCCCGGTGACCGCGTGGCCGTAGAGTTGAGTCCCTACGACCTGAATCGCGGGCGGATCGTATACCGCTACAAGTAGCTTTAGTTACTGGCTTGTTTGTTGGACGTTGAAGAGCGAGAGTATTGCAGGAACAGAGCTAAAAGCTAACAGCTGATAGCTTTCAGGAAGGGCAACAAGCAGATGAAAGTCCGAGCATCGGTAAAGAAAATTTGCGTCAAATGCAAGGTGATCACGCGCCGCGGTGTGGTGCGGGTGATCTGCGAGAACGCAAAGCACAAGCAGCGCCAGGGCTAGCAGGCAGACTGGCAAAAGGCGGAGAGCGCCACGACAGTTGTCAGGAATCGGTTGTCAGTCAAAGCCAGGCTTGCACTGGTGTTTTGAACTGAAAACTGTCAACTCGGCAAGAGGCTAGTTAGCCTGAGTCAAGGCTTGCGATGAACCTCTGGAGGCTTGACGCATCACCCGTGCGAACCGGTTGAGGCCGGAGGCACACAACTTGAAGTAGTAAAGGAATTTCAATGGCACGTATTGCTGGCGTCGATCTGCCGCGTAACAAGCAGGCACGGATCGCGCTCACATACATCTTTGGCATCGGAGATCCGCGCGCGCTGAAGATTCTGGAGAAGGCGAATGTAGACGCCTTCAAGAAGATCCAGGATCTGGGCGAGGATGAGGTCAACCGCATCCGCCAGGTGATTGAGGACGAGGGAAATGTGGAGGGCGATCTGCGCAAGGACGTCCAGATGCACATCAAGCGCCTCATCGACATTCAAAGCTATCGGGGGACGCGTCACCGGCGTGGATTACCGGTGAACGGCCAGCGCACCCACACCAACGCCCGCACCCGCAAGGGCCCGCGCAAGGGCACGATTGCGGGCAAGAAGAAAGCGACGGGTAAAACCTAATGGCGAAAGCAGAGCAGAAGGCCGGCGCAGGTAAACCCGCGGCGGGCAAAGCGGGAAAGAACAAGAAGTTCAAGAAGCGCGAACGCAAAAATGTTCCGTTTGGCATTGCGTACGTGCAGGCAACCTTCAACAACACAATTGTGACTATCACCGATCCAGTGGGCAATACGCTGAGCTGGAAGAGTTCCGGATCGCTGGGCTTTCGCGGCTCGCGCAAGGGTACGCCCTTCGCGGCGCAGCAGGCAGCCTCGAATGCGGCCAGCATGGCGCGCGATCACGGTTTGCGTGCAGTGGATGTGCGGGTCTCCGGTCCGGGTTCGGGCCGCGAGTCGGCTATTCGCGCCTTGGCTGCGGCCGGAATCGAAGTACGCACCATCCGCGACGTGACGCCAGTGCCGCATAACGGCTGCCGTCCGCCGAAGAGGCGCAGAGTCTAAGAAGCAGGGAACAGTGGACAGTGATCAGTAAACAGCCACGGGCGCCTTCTGACCACTGTTCACTGACCACTGGCCACTGAAACATGGGCCGGGATGAATCGCTGTTCAGTCAGCGCGTAAACCGGCCGTCATCCGAAGTCAGGAGAAGAAATGGCACGTTATACAGGAGCAGTCTGCCGCCTTTGCCGTCGCGAGGCGACCAAACTTTTTTTGAAGGGCGCCAAATGCGCCTCCGACCGCTGCCCGCTCGAGAAGAGGAATTTTCCTCCCGGCCAGCACGGCAAGGATCGCAAGGCCAAGATTGTGGGCTACGGTCTGCAACTGCATGAAAAGCAGAAGGCCAAGCGCATGTACTTTACACTGGAGAGCCAGTTCCGCGCTTACTACGAGAAGGCCAACAAGGCCGCTGGCGTCACCGGCGAGCTGCTGATTCAACAGTTGGAGCGCCGTCTGGACAACGTGGCCTTCCGGCTGGGCTTTGCCATCAGCCGCCGCCAGGCTCGCCAGGTGGTTCGCCACGGCCACGTTGAAGTGAATGGACGCAAGGTCAACATTCCTTCTTACCAGGTGAATCAGGGCGACGAGATCAAGATCCGCGATGCCGCCAAGAAGCTGATCATCGTCGAGCAGGGCGCGCAGTACGCCGCGCAGAACCCGGTGCCGGTCTGGCTGGAAGCTGACTTTGCGAATCTATCGGGGCGCATTCTTTCTCTGCCCAAGCGCAGCGAAGTCAACCTGCCGATCAACGAGCAACTGATTGTGGAATTGTACAGCAAGTAACAGTCTTCAGTTGTCAGTTTTCAGTTGTCAGTTCATTCCCGCTTCGGGCTTTTGCTGACAACTGACAACTGATGACTGAGAACTGCATTCCAACCGAAGGAGAACTTGCGCGGCCGCCGCAAAATGCATCGCGACGTACATGCCGCGCGGGAAACGAGAGACGGATATGCTTTGGAGAGGATTTCAAAAACCCAAGCGGCTGGCGGTCGATGCCGAGACGCTCACCAACACCTTTGGCAAGTTCAGCGCTCAGCCCTTCGAGCGCGGCTTTGGCACGACGATCGGCAATGCGCTGCGCCGGACTCTGTTGAGTTCCATTGAAGGCGCCGCGGTCACGGCGATTCGCATCGAGGGTGTGCTGCACGAGTTTCAGTCGATCAGCGGCGTAGTCGAAGACGCGACCGACATTATTCTGAACCTCAAACAGGTTCCTTTCAAGTTGGCGGGCGAGGGGCCAAAGGCTCTCTATCTGCGCTCCGACCAGCCTGGCGTAGTCACATCGGGGATGATTGAAGCCGACGGCGACGTCGAGATCCTGGACAAGAACATCTATATCGCCACGCTCTCAGAGGGCGGCAAGCTGGATATGGAGATGCGCCTGAAGCGCGGCCGCGGTTATATCTCGGCGGACAAGAACTTCGACGCCGATTTGGGCATTGGCTTCATTCCTGTGGACTCGGTCCACTCGCCTGTTCGCCGCGTGAATTATGTGGTGGAAGCCGCCCGTCTAGGCCAGATCACCGACTTCGACAAGCTCAGCCTGGAAGTGTGGACGAATGGGGCCGTGCTGCCCGCCGACGCTGTCGGCTTGGCTGCCAAGCTGCTCAAGGACCACATGAATATCTTCATCAACTTCGAGGAAGAGATCGAGTCGGAGGGGCGCGGCGAGGAAGGCCGTTCGCTGCTGCGCAACGACAATCTCAACCGCTCGGTGGAAGAGCTGGAGCTTTCGGTCCGCAGCTATAATTGCCTGAAGAACGCCAACATTCAGTCCATCGGCGAACTGGTGCAGAAGACCGAAGCCGAGATGCTGAAGACCAAAAACTTTGGCCGCAAGAGCCTGAACGAGATCAAGGAAATTCTGGCTCAGATGGGTCTCTCATTGGGCATGAAGATCGATGAGCAAGGCAACGCCGTTCCAGGACCGACGAGCATTTCGCCTGCTACCGCCCTGGCCGCCAGTTACAACCATTACGACGACGAGGATGAGCCACTGGATTCGGTCGATCTCCAGTTGCCCACCGAGACGGAGAACTTCTAACAGTGAACCGTGGATAGTGAGCAGTGGACAGTAAGAAATCCCGATCGGGTTCTTACTAATCACTGCCCACTGTTCACTGCCCACTGACCACTGATTCGAAAGAGAGTTTCACCATGCGCCATCGCAATGCAGGATACAAGCTCGGACGCAATACCAGCCATCGTCGCGCCTTGCTGCGCAACTTGACTACGTCCGTCATCGTCGAAGACCGCGTCGAGACCACTTTGACCAAAGCCAAGGCAGTCCGTCCGCACGTGGAGAAGATGATTACTCTGGGCAAGAAGGGCGATCTTCACTCACGCCGTCAGGCACTGAGCTTTTTGATGACCGACAAGGCCGTCGATCGGCTCTTTGAAATCGTAGCCGAGCGATACAAGGACCGCCAGGGAGGCTATCTGCGCATCGTGCGGACCGGCTTCCAAAAGGGCGATGGGGCTGAGAAGGCCTTTATCGAACTGCTGGGCGCCGAAAAGCAGCTTGACGCCAAGCGCCAGAAGCGCGATGAGATCAAGGCCAAGAAACGCGCCGATTTGGAAAAGCAGTTGGAAGAAGCCAAGACTGAAGAAGTTAGGGAAGCAAAGGAAGAAGCCGCATAAAAGCGGCGATTTCAGAGCGGCATTTTCCTACGCTCGGCAGGCGTAGCGCGGGCGCGTTCCCTGGTGGGGACGTGCCCGCGCTTGTTTGCACTTGAGCCACAGCGACATGGCCTATGGGCTGCTCTCCAACGGGAGTTTGTGGAGTCTATCAAAGCAGCATTGAGCCGTGAGTTACGCGCGGAGCGGGCTGGCAGCGGGCAGCTTGTCCTGATACACTTTTCTTTGGAGTCATGAGGCGGATTTCGTCCACCGGACAATGATTCACCGCAGAGATCGCAAGAGTTTCTTCGCGGTTTTTGCGCGTCGAGTAATAGCGCTTTCTTTCTGCCTGAGCGACTGAAAGTTGCCGACGAATTATGAGCGATAATCCTGTCGGCGCAGACGTTGAGAACGGGCGGAGTTAGACCTAACCCAGGTCTTCCGAGGGGTTCGGAAGTGACCGTTCCACGGCTCGATACGGTGGTGCGGGGAGGATTCATGCGGCGGTTTTTAACGCTAGTTTGTTTATTGTTCCTGGCAATTCCAGCTGGGATTTCAATCTCCGGCTGTTATCGCAACCCGGCGGCTGCTTATTGCAATGGCGCTGGCTATGGCATGAAAACCACGGATGTGGCCCAGATCAATTTCGGGCCTTATACGACTACGACGGGAGTTTCCATGGCCTTCGGGCAGACGCTCAATATTGGTTTGCCGCAGGCCTTGACCTGCAAGGAAACTGCGGCTACGGTCACATCGTACAACTACGGCAGCACGAATTTGCAATTGCTGGATATCTCGCCGAGCGGAAATATGTGCGCCGGCACATGG
>JBEKDN010000126.1:0-11810 GCA_050014335.1 Occallatibacter sp. | reverse complement strand
CTGGACTGAAAGTCGGCGTGGCCACGGTCGTTGCTGATCTCCCAAGGATAGGAGTGCAAACCATGGTGAAAACAATCAGGAGATGGAACAGCGAAGAATGGACGCGCGACTGGCTATTCATATCGAGACCTTTCTGCATAAAACATGTTCAGTTTGGTGAAGCGATTTCAAAGGCGCACTTCCGCAAGGCACGCCCGGCGATCAAGGCTGGCTATTTCTCAGCGTTAAACTCTGTGCGGCATTTCAGTAGATTGTTGCCTGCGCGGGCAAAGCCGATGGCCCGATTCGGGCGGCACAGATCGAGTCGGAAGCATGAGGCTGACCGTGGTACTGAAAGCGTATCGACACAAGCCGGGCGGTGCAGTGGCTATGGGTGAAACGAGCTTGCCTACTTATGGGTGGGATGCAAATAAAAAGAAGGGGGCGATACGCGGGGCACGAGAAACTTTCATTCAATCCTCGCAACTGGGTTTATGAAAACATCAGCGGTGGAACAATGCGCCGCTTTTGCAAAGCAATCCGCCAGCGGCTAAAACATTTAATTCTTTGATAGAGCCACCCACATCAGACGGCATCGAGCGCATGCCTGTGAGAAGAATATCAAAGGCATCCGTGAAGCGGGCGAATGGAGATTGTCTGGCGGCTTTTTCATGGCTTCAGTGTAACTCAAGAGCGGCTTTCCAATCCATCTCGAAGGCTCGCCCCACATCGCGCTTGGCGCAAAAGCCCGCAGAGAGCAACAACCTATTAGCTTTGTGTCCGCCGCATCGAGAAAGGTTTGGAAGATCATACATATTTCTCCGGAAACTCCCAGATACTCGGGGAAGACCAGCTCAAAGAGATCGTCGATTGTAAATTCTCCCGCTTGTGTCATAGCGGGGATATTATCTTCCGGTTTTCAGGAAACGGAGGATTTCCACAGAAGCTCAAAATGGGCTATTTGGAAGTAGACACACCATGAGCCTTTAAGGTGTTTCAGATATATTGTTTCCATTGTAAACTATTTATATTGTTATTGTTGCGCGAAATTTGCGAGTGAAAAACGGTCTCCGCAGGGTAGGGGGTAGCCCGAAAAATTGCCCCTGGCAAGCCGGATTCTGGTGTCATTTCTTATTCCATCAAGCGGAGGGGAAATAATCCGCAACCACCCGCGGTGGAATTTTCGGGTGGGTGGCGGAGCGGGTTCTGCCGTCCGGGATTTGTTTCAGACTGAGAGTTGCCGGAACATTTTGGGACATCCTCGGCCTCCCAGGTTCGAGAGTTAGAACCTGGGATTCCTGGTATTTCGGGGAGCAAGATGGGCCACCGCTATCGACCGGTCAACTGCTCCAGCTTTTCGGGATATCGGGCACCTTGCACCTTGATCTCTTCGGCGGCGCTCTCAATCCGGCGCACGTCGTCCGCGGATAGTTCGATTTCGACTGCTCCGATATTTTCTTCCAGGCGATGGAGCTTGGTTGTACCGGGAATAGGCACGATCCACGGTTTCTGGGCCAGCAGCCAAGCCAGCGCGATCTGCGCGGGGGTCGCTTTCTTCTCGGCCGCAATGCGGGTGAGCAGATCGACCAGCGCCTGGTTCGCCTTGAGGGCTTCTGGAGTGAAGCGCGGCAGTGTGCTGCGGAAGTCGGTGCTGTCGAATTTGGTATTCTGATCCATCTTGCCCGTAAGGAAGCCTTTGCCAAGTGGGCTATAGGGGACGAATCCGATGCCGAGTTCCTCAAGCGCCGGCAGCACTTCATCCTCGGGACGCCGCCACCAGAGGGAGTACTCGCTCTGCACCGCGGTGACGGGCAGCACGGCGTGGGCGCGGCGGATTGTCTTGGCGGATGCCTCCGACAGGCCGAAATGCTTCACCTTGCCGGCTTGAATGAGTTCTTTCACCGCGCCCGCCACGTCCTCGATCGGGACATCGAGATCGACGCGATGCTGATAGAAGAGATCGATGGCATCGATCTTGAGGCGCTTGAGGGAGTCTTCCGCAACTTGCTTGATGCGCTCCGGGCGGCTGTTGAGTCCCTGCCATCCTGGGCTTCCGTCGGGATTCAGATTGAAACCGAACTTGGTGGCGATGATCACCTGATCGCGCAGGGGAGAAAGCGCCTCGCCGACGAGTTCCTCATTGGTGAATGGGCCGTAAACCTCGGCGGTGTCGAAGAAGGTAACGCCGCGCTCGACGGCAGCGCGGAGCAGAGCGATCATCTCCGGCTTGTCCTTGGGCGGGCCATAGGAAAAGCTCATTCCCATGCATCCGAGACCGATTGCCGATACTTCCAGATTGCTGTTTCCCAATTTACGTTTTTGCATTGATTCTCCCTATGAACACGAAGGTTGGATGAGGCGGTTTGTTTGCAAAATCGGCTAGTTGGCCACCGCTGCGCGGTGATGGGGAGTTAGCGAGCTGGCTGTGGTTCCTTGCATGTGCAACAGGCCGCGCTAGCCGTGCTGCTCTTATCACCTTGATTTGAGTTATTCGGATTTGAGCGACGCCATATCGATCGAGAAGCGGTATTTTACATCGGAGCGGGCCAGACGCTCGTAGGCTTCATTGATTTTCTGAATGGGGATGACTTCGACGTCCGAGGTAATGTTGTTCTGACCACAGAAGTCGAGCATCTCTTGAGATTCTTTGATGCCGCCGATGAGCGAGCCGGAGAAGCTGCGGCGCGCCATAATCAGACCAAAGACGGAGATGGGGAGCGGTTTTTCCGGCGCGCCCACCATGGTGATATTGCCGTCGCGGCGGAGCAGGTTGATGAAGGCGTTGATGTCGTGCTCGGCGGCGACGGCGTCGAGGATGAAGTCGAAGCTGCCGGCGTGTTTTTGCATCTGATTGGCATCGCGGGAGAGAACGACTTCATCGGCTCCGAGGCGCAGGGCGTCGTCCTTTTTGCTGGCCGAGGTGGTAAAGACTACCGTATGTGCTCCCAACGCGTGCGCGAATTTGACGCCCATGTGGCCGAGTCCGCCGAGGCCAACGACGCCAACCTTCTTGCCTTTGGCGACGCCCCAGTGGCGCATGGGCGAATAGGTGGTGATTCCGGCGCAGAGCAGAGGCGCGGTTCCGGCAAGGTTGAGATTCGAGGGAACGCTGAGGACGAAATCTTCGGTGACGACGATGCTTTCAGAGTAGCCGCCGTAGGTGACGCCGCCCAGGTGCTTGTCGGGGAAATTGTAGGTGAGGTTCATGTTGGGGCAAAACTGCTCGAAGCCGGCCTTGCACTCGGGGCATGTGCGATCGGAGTCCACCAGGCAGCCGACCCCGGCCAGGTCGCCGGGCTTGAATCTGGTTACATCGGCGCCGACCTTGGTGACGCGGCCGACGATCTCATGACCGGGGACGCAGGGGTAGACGGTGGGCATAATGCCGCTCCATTCGTTGCGCGCCTGATGGAGATCGGAATGGCAGATGCCGCAGAAAAGAATCTCGATCTGCACGTCGCTGTCTGTGGGATCGCGCCGCGGAATGGTGGCGGAGACGAACGGGGATGTTGCGCTGGCTACGGAATATGCTTTTGCGTTGTACATGAATTGACCTCAACCTCGTGGAATAGTGGCGAGCCATTCGCCTGGATTCAGAGTACGAAAGAACGCTCATGGAGCGGTATCCCGATTCTGCCAATCTCTTGCCTATTTCTGCCGGGACTCGCATTTTTGTGTTGAGCATGGCGCATTCCGCGTTAACTTGATTTAAAAGGAGCAATGCGAGTGAAAGAGGCAAAACAGATGGATGCGAGCGAGGATCCGAGAGTGATTGAGATGCGCGGCGAGCTGGCGAGGAAGATTGCCTATCGCGCCATTGCGGAAGGAGATTTGGTCACTCCGATACCGGGACTGCGGCTTTACCGCCGCTCGCTGACCACCTCTTGCACGTCGGCGGCTTATGAACCTAGCCTGATTGTCTTTGTCCAGGGGCAGAAGCGCATCAACGTGGGCAAAACAACGTACCTATGCGACGGCAGGAATTTCCTGCTGACCTCGGTCGATTTGCCCGTTGTGAGCCAGGTGATTGCGGCAACGGTGAAAAAACCTATCCTGGGCTTGATTCTGAAGCTGGAGATGGCGGCAGTGCGGGAGATTCTTTCGCAGCAGGAGTTTCACCTGCGCGAGGAGCTGGCCGACGCGCGAGCCATGGCCGTCGGTGTTACTTCGATTGAGTTGCTGGATGCGAGTTCGCGGCTTGTGGACCTGCTGGATAGACCGCAAGATATTTCATTCCTTAGTGTGTTGATCCAGCGCGAGATCATTTACCGTTTGCTCAGCAGCCCGCAGGGAAAGCACCTGCGCGCGATAGCCACGCTGGGCGAGCAAAGCCACCGGACGGCGAAGGCGGTGGAATGGCTGAGGACGAACTACGCCAAACCACTGCGCGTGGAGGAACTTGCGGCGATGGCGCGGATGGGCGTTTCGACATTGCATCATCAATTCCGGTCCTTGACGGCGATGAGCCCGCTGCAATACCAGAAACAGCTTCGCTTGCATGTGGCGCGGGAGCGGATGCTCCATGCGGGTTTGGACGCGGCGAGTGCGGCCTTCGAGGTCGGCTACGAAAGCGCCAGCCAGTTCAATCGGGAGTACAGCCGGTTCTTTGGCCGGCCGCCGATGCGCGACATCAAAGCGCGCCTTGAAGCCGCTGCGCCGACAGCTTGAGTAGGAAAGGTCAGGATTCCTGAGGCTGAAGGCTTCTGCTCCCTTCGTTGCGATCAATTGACGGTGATTCAAGCAAGAGGCCTGGAAGTCCTGCCTCAGGGGCTAAACAGGCTGCGGGAAAAGGCCAGTATAACGACAAGAATGGCAAACAATTCCCTCGCAGGCTAAAGCCAGCTTGGATAAGGCAGTGGTTATGTACGGGCTAAAGCCCGTACCCTTCAGGCTGACCCACCCCATGTGGCGCGGCGGCTTTGCGCCTTGCGAGGGCCATGGGCGAGAATGGAAGAGCCGCTATGACTGATACCGCACGCAGTTTCGTTGTTCCATTTATCGATGTACCGGGCGCACTGGCCGAGATACGGGCGGGGCGGATGGTTGTGGTGGTGGACGACGAAGATCGCGAGAACGAGGGCGATCTGACGCTGGCGGCGGAGTTTGTGACGCCGGAGGCGATCAACTTCTGGGCGCGCTACGGGCGGGGGCTGAGCTGCCTGGCGCTGACCGAGGAGCGGGCCGACCATCTGCGGCTTTTTCCGATGACGCAGCAGAACTCGTCGCGCTTTGGGACGGCGTTTACAGAGACGATAGAAGCGCGCGAGGGCGTGACGACGGGCATCTCTGCGGCAGACCGGGCGCATACGATTCGGACGGCGATCGATGGGCGCTCGACGGCGGCGGATCTGGCGCGGCCAGGGCATATCTTTCCGCTGCGGGCGCGGCGGGGCGGCGTGCTGGTGCGGGCGGGACAGACCGAGGCGTCGGTGGATCTGGCGCGGATGGCGGGGCTGAATCCGAGCGGCGTGATCTGCGAGATTATGCGCGACGACGGAGAGATGGCGCGGATTCCGGATCTGATTCCTTTTTGCCAGGAGCACGGGCTGCGGATCTTGACGGTGGCGGAGCTGATCCGGTACCGGCTGCGCAACGAGCGGTATATTGTGCGGGCCGCGGAAAGCCGCATCCAGACGCGATATGGCGAGTTCCGCATGATAGCGTACGAGAGCGAGGTCAATGGCGGGGAGAGCCACATTGCGCTGGTGCGCGGAGATCTGTGCGCGGGATGCGCGGCGGTGGCGTCGGGGCCGGCGATTGTGGCCCTGGGCGGCGAGATGGGCGAGGCCGCGGAGGGCGAACGGCAGATCCAGGTGCGTCCGGCTTGCGAGCATCCTGTGCTGGTGCGGGTTCATACGCGCTGCACGGCGGGCGACGTTTTTGCGGCCGATTGCAGATGCCGGGAGACGCTGGACGAATCGATGCGGATTATTGCCGCAGAGGGCTGCGGTGCGGTGCTTTATCTGCACAATACTTCACGGGGCTTTGAGATCGAGGCCGCGGCGGGCGGCGCGGCGGCGGCCTTGCATGAGGCGCAAGCGGCGGAGGTGGGCAAGCTGGTTCTGCACCAGGCGCTGCGGGCGCGCGAGGGGCAACAGGCGCGCAGCGGGCGGATTTTGCGGGCGATTGGGCTGGGCGGGCAGATTCTGAGCGATCTGGGGATTCGGCGAATTCGTCTGCTCTCAAATACTCCGATGCATATTCCGGCGTTGGAGGGCTTTGGGCTGGAGATTGTGGAACAGGTTCCGATTCCGCTGGGGGATTACGGAGAGACAGGCTAGAACCCAACATTCCTATCAGGCGCAATCCAGCTATCCCACCCTAGCCGCAAAAGCAAAGACGAGGCGAAGGTGGGGCACCCAATACATTGCAGAATCATTGAAGATGGTCAAGAAACGGAAGACTTGTTGGGTTCTTGGCTCCAGTCACAGGGGATTTCGCGGCGCTCGTCCGAGCTAGCCGTTGCCCATTCAAGCAGGCGGGCTACGCGCCAAGCCTCGACGGCGGTCACCGGGGGCGGCGAATTGCCCAGCAGCGCTTCGCGAATTCCCAGGTAAAAGAGCCGGTAGTCGCCGGGGATTGGCTCGACGGGCCGCGTGACCATCGCGCCTCCGGCATCGACGGCCAGGGTGCCCCAGTGGACGGATGCCTCGTGACCCCAATTGGCAATGTGGATGCGCGTGATCTGGTTGAGCGCGGCCTCTTGCGGGTCAAGGCCGTACTTCCAGAAGTTGCCATTGGTTCCGCGCAGGTGGAAGCGGGGCCGCAGGAGCGCGGTGAGGCAGTTGCCACCGAGCGCGACTGAAAAACCGGGGTAGCGCAGGCGCAGGGTAAAGGAATCGACCGAGTTTTGATCCTGTAGCTGGCACCGACCGTCGCGCTCGCGTCCGATCTCAGCGCCGACAGCTTCTGGGAGGCCGAAGAGCAGCAGCGCCTGGTCGGCCAGATGCGTTCCCAGGTCGAGCAGAATGCCGCTGCCGGGCGCCGGGTCTTCACGCCATGTACCGGTCTTGGGAACAGGACGCCAGCGGTCGAAGTTGGATTCCAGATGCACGAGGCGGCCGAGATGGCCTTCATTCAAGAGCTTCTTGATGGTGCGAAGATCGCCGTCCCAGCGGCGGTTATGGAATGGGGCCAGCAAGCCGCCGCGCTCGTTGGCGAGCACGATCAGGCGGGCGATATCAGTCGAGGAGACGGCCATAGGCTTGTCAACCACGACGCTCTTGCCGGCTTCAAGAATTTGCCGGGTCACTTCAAAGTGGCTGCCGGTGGGCGTTGCAACCACGATGAGGCCCAGCGAAGCGTCGTCCAGCATGGCATCCAATGAGCGGTAGGTTTCGATGCCGGGATAGCGCAGGGCAGCCTGGTCGGTGTGGCGCTCGACCACGGCGGCTAGCTCCAAACCTTCCACCGAGGAGATCAGGGGTGCGTGGAAGACGCGCCCCGCCATTCCAAAGCCAACTAATCCGACTCGAATCATTGCAGTTTCGCTCCTTGAGACGGGTATTTCTCTTTGACAGGTTAAGTTGTGGACCAGGCTTAGAGGCTTCGAGCGCGACGGGCTTGGGAAGTGGAAGAATTTTCACGCAAAAGGCCGGAAAATATCCCGCAGGGGCTGAAGCCCGACCTTTATTTTTAGGCAGTTGCGGCATGACTGAAGTCAAACCCTGACGCTTCTTGCCTTCGCCGGACAGTCTTTCCGCAGCCTGTAAAGCCGTGCCCTGACGCATGTAGCCTTCCTTGAAGAGTTTTTTCGCATCCTGTGAAGTCGGGTTCTTGTAAAAAAATCGACTCAATCAGAAGTTTCTTCATCCGAATCATTTCGCTGACCCCGATCATCCGTTAGCCCTCCAGTTTATACCGGGTTTCGGCCAGGCGGTAGAGGCGACGCCAGACGAGGCGGTTCATGGTAACCACAATGGTTGCCATGAGGATGGTTGCCATGAGGAGGGTGGAAGATTTGCCGCCATTGGTGGCTGCGCTGATCTGCGCGCCGAGGCCGACGGTCTGCAAAGTCCGGTCGCCGAGTGTGCCGTATTCGGCGAGGATGGAGGTGTTCCATGCGCCACCGGAGGCTGTGACCATGCCGGTGATCAGGTAAGGAAAAATGCCGGGCAAGATAAGGCGGGTCCAGCGTTGCCAGCGGGTGAAGCGGTAGACGGCGGCGGCCTCTTTAAGGTCGGAGG
The DNA here is from genome assembly GCA_050014335.1 of Occallatibacter sp. Classification (GTDB taxonomy): domain Bacteria; phylum Acidobacteriota; class Terriglobia; order Terriglobales; family Acidobacteriaceae; genus Telmatobacter. The sequence continues at coordinate 3,645 of JBEKDN010000126.1, read as the reverse complement.
GGATGGCCATGGCACCGGCGATGACGTTGAAGAGGACATACCACTGGGTTCCCATCAGCATGAGCGCAATGGAGCCGAGACCAAGTCCAGCGCCGCGATTGATCAGTACCAGCATCAGAACGGGAAAGAAAGCGGAGGCCGGGATTGAGGCGGCGATCTGGGTGATGGGTTGGAGGATCTGGGCCAGTTTGGGATTGGAGCCGATGGCGACGCCGACGGGGATCGTCCAGAGCGCGGCGATCAAAAGGGCGGCGCTGACGCGAAGATATGTGGCGGCAGCGCCGAGAAAGAGCAGTTGAATGTCAGTCCAGGTGACACCGTGCAGCAGATGAAAGGCCTGCACGGCGCCCCAAAGCACGGCCGCGCCAGCAAAGATGCCCAGCATGATCGAGAAGAGCCGGCCGCTTTTAGCCGACTCGTCGTCGATTGGCTGCACTACGCGGCAGGCGCGCGTGACGGCGAGGCGGCGATAGATGCCCTCTTCTACGCCGTTCCAGGCGCGGGACGGAAGGCGCAGCAGTACGCTAGGGCGGCTTAACAGAGTCAGTATCGGCGAGGTAACACGGCTGGTGGATTCAACCTGCTCGAATTTGAATTTGTCGCTCCAGGCAATGAGCGGACGCCAGATCAACTGATCGGTGGCAACGATGATCAACAGAAGCGTGGTCATTCCCCAGATCAGTGCGTGGGTGTCCACCGGAGTGGCGGATGCGGCGGTATAGAGATAGCTGCCCAAGCCGGGCAGGCGGAAGTTTCGGACGCCGAAGGTGAGCATCTCACAGGGAATGAGAACGAACCATCCGCTGGCGACAGAGACGATGGAGTTCCAGATCAATCCGATGGCCGAAAAGGGAAGCTCAAGCTGCCAGAAGCGCTGCCACGCCGAATAGCGATAGATGCGCGAACTCTCGATCATCTCGCGGGGAATGCTCTTGAGCGAGGAGTAGAAGCTGAAGGCCATGTTCCAGACCTGGCTGGTAAAGAGCAAGACGATGGAACCGAGTTCAATACCGAATTGGCGGCCGGGAATGAGGCCGATCATGGCCAGCATGACGACGGGAAGAAAGCTGAGCACGGGGATCGATTGCAGAATATCGAGGACAGCGAGCATCCATGCTTCAACGCGTTTATTGTAGGCGGCAATGTAACCGTAGGAGACGGCGAAGACCAGACTGAGCAGATAGGCGACGGCCATGCGCGCTATGGAGTAAAAGGCGTAGAGCGGCAGCGAGCGTGCCGAGAGCGAGATCCGAGCGGATGGCATGGGCTTTGCCAGCCAATAGGTTCCCAGCCGGATCATGGCCATGAAAAAAGCCAGGGCGCAAAGGATCACCGCCAAATCGATGAGAATCGGCCAGGTGCGTTTGACGACCAGCGGACGTGCAAAGGAGTGCTGTAGCGTCACTCGTCCTCCTCGCCGGAGGCAATCTCATCGTCCTGCGCGTCGGGCAGAACAAAGCGGCGATGTCCGGCGTCGTAGTCGAAGAGTTCGGCGTAACGGCCCCAGGTGACGGCGGTTTCAATCTGGTGCTGGCACTCTTCTTCGCTGAATTGCTCGTCGAGCATGTCGAGGAAAAACTCCGCTGGCACGGTATGGTCGCGCTTGGCTTCCAGTGCGCGGCGAATTTGCCGGAGCAGCAGTACGTTTGCCAGGGCGGCGGTGCGGAAGAGTTCTTTCTGGCGAAGAATCTCAGAGTTGGCGAATTCAGTGCCGCTGGCCGTGATGGCAGCGTCGCCCTCTTCAATCTGCAAAAAGCCGAGCAACTGCGCGGCATCGACGATAGGCAAAAGATCGTCGATTTCGAAGCTGAGGTCGTCGGCGAGGCGGTAGATGTCGTCGCGACCGCCTTTGTCGAGGAGTAGTTCCAGCAGGCCTGCCACGCCGCCGGGACGCGCGTGGGGCAGCATCTGATAATGCATCTGGCGCTGGTCGCGCGGCTTGGGAACGGTCGATTGCTCGGGCGCTTCAGCCGGAGCGACGTCGGGCCGGGTGAGCACCTTGTAGATGTAATCCACCAACTGAGTGAAGGCCTCTGACTTGCGGTCGCGGGGCTGGGCGAGCTGCACTTTGAAATCTGTGCGGATATGGCCGGGATTGCGGCCCAGCACGATAATGCGGTCGGCCAGGAGCACCGCTTCTTCAATGTTATGCGTGACCAGGAAGACGGCCTTGGTGGGCATGGTTTTGTTGGCCCACAGCTCCAGCAGTTCACTGCGCAGGTTCTCAGCGGTGAGCACGTCCAAAGCGCTGAAGGGCTCGTCCATGAAGAGTACTTCAGGCTCGACTACAAGGGCGCGCGCAAAGCCTACACGCTGCTTCATGCCGCCTGAGAGTTCTTTGGGATAGGCGGCTTCAAAGCCATCCAAACCCACCGTGTCCAGCATTCTCATGCTGCGGTTCCGGCGCACTTCAGGGGCAACGCCGCGCGCCTGCAATGGAGCTTCAACGTTTTGCAGAACCGTAAGCCAGGGAAAGAGCGCAAAGCTCTGGAAGACAATCGAGACGTTGATTTCGGCGTCGGCAATGGGCTTTTCATGCCAGTAGACCTGGCCGGCGGTGGGTGTCGAGAGACCGCTCAACATGCGCAGCATGGTCGATTTGCCGGAGCCGGAGGGACCGAGCAGGGCGACAATTTCTCCGGGGACAATGGAGAGATCCGTGGCGGAGATGACCTGAATGCGATTTTGACTTGGCTGCGCGTAGTACTTCTCGATCCCCGCAGCGCGAATGATGGCGTCGGGATTGGGGGACGGGGCTGCCGTCTGGGTTGGGCTGGGAAGAGCCGCTTCCTGCATTTGTAATCTCCGCTTGGGGGCGCGCGAGCCCAGAGCAGCGGCTGGCGTATGTTTCCAGTGTATGATGGCCCGGTTGCAATCGGGTTAACAGGCTTCAGGGTAAGCGAGAGAGCCGGGATTATTGTTTATTCAAACAGCTCATGCGCTGGGATTTGCAGAAACTCCTCGATGGGAATTCCGCCGGTTCCCACAAGATATGAGCGGGTGGGGAGGAAGGCTTTGTCAAAGGCGGCAGCGCCCGGCAGGGCCTCTTTACGGCGGCCGCTCTTTACTTCGATGGCCACGATGCGGGTGCCCAGCCGTAGGACGAAATCGACTTCTTTGCTGCGATCGCGCCAATAGTAGAGCTCGTCAATCTCGCCGGTCATTGCCGCGCCCGCCAGGTACGCGCCCACCGCCGACTCCACGAGACGTCCCCATTGGTCGGGATGATGGCGGACCCGCGCGAAAGTCATGGCGGCTTGCGCGGTGGTAAGGCCGGTGTTCATCACCTGAAGCTTTGGAATGGAGCCGCGCTGACGGACCAGTTGCCCGGAGTACTTTGAGATGCCGCGCAGCATTCCGGCACCGGCCAGCAGTTCCAGATAGCCGGCCAGAGTGGTGGTGTTGCCGGCGTCTTGCAACTGACCAACCATCTTCTGATAGGAGAGAATCTGGCCGGAGTACTCGCATCCCAGTCGGAAGAGTTCGCGGAGCAATGCCGGTTTGTCAACGCGGGCCATGAGCAGAATGTCACGACCCAGCATGGTTTCAATGAGCGAATCTAGCAGGTAGCGGCGCCAGCGGCCCTCATCGTCGATCAGCTCCGCCGCTCCGGGATAGCCGCCAAAGTAGATGAATTGATCGAGG
>JBEKDN010000125.1:0-16958 GCA_050014335.1 Occallatibacter sp. | reverse complement strand
CGTCGGCGTAGAGCCAGAGGTGTTCAACATTCACAATCCTGCTCCGACCAATGTCGGTTCATTCTTTTCTATACATGAAATGCCACTGACATTTTACTCCTTCTTGTCGGCCCTGGATGGACTGATGATTTGGTGTCTGATAGTGACCTCGATTGGTGTTGCGACGGTAGGAGGCCTGAAGCGCAACTTGGGCTACGCTGCCGTCTTCGGGTGGTGGATCATTGGAACCTTGGTCGGGGTCGGGCTTGCGGCAGTTATGAGTTGATTTTCATGATTGCCCCACTATCTTAAAGGGCAAAAAAGCCAAGAGCGCAAATCCGAAGGGATTCGCGCTCTTGGCTTTTGCACTTTGAAAAGCTAGTAGCTAGAGGCTAGAAGCAAAAAGCTGCCCTACTCCGTCCAGCGCCGCATCAGCAGCGAAGCATTGATGCCGCCAAAGCCGAAGGAATTGGAGAGGCCAATATCGAAGCTGTGAGCGATCGCCTTGTTGGGCACATAATCCAGGCGGCACTCGGGATCGACATTTTCCAGGTTGATGGTGGGCGGCAGCATCTGATTGACCAGCGCCAGCACGGTAATGCCGGCTTCAAGGCCGCCAGCGCCGCCCAGCAGATGGCCGTGCATGGACTTGGTGCCGCTGATTTTGAGCTTGTGGCTCAGGGCGTGCTCGCCAAAGACAGCTTCAATGGCCTGCGATTCGTTGCCGTCGCCGGCGGGAGTCGCAGTGGCGTGGGCGTTGATGTAGCCAACTTCGTCGGGCCGGATTCCGGCGTCTTTGATGGCGGCTCTCATGCTACGCTGCGCACCCGCGCCCTCGGGAGCGATGCCCGTGATGTGATAGGCGTCAGCGCTCATGCCATAGCCGATGATCTCAGCCAGTATCTTTGCGCCGCGGGCTTTGGCGAATTCCAACTCTTCAAGAATGAGAATGCCGGCGCCCTCGCCAATGACAAAGCCGTCGCGGTCTTTGTCGAAGGGTCGGCTGGCGCGGGTGGGCTCGTCGTTGCGCTGAGAGAGAGCGCGCATGGCGGCAAATCCGCCTACGGCCAGTGGAGTAACGGAAGCCTCCGCGCCGCCTGCGATGATGACATCCGCATCGCCGTGCAGAATCACGCGCGTCGCGTCGCCGATGGAGTTGGCGCTGGTGGCGCAGGCAGTTGCTGTGGCTGAGATGGGCCCTTTGGCGCCATAACGGATGCTGATATTGCCCGCCGCCATGTTGACGATGGCCGCGGGAATGAAGAAGGGCGAGATTTTGCGCGGCCCGCCTTCAAGCAGGTTGCTGTGCTCACGGGCAATGATCTCAAAGCCGCCGATGCCGGAGCCGATAAAGACACCTGTGCGTTCGCCGACTTCAGGCGTGATCTCGAGGCCAGACTGGGTCATGGCCTCGTGAGTCGCGGCAAAGGCGTACTGCGTAAAGCGCCCCAGCTTGCGCGCTTCCTTCTTGTCCACGAATTGCAGGGGATCGAAGTTTTTGACCTCGGCGGCGAAGGTGGTGGAGAAGCCGGTGGTATCGAAGCCCTGAATGGGCCCCATACCGCTGGCTCCAGCCATCAATGAAGTCCACACTTCGGGCGCGGTGTTGCCCACGCCACAGACCAGCCCCAGGCCTGTGATGACGACTCGGCGGGTCACTGGCTACTTGCCGCCTTTCGCATTCTTCTCGATATAGTCGACCGCATCTTTCACGGTCTTGATTTTCTCGGCGGCTTCGTCGGGAATCTCGATATCGAAGGCCTCTTCGAACTGCATTACCAGCTCGACTACATCCAGCGAATCGGCGCCCAGGTCTTCTTGAAAGCTGGCGCCGGGGGTGACTTCGGCCTCGTCCACCTGCAACTGCTCGACGATGATCGATTTGACTTTCTCTTCAACGGCCATGCGTAAATCTCCTCATGAATTTCTAAACTTCGGAATCTCTCCGGGGCTGGCCTCTTCAGGCTCCGCTTGTCTACCATAACGGCTCATGCCGCAGGCACACAACTGCCTCACTGAAAAAAACCGGCAACTCCCCGAAACTTCAAGTCTACCGGGCGGGCGAGGGCGTGTAAAGCAGGACTAGGGACCGGCCAAGTCCTTCGCATTGAAAAATACGAGTGCCAGAAAAACTCCGCCACAACCCTGCCCAGCTACCCTGCCCGGTCGAGAGGTAGCCGCCGCTAACTCGCTGGCTTGCTGACTCGCTAAATCGCCAACCCGCGCAGCCGAGCCAACTCGCTGCATCTCTTTTTAATCTGCCCCATTTTTCTGCCGGATTTTTTGCGGATAATTATCGTCTGTTGGTAGATCCTGTAAATAGGGAACCGAGAGCCTGCCATGACCAAAAACTCGCTTTTAACTCGCGGTCTGACTCAACCCATCCTTCGGACGATACCCTTTTCCTCTACACAGTTTCGCTGTTTCTTCTCTAAAAAACCGGTACCCCCCACCCCCCCTGGGGTACTTCGGCCCTATTTCGTCTCACAAAACTTAACTAAACAATTAATAAACAACAAGATACAATTATGCCATGTTAACGAACTAGTAACTGGTAAAGCCTCATTTTGCCCGCTTTTCGGCGTGAAAATCGGCCATTCCGCGCGGAATATCCCGCTTTTTCACTCATTTCGATCAACCGCCCGAATGCTTCTCGCCGTGTGTCTGACCGCTCCCGGAATACTTCCCGCACTCGCGCAAACTCCCACCATCGCGCTCACGCCCGCAGTGGTTGTCGCCGGCTCGCCGGAGCTGATTCGCGTTTCAGCCCCTGGCGCAACGGCCATCGACGGCGATTGGATGGGCCACAAGCTGGAGTTCTTTCGAGGGCGAGATGGCCGCACCTGGTTTGCTCTGGCGGGCATCGATGTGGAAGCTCTCGTGGGTCCGTCAGAATTGAAGATCACCATCCAAAGCGCTAAAGGCGTTCCCAGCTCTCTGTCCCGTTCATTCGAGATTCACGCCGCGCACTATCGCACTGGATCTCTGACCGTCGAGCCCAAATTTGTCGAGCCGGATCAAGAAGGGCTCAAGCAAATCGAAGCCGAGATCCAACTCAAGGCCAATGTCTTCGGCGCAACATCTCCTCTGCCGCTCTGGTCCGGAAACTTCCGCGCGCCGGTCACAGCCGCGCCCACTGACAGCTTCGGCACGCGCCGTACTTTCAACGGCAAGCTGGCCAGCGTTCATAAAGGCATGGACTTCCGCGCCCGCTCCGGAACGCCCGTGCGCGCCGCCAACAGCGGTGTGGTGGTACTGGCTCGGCCGCTCTACTATGAAGGCAACTGCGTCGTCATCGATCACGGCCTCGGCCTCTTCACTCTCTCAATGCACCTGAGCCGGATTGACGTGAAAGAAGGCCAGCCAGTAACCACGGGCGACCTGATTGGATTGAGCGGAGCGACCGGCCGCGTCACCGGCCCGCATCTGCACTGGGCGGTGCGCTGGCAGAACGCCTACCTCGATCCCACCAAGCTCCTGCATCTGGATTTGAGCGGGGTGCGCTAGTGAGAAACAACTTCTTCTTCCACCTGCGCAGACATCGTCCTGGCACTCGAATGAGCAGCCTTCTCTTCCCGCAGCGCCTTGAACGCCCTATAGACAAACGAGCCCATATACCATCCATCGATGAACTTGTAGGGCGTTTCGCCGGTGGTGTAATGGCCGCAGGGCAGCACGCGCTTCTCAAAATTCAGGCCGATGCGCTCGAACGCATCCAGCACTTGCAGCGAATACTCTTTGGGAAAGGTCAGGTCGTAATTGGCGTACACCAGCAGCACCTTCTTCCGCGCGCCGCCAGCCTCCGGGCGAATGATTTTGTCGTAGTAGTAACAGGGGCTTGCCGCAGCCCACAATGCGCGGATGCGCTCTTGCGTAAGGCTGGCATCCGCCAGCGCCTGTCTCACGTGCCGCGTACTTTGCCCAGCCCAAACCACGTCGCCAAAAGCGGTCGATGCATGATTGAATGCATTCACCCGCAGCCGCGCATCGTGCGCGCTGGCCAGATATGCGTAGCAGGACCCCAGGCTCGTTCCCAGCACGCCGAACTGCTCGTAGCCCTGCTCCTCCAGCCAATCCACGCAGCACCGAATATCGACCACCGCTTGCCGGCAAGCGGAAAGCGTCCGGCCAATATTGGCGCTCACGGCGTAGTCCGAGCGCTCCAACTCAGCCGGCCGCCGAATGTCATGGTAGGGCATCGAGAGCCGCAACGCCGAGATGCCCATTCGGTTGAAAATAGCGCACAGCGAGTTGTGCCCCAGTCCGTCCGAGTTCCACTGCGGCAGCACCACAATCGCCTGCTTAGGCCGCTTAGCGTCTCGATGCGCCGCGGGATACCAGCGCGCATTGACCAGATCGTTCTCCGGGCACGGCGTTCGCTCCGGCGATGTGAAGCGCAAGTATTGAGCCGACGCCAGCTTTCCGGCAGAGGCCTGCCGCTTCATCGCGGCGTCTTTGGTCAGCGTTTCCGGACGCACATTCGTTGGGAACAACTGTGGATGCCGTTCTTCCAACCGGAAATCCGTGGGCCGCTTGTAGCCAAAGAAGGCATCGCTGTGGCGGATCAGCAGTTCATTGATGCGGACCATCGCGGCCTCGGCGGCTGCTTCGTCGCCCGCCACCTCGGGGCTCGGCAGCGCCTCCGCAAAACCATGCTCGCGCAGAAAAGGCTCAATCCACTCAAAGCCCCACTCCAACGGTCGCACCACGCGATTCTCATCGCGCGTCGTGAGCCGCGTCTCCCACCGATACATCCACCGCGCGTAGCTATCTTTCAGGCTGGACATGAGCATCGTGCTGTTTCAATTTTATCAGTGCGATCTAAGTCGAGAGTCGGTGAATCTAAGCCTGCGCCGCATTCAAGCCGCGTGAGAAGCCCGCTTCAGCGCCAGATACTCCTTGCCAACCCAGCCCAAACTCAGCAGCACAATCAGCGCAATGATAGCCTGCGAAATCGCGCAATAAAGGCACCAGACCTCGAGTGCAAACTCTTCGATAAAGGTCAGACGCAACGCAAAGCCCAGGCCTACCAGAGCGCACAGAAAGACCAGTGCTCGCTGCCGCCAAAATGCCAAGCCGGCCAGCACCAGATAACCGGCAATGCCGATCGCAGCCACCGGAATCTTCTCAATCTCGGCAAAGGGGCTGTGGTTCACAATGCCGCGCGCGGAAACCACCACGCCAGCCAGAGCAAGGAATGCAATCAAATAGCGCATAAGTCATTGACGCACAGCCAGCGCATACGTCGCAAGTTACTATGAACCCATGGACCTGACTCCCATAGTCCGCGGCGCAGCTTTTTTTGGAGGAAGTCGCGTAGCCTTTTTTGGAGGCAGTTTTGACCCGCCGCATTTTGGCCATCTCGCCGTGGCCCGCGCGGCTCAGAGGGCGCTCGGCCTGGACACGGTGCTCTTTGCTCCGGTAGGCGCGCAGCCCCTCAAGCCGGACGGTTCCACGGCCTGCTTTGAAGACCGGCTGGCCATGACGCAGCTGGCCATCGCGGATCAGCCTGGCTTTACTATCTCGATGGCTGACGCGCCCAGGGCTCAAGGCGCGCCGAATTTCACAATCGAAACGCTGCTCGCTCTGCGTGCGGATTTGCCGCCAGAGGGTACGCTTTTTTGCCTCATCGGCGCCGACTCCTTTGCTGGCTTGAAGCACTGGCATCGCGCCGCCGAGATTCCCTTTGCCGCGCCGCTCATTGTCGCCGCGCGTCCCGGTCAGTCGCTGGCCGACCTCAAGGCTCTTTTGCCGGATGCGCCGACGGTTGAGCCCAACTCAACAGCTGACGAAATGAATTTGCAATCTTCCAGCTTGACGAAGCGTACGGATAGCGCATCGAGCGAAAAACTCTCCAAGGAAGGCAAGAAGCGTCAGGGCACGACTTCCGAAGCCGATTTTCAGTCGGAAAAGATCGAACTCGTTCGCTACACCATCCGCAATGCCTCCGGCGCCCGAACTCCACTCTACCTGCTTCCCGGCTTGGAAATCCCGATTAGCGCCTCGGAAATCCGCGAGAAATTGCGACTAAACGAACCCCATCTCGACCTGCTCCCCGCTCCCGTTTTGGACTACATTCGCGCACACAACCTCTATCGAGACTTGCTCCCTTCTCTTTGACCGGCTACGATGAAGCTCGGAGAGTGATCCCAACGAATGACGACTGAAGCAAAGCAGCAAATCCGCGCTCTGGTGCAAGCCGCCGCAGAAGTCTGCGAAGACAAGAAGGGCATTGACACCCGCATCCTGGAACTGGACCCCATCGACTCCGGCCTCTCGGACTTCTTCCTGGTAACATCGGCCACCAACGATCGCCAGGCCATCGCCATCGCCGACGAGATCGAGCATCGACTCAAAAAAGATTTTGGCGCCTTTCCCAACTCCGTGGAAGGCCGCCGCAAAGGCGACTGGATTCTCCTCGACTATGTAGACTTTGTCGTCCACGTCTTCCTTGCTGAGCGGCGCGCCTTCTATGACATCGAGCGCCTGCGCAAATCCGCCCGCCCACTCACTCCTGCCGAGTTCGATGCCGAATTGAAAGCCGAGCTTGCCGCAAAAACTCTGGCCTCGCGTTCCAAGGCTCCAGCAAAGAAGACTCCAAAAAAGAAGCTCCCGTCAGAAGTAACCCCAGCGGAGATCGCACCGGCCAAAAAGGCCGTGGTCAAAAAAGCCGTCGTAAAAAAAGTCGCCGCAAAGAAGACTCCGGCAAAGAAAGCTGCGGCAAAGAAGAAACCTACAGCCTTCGCCAAACCCATTGTCAGAAAAGTAGCCATAGCCAAAAAAGCTTCGGTTAAAAAAACCGTAGCACGGAAGCCTGTGGCTAAAAAGGCTGTAACGAAAAAGGCTCTAATCAAGAAAGCCCCTACGAAAAAAGCTGGAGTAAAAAAAGCTCCAGCAAAGAAGGCGCTTGCCAAAAAGGTTGATGTCAGTAAATCCCCCGCAAATAAAGCCGCCAAGAAGAAGAGCAAGACCTCCTGACCGGCTCCCTTGTGACGATTCTGAAACTACCAATCTCCCATCTCTCCAAACCGAGAGACGGGAGATTGGCTTCAGTGCCAAATTCCATCGATGGACTTGGTGGCGGGAGGCAGGATCGAACTGCCGACCTACGGGTTATGAATCCGTCGCTCTAACCATCTGAGCTACCCCGCCGGGTGAGAGACAAAAATCGCAGGCTCGGAGGCCCGGCCGGAAGCGGGCGTATGAACTTCCGCGCACAACTCCCTTTCTTGATGATACGGGCGCTCCGATGACTGGTCAAACTGTTGGTCCAGAGTGGGCGAATGTCACCTGCGATCCAGGTACAGAGCAAGCCCGCATGCCCGCTCGTGTAAACTCGGCTCCATGAACTCGATTCGCATTGCAGGAGTGATTCCAGCCCGCCTCGGCTCCACGCGCTTAAGCGGCAAAGTGCTGCGCAATATCGCCGGTCGTCCGATGGTCGAGTGGGTCTGGCGCGCCGCCTCGGCCAGTGGACTTATGGACCCAGTCATCGTTGCCACCGACTCCGGAGAAGTGTCCGAGGCCTGCCGTGAGCGCGGAATTCCAGTTGCGATGACCTCGCCCGATTGCCCCAGCGGTTCCGACCGCGTTCGCGAGGCTGCGCGCCAGATCGACGCCGAGATTATCGTGAACATCCAGGGCGACGAGCCGCTGCTCACGCCAGAGTTTTTTCCGCCGCTAATTGCGCTTTTCAATCGCCCAGAGGTGCAAGCCGGCACACTGGCCGTGCGCTGCCCACCTGAAGAATTCGCCAACCCCAACGCCGTCAAAGTAGTCACGGCACTCGATGGCCGCGCACTATATTTTTCGCGGGCTACAATACCGCACGACCGCGACGGATCAGGATTCACAGGCTACCGCAAACATCTGGGAATCTACGCCTATCGCCGCGCGGTGCTGGAGCGCTTTGCCGCGCTTGCGCCCTCGCCTCTGGAACTCGTCGAGAAGCTTGAACAGTTGCGCCTGCTTGAAAACGGAATCGATATTTATGTTGCGGAAGCTCCAGCCGACACCATCGGCGTCGATACCGAGGCCGACCTGCTGCGGGCGGAAGCCATTCTCAAGGCACGCGCTGCCTCTGGTGCCTAGTAGTACCCGCGTCCTGGCGATTGAGATTCGCGAATTAAAATTCATATAAATAACCTTGCAAGATCCGCCAACTCCATTGTTCCTCGCACCCATTGACGCAAGTACGAAATTATCCCACACATTGGCAATCCCGCCGCATTGACGCGGCAAAGCTGACGTTGCTAAACTCGTGAGCGTAGCTTCCTGCGCGGATTCCAGCAGTGAGTTGCGGCCGCCCACCAGCATGCCGTTGCCTGCCGGGTGCTTCCCAAGGAGACCTGATTCCTTCCATCCCAGCTTGAAGAGGCCGGAAGGAGTGACTGTCCCTTGTGAAAGTGCCTTGATCACAGGCCGCCTATTGCAGGCAGGGAGATGGCCTACGGCATCCCTCGTTGACGGCTTTGGCCGCCGGGGGCAGCAAATCCCAGCGGCAGGCACTATCCGTCGCGAGAGCAAGGAATCCCGGAGCTGGCACGTAAATGGCAAAACTCCTCAATCCCGAAACCGAGAGCACAACCCTGAACACCCAATTAGAAGCCCCAATTCTTGAACCTGCGACGGAGCTAGAGCAGCCGTTGCCAGAATCCACGTCCAACACCGAGACCGCAGAAACCCCTGTAGTTGAACTGGCCGCGCTGGACGCCGATGCCCCAACCGAAGCTGTTGCGGAGCCAACGCCGGTGGTGGAAGCCACTGCCGAAGCCGAGCCCGCAGCCCAGGTTGCAACAGAAGTCCCCGCGCAAACGGAGCATGAAGCCGAACCTGTTGCGATAGCCGCAGCTGAGCCTGAAGTTGCCGCCGCCGCTGTGAAAGCTCCCACCAAGACTGCCGAGCACGGCGAGCACAGTCTGGAATCCATGGACGACTTTTCCGCCGCCTTGGAAGCCTTTGAGCGTGAGCAGGCCGCTGAAGCCGCGGCTGTCGAAGCCTATGGCGACAAGATTATCTCCGGCACGGTCATCAAGCAGACTGAGAAACACCTGGTCATCGATGTGGGTCTGAAGTCCGAGGGGCTGGTGCCGCGCGAACAGGTTACCGATCACACCGGTGCGGTGAAGTTCCAGCCGGGCGATGCGATCGAAGTGGTGATTGAGCGCGAGGAGCCGGAAGGCGGCTATCTGGCCAGCTATGAGCGGGCACAGCGCCTGCGCGTCTGGGACGTGATCGAGAAGGCCGCTGCCGATAAAACCCCGATCATGGGCACGGTAGTGAGCCGCGTCAAGGGCGGCGTTACCGTGGACATTGGTCTCAAGGCCTTTTTGCCCGGCTCGCAGCTTGAAATTCGTCCGGTGCGGAATCTGGATGGCTATCTGGGCCAGCAGATTGAAGTCCGCGTGATCAAGCTGAATAAGAAGCGCGGCAATGTCGTCGTCAGCCGCAAAGAGATTCTGGAAGAAGAGCAGAACGCCAAGCGCTCCACCACGCTCGACCAGTTGGGCGAAGGCGCCGTGCTCACCGGCACCGTCAAGAACCTTACCGACTACGGCGCGTTCGTGGATCTGGGCGGCATCGATGGCCTCCTCCACATCACCGATATGAGTTGGGGCCGTCTTACCCATCCCCGCGATCTCGTCAATGTAGGCGACGAGATCCAGGTCAAGGTGCTCAAGTTCGACAAGGATAAGCAGCGCGTTTCGCTGGGCTTCAAGCAGTTGACGCCTGACCCTTGGCTGGATGCGACTGAGCGCTACCCGGTAGGCGCGCACGTTAGGGGCCGCGTTCTTTCGGTTACCGATTATGGTGCGTTTGTCGAGCTCGAGCAGGGCATTGAAGGTCTGGTTCACCTCTCAGAGATGACCTGGTCCAAACGCCTCAAGCATCCCTCTAAATTGGTCAAGCCAGCCGACGAGGTTGAGACCGTCGTGCTCAGCGTCAATCCGGCCGACCGCCGTATCTCGCTCGGCATGAAGCAGCTGCTGGATAATCCTTGGGAGAATCTGACCGAGCGCTATCCGGCCGGAACCATCGTGGAGGGCCGCGTTCGCAACCTCACCGACTTTGGCGCCTTCATCGAGATTGAAGACGGCATCGACGGCCTGGTGCACGTTTCCAATCTGAGCTGGACCAAGCGCGTCAAGCACCCCTCTGAAGTGGTGAAGAAGGGCGAGAAGCTCAAGGCGGTTGTCCTTGGCGTCGAGCCCCAGAATCGCCGCCTCAGCCTGGGCATCAAGCAACTTCAGCCCGACGTCTGGGAGAGCTTCTTTGCCACGCACCGCGTTGGCGATCAGGTTCACGGCAAGGTTCTGCGCACCGCTCAATTCGGCGCTTTTGTTGAAATCGCCGAGGGCGTTGAAGGTCTCTGCCATATATCGGAAGCTGGCGACGAAGCTGGCGCCAAGATCGAGACAGGCCAGGAGAACGAGTTCAAGATCATCAAGATCAACGTGGAAGAGAAGAAGGTGGGCTTGAGCCTGCGCGCCGTGGGCAGCCACGAAGCCAGCCGCGCCCAGGTGGAAACCTACAAGAAGGAGAGCCACAAGGCACCCGTCTCCAGCTCCACCACAACACTTGGCGATCTGATCAACTGGAAGAGCGAGCGCTAACCTCGGCCTCTTTCAAAAACGTAATAGCAACGGCCATCCCAAATGATTGAGGGATGGCCGTTGCGCATTCTAGAGCATTTCTATAGCTTATAAGGCTGGCGTGGCGTGCTTGAACCAAGCCTTGGCGTTGCCTGGAGTGATCAGTTTAAGGGCTTCGGTAATTGCATTGTCTAGTTCCTCGCTGCTTCTGGCGCGTCGCGAGCGGAGATATTTTGATCAGGCTTTTTTGATCGGATTCAAGTCGGGCGAATTGGCCGGAAGCAAGAAATTGTAGGGAATGCAGGGCAAGCGCGTTTGAGGTTTAACAAGAGATTCGATGGAGCGCTTTCAAGATTCTGGATGAGGGTTTGAGTTCGAGCGAGACGGGTAGAAGTGGCTGCGAAAACTGGTTAAAAGTGAGTATTTTGGACGGAAATAGCGTTTTTTGGGGCTAAAAAGTGGGCAAAATGGGCGGTTTGCAGTTACTGATTGGTAAATACCAAGAAAATTCAAGTCATTGATATTAAGCTTGTTACTGGAATTATTGACGCAAAAAATGGGCTCCACAGGGTAGGGGGGGTGGGGGGTGCCGGTTTTTTTAGAGAATAAACAGCGAAACTTGACAGAGGAAATGGGTACGGATGGAGGGTTGGGATGAGCCAGCTTGCGGGTTGAAAACGAGTTTTCGGGCATGGCGGGCTCTTCCTTCCGTATCTATAGGATCTACCAACAGATGGTAATTATCCGCAAAAATCCGGCAGAAAAAATAGGCGCATTTAAGAGAGATGGCCGTTGGCTCCGCTGCGCGGGTTAGCAGTTGAGCAAGTCGGCAATTGCGGGGGATCGGGTGGGCGGGTTAGCGGAGGCTACCTTTCGCCTAGGCACGGTTGCGCCGGCACTCGTATTTTTAAATGCGATTGCCCTGGCCGCTCAACCCAGTCCGGTTGACCGCGACCGTTCTGGCTCGTATCTTTGAAGGTGACTATGAAAACTTCCCCTAACTCCGTGCGGATCGGAATTGCTTCCGCCATTATCGTCGGCACCATTGTCTGGCTGGCTTGGTCCGGTTATGGCGCCAACAAGAGCTACTATGTCACCATCGCCGAGCTGAGCGGCATGGGCGACAAAGCTTACCACAGCCAGTTGCGCGTGGAGGGCTTTGTGCAGCCGGGCTCCATTGAGCACGACGGCCCGCATGTCACGTTTGTGTTGAATGAGTTTGAGAGCCACTCGCCCAAGGCCCCGACGGGCCGCCTTTTGACAGTTGTTTACAAAGGCAGCGAGCCCCCTCCAGATACCTTCAAGGACGACGCTCAGGCGCTGGCTGAGGGAAGCTATGGCCGCGACGGCGTCCTGCATGCGACGGTGCTGCAAGCCAAATGCGCCAGCAAATACGCTCCTGCGCAACCCAATGGCCAACCCGGCGCAGCGCCCGCGCAACCGGCTGCAGCGCCGAATTCAAGCCCGCGCGCCGAGAATCAGACACCGGCCACGAACGCGCCCTATTCGACCGCAGCCCCAACGACTGCTGCAAACTGACGCGAATGACCACTCTGGCCTCTGAGGACGACCGACCCAATTTTGCCAGCGCCAGCGTCTGCGCGATGGTCGACAGCGTCTCCAAGCTCTTCGGCTCCTTCGCGGCGCTGCGCCAAGTCTCAGTCAACTTCAAGCCCGGCAGCTGCTACGTGCTGCTGGGCGAGAACGGCGCGGGTAAATCCACGTTGCTGCGCATTCTAGCTGGTCTCTTACGGCCCAGTTTTGGCAAGGTGACGGTCTTCGGCAAAGTCGAGCCGCATGAGGCTCGCGAGCGCATCGGATACATGAGCCATGCGCCGATGCTTTACGACGAGTTGACGGCGCAAGAGAATCTGCAATACTTTGCCAAGCTATACGCGGGTCGGGATTGCCTAGCACCTGCTGAGGCACTGCGCCAGGTGGGTCTGGACCCCGAGTTGAAGCGCACACTTGGCCAATACTCGCAGGGGATGCGGCAGCGCACCTCGCTGGCGCGCGTGCTGCTCTCTGTCCCTGAATTGCTGCTGCTGGACGAGCCGTTTTCCAACATGGACGTGGAGAGCGCGCGCCAGATGGTCGAGTTGCTGTCTGGTTTCCGCCAGGGTAATCGGACCATTGTTTTAACGACACATCAGCGCGAGTTGGCCGCGCCGATTGCCGACTGGGTGCTCACGCTTCACACAGGCCGGGTGGCATCGCTGGAGAAGGGAAATCCCACGCGATGAAAACCAACGGCGCGCGCATTCTGGAAGCCCTGAAGATTCCCTTTGAAGTTAGGGAGTACGAGGTTGATCCAGACGATTTGTCGGCGATCACTGTCGCCAAAAAAGTTGGAATGCCGCCAGAGCAGGTCTTCAAGACATTGCTGACAACGTGCGGTGTTGGCACGTATATTTTTGCCGTCATCCCCGGCGACGCCGAGTTGGACTTCAAGAAGCTTGCGCGCGCTGCCGGCGCACGCAAGGCTGAGATGGTTCCGCTCAAAGAGGTGCAGCCACTGACCGGTTATATCCGAGGCGGCGTTACAGTCTTTGGCGCAAAGAAGGCTTATCCGGTATTCATCGACGAGACGGCGATTCTCTTTGACGCGATCAGCGTTTCGGCCGGCGCGCGAGGAATTCAGATCATTCTCAGCCCTGACGACTATATCCGCGCCGCAGCCGCGCAAACTGCCGACTTGACCAAATCCGGCACAGCGGAGGGTCACGCCTGATGCCGCGCGCCTTGTGGACTCATCTGATAAAGGATCTTCGCATTGAGTGGCGCTCATTGGACGCCGTCATCTCAATGCTGTTTTTCTCTGGGCTAGTGGTGGTGCTTTTTTCGATCGCATTTGACCCGCGCGGAGCATTTTCGCAGCAGATTGCCGGAGGGGTATTGTGCGTTGCTACCATGTTCGCATCTGTGAGCGCGCTCAACCAGGCATGGGCGCGGGAGATTCGCCACCAGGTGATGGATGCGCAACGCATGGTTCCGGTGCCTGGCGCGGAGCTTTATCTGGCGAAAGTGCTGGCAAATTTTCTCTTTGTTTCCATTGTGCAGGTGGTGCTGGCGCCGTTTTTTTTCGTCTTTTATAACCTGCATATTGCAGGTCAGGCGTGGCTGCTGGCGCTGGTACTTCCGCTAGGAACATGGGCGCTGGTTGCCAACGGCATCTTCTTTGCGGCGCTTTCCATCCGCAGCCGGAACCGCGAACTGCTGCTCTCGCTGATTCTCTTCCCGATCTTCATTCCAGCGCTGCTGGCGATGGTGCAGGCTACGACCGCAATTCTCACGGGCGAAAGCGACCCGACGCTTTGGATCAAGCTGCTGGTAGGCTACGATATCATTTTCACCACCGTCAGCCTGCTTCTCTTCGATGTAGTTTTTCATGCGGAATGAATGTGCTGGAAGAGACTTTCAATCTCGAACGTTTTGTCACCGCACAGGAGCGCGTTTTTTCGCAGGTGATGGTCGAGCTTAGCGCCGGACGCAAGCATAGCCATTGGATCTGGTTCATCTTTCCGCAGATGAAGGGACTGGGCAGCAGCTCGCAGGCGAATCACTTCGGCATTGGCTCACTTGCAGAGGCCATGGCTTATCTCCGGCATCCCGTGCTGGGGCCGCGATTGGGGCAATGCGCACGGCTGGTCACGCTGGTCGAAGGGCGAACGATCCGCGAGATTTTTGGTTCGCCCGATGATTTGAAGTTCCGTTCGTCAATGACACTATTTGCCCGGGCTGCGGAAGAGGCCGGCGAAGAGGCTACCGACTTCAAGGACGCGCTGGCGAAGTACTTCAATGGCGAGGCCGATCCGCTGACGGAGGAGATGCTGCGGTGAGGCTAGCGCAACAAATACAATTCTTCTTAATCTTCAGTCCGCGTGCTCGGTTCCAAACGCCCGCAGCTTGGCCAGTGTCGCCGCGGCTTGGCCGGAGTCGATGGCTTCAGCACCTTGCTTGACGCCTTCTTTCAGATCGACGGCCAACCCTGCGGCAACCAGTCCGGCAGCGGCATTCAGCAAAACGATGTCACGACGCGCCCCAGGCATGCCAGTCAGCACATCATAGAGAAGAGCCGCATTGGTCTTTACGTCGCCGCCGGTAAACTGATCCAGCGTCGTGCGCGGCAGTCCGGCCATTTCCGGCGTGACGCGAGCAGCCTTGAGCGTGGGCTCGCCCGACTCCGATTCTTCGACGCGCGCCACAATCGATTCGCCGGTAGTTGTCAGTTCGTCGATACCATCTGTGCCATGCACGACAAAGGCCCGTTTAGCTCCGAGCGCGGCCAGCGTACGGCCCACCAAAAGAACGCGACTGGGCGCCAGCACACCTATCACCTGCGCCCGCGCTCCCGCCGGGTTGGTGAGGGGCCCGCAGAGATTGAAGATTGTCCGAAAGCCGAGCGCACGCCGTAGTGGCCCGACCGCCTTCATCGCCGGGTGATAGAGCGGCGCAAAGAGGAACATGAAGCCGGTCTCGCGCAGGCACTCGACGGCCAGTTCCGGCTTGAGTTCGATGGGCACGCCCAGTGCTTCCAGCACATCCGCCGCGCCGCAGAGAGAGGTAACTGCGCGGTTACCGTGCTTGGCCACTTTGGCTCCCGCGGCAGCCGCCACCAGCGCTGCGCCAGAGGAGATGTTGAAGGTCAACGGTCCACCACCGCCTGTTCCCACCACGTCGACTAATTGGTCGCGCTCGGCCGAAGTCAGCGGCAGCGGTGTAACTCGCGCGCGCATCACTTCGACAAAGCCGGCCAGTTCCGCCGCCTGCTCACCGCGCGTAGCCATCACTGTTAGTAGCGCAGCGGTTTCCACCTCCGGAACCGCACTGCAGAGAATCTCTTCAAGCGCGGCTGCGGCCTGCTCACGAGTTAGCGCCGCGCCGTCTTCGGCCAGCGGCTTCAACAATTCTTTGACTAACGACATGACTAAAGTATTGCAGAGTGGGCTGGTATTCGGGAATCTTATGCAGCGGTCGAAGGCAGGAAAAAACCTGCTTGTTATCGATATTATTGTTCGTAAAGGAACAACTCTTCATTTTAAAAATAAAAAAATAGGGCAAGTTCTTGAGGAATAGCACAGCCATCATGGCTAAATCGAAGCTTTCTGTATTTTTTGTAATTATCGCGCGAAATATAGACCTTAACATTGCGCTAAAATCGAGTCTCCTTTCTAATGCCGGTGCAGTGTTTCCACAGCCACTTCAATGACTGCGAACAATACACTTACAGCCGCCAGAAATCCTTTTGCGCGCTGCCAGTCCCGTTCATGCCGCTCCAAGCGCCGCTCCAAGTCGGCAATGCGGCCTCCGTTGCCATCGCCCATCAAGCCGGTCATCTGCGTCTTCAGCACGCTTAAGTCGCTTAGCACCTGCGCCTCGAATTCATTCATCATTCGCATCTACAGAACCCCATTCGCTCGATGCTATCTAAGATGTTGCCGCCTGCGATTCCAGCGGCAGGTTAATGAACAATGCCGCCGAGAATTCCGAATAATTTGGCGGCATCGATCCGTCATACATCCGGATGTAGAATCGGTCATTGGCAGTGATGCGCGAGAAAGTCATAATCGGCTGATTGGAACGCATCACGAGAGTAGGATCTTCGCCCGGCATGAAAGCAAAGTCGCGCAGTCGTATCTCGAATCCCCCTCCCGCCGGCGGCGTCACTCCGGCATCTACAGTTACCGTGCGGCCATTCAGAGCGTTTACCGTGAGCTCATTTAGATTGATAAGCATAGTAGGAGCGATGGTCGCCGGAAGCCAAGCATCTACTGGCACTGTCGTACTGGTTTTGATGGCCAGATCGTCCGCCCAATCGTTGGCGAATCCGATAGCGTACTCCACCAGGTCTGGATAGCTTGCTCGATAACTCACGGCAACTGATCGCACTACGACTTGAGCATTGAGACTGGTCGAAGGCGCGTTCAGCAATAGCGCATCGCCCGGCCACACATCGACGGCAAAGCTCATCTTGGAGCCCTTGTAACTTCCGCTCCACAACGCGCTAACCCCAGCCGCCGCCTGTTCGATTGCCAATGCCGCATTACGGCAATCGGAGGAACTGCGCGCTGGAGGATTCGTAACTGAGCCAATCCAAGCGGATTCAGCAGGCATCCCGGCTAACTCAAGCGATGTTTGGCTAGCCGTATTGACCGCTCGTCCGACGGCCCTTCCTATTGTGCGATAACTTACAGCGAGCTGCTCACCATTTACTGGCACATACCCGGTGTAAAACACCAACTTGCCGGTGCGCTCCAGATGGCACTCGGCCGCTTCGGCAGTTGTGCCGACGCGCCGTGTATACAGCCCTCCATTGGGGGGAGTGCTTACTACCCAGCCCGAGCCTAGGTTAATTAAATTGACGGCGCGTATGCTTCCTATCAGGTT
>JBEKDN010000124.1:0-11817 GCA_050014335.1 Occallatibacter sp. | reverse complement strand
TGGGACGGCGATGGCGGATCCGAAGGCTTTTGAAATTAGGGATGACAGAATATCAGTAGATCCCGCGCCGGCTGTAACGGCGTGGGCTAGGGTGGTTAGGGCAGTGTTGCCTACGATGGCTCTGAACCTACCTGCGGAAGCATATGAAGTCGTGAGGTCGACGGATCACATGCAGATGGTCGTCAAGAACACCAAGGGCATCGTGGCAGGTACAGAGGCGGCGCTCGAGCCGAGCTTTCAGGATTTACGTGCTTTACTCTGGCTTCCAGCGAAGGCAGCCGCCATTGCCGCGCCGAAATCATGAGGTCGGCCGGGTGACCCCGGTCCCAATGACCTTTTCCATCCATAAAATGTGGGGGCCCCCGGTCCCTCGCCTTTGGGGACCGGGGATGGTCCCCGCACGTTCCCTGTCCCGCCTTTGATACATGGGACGTATGCAGCCCGCACTCAGAGCCGAAGGCCGCTCGGGCTGGCACAAATCCTTCGATAGAGTCTCCGGCGCACAAGATGAACCCTCTTAACGCGCCTTGGCCGCAACCTTCAAGCCCGTAGCCTGAGTGCGAGACGTCCGCTTCCTTGCCTTTGGCTCCGGCGCCAAGGTCTCAAGCTCGAAGTGCGCATCCGGGAAGACCACCCGCAACTCCAGCTTGCCACCGAGCGCGCCAACATACTCTCTCAGCGTGCTCAGCAGAAAATCGGACTGCCTCTCCATGCGGGAGACCGCACCTTGGGCAATGTTGAGCCGCTCGGCAATAGCCGTCTGCGTCTTCTGACGCGCCTGGCGCAGCTTGCCGAAGCCAACGCGCTCAAGCTCGGCGTGGGCCTCCTGCTTCACCGCCGCGCGAGTCTCCGGCGATGCCTTGTGTTTTAGGTCATTCCAATTGGTAGCCATACGCTCACTCCTTTGCCTTGCGCCGCGGCCCAGAGGCCGGTGTTGCCCTTTCGAGCGATTGCAGGTGGTCCGCATAGATAGCATCCGCCTTCGGAACCATCTTGTCGTACCATCGCTCATCGCCTGTCTTGTCTCCACCCAACAGGAGAAAGGCCGTCCGTGCCGGATCGAAAGCATAGAGGATGCGATACGGCCTGCCCTCGTGCTGGATTCTCAGCTCCCGCATATGGCTGAATCTGGACCCATTCACCCCAGTGCTCTGTGGATAACCAAGGGCGGGGCCTGCCTCCATCAACATGAACACAACGCGATCAATGCTGAGCTGTTCCGGCTCCGAGAGAGGTTCGTACCACTCCCTGAATTCATCCGAAACAGCCACCTCATATGCCATGGATGTAGTATACCATCAAATGTATATTGAGATGATGTCGGATTGGCGGGTAGCCCAGATTCCGACCATCCCTATTCTGTGAGAGCATCGTTCCTGATAGGATTCTGAGGGGGTCGAGAGACTTCCGCCGGTGCATTGCATCCAAGCGCCGCCGTGATTCAATCTCAGTATTCCAATCGTCTCATTGATTCGAGGAGCACACCATGTACATCGCCAACGAACAGCGTTATGACACCATGCAATATCGCCGCTGCGGCAAGAGCGGCCTGCATCTGCCCGCCATCTCTCTCGGCCTCTGGCACAACTTCGGCGGCGTCGACGTTTTCGAGAACAGCCGCGCCATGGTGCGCCGCGCCTTCGATCTCGGCATTACTCACTTCGACCTGGCCAACAACTACGGCCCGCCGCCTGGAAGCGCCGAAAGCGCCTTTGGCGAGATTCTCCGCCTCGACCTCAAACCCTATCGCGACGAGCTGATCATCAGCACCAAAGCCGGCTGGGGCATGTGGCCCGGCCCTTACGGCGACTGGGGCTCGCGCAAGTACCTTCTTGCCAGTCTGGACCAGAGCCTCAAGCGCATGGGACTTGACTACGTAGACATCTTCTACTCCCATCGTCCCGATCCCGAGACGCCCGTCGAAGAGACCATGATGGCCCTCGATCAGGCCGTTCGCTCCGGCCGTGCGCTCTACGCCGGCATCTCAAGCTACAATGCAACCCAGACCGCCGCAGCCGTCAAGATTCTGCGCGAGCTTGGCACTCCCTGCCTGATCCATCAGCCCAAGTACTCGATGTTTGAACGCTGGGTTGAAAACGGCCTGCTCGACGTGCTGGGCAACGAGGGCGTCGGCGGCATAGCCTTCTGCCCGCTGGCACAGGGCCTGCTCACGGACCGTTATCTCAAAGGCATTCCCGCCGGCTCGCGCGCCTCCAAGCCGCATGGCTTTCTCAAAGCGAAGGATATCGACGAGCACCGCCTCACTGAAGTCCGCGCGCTCAATGACTTGGCCGCCCAGCGCGGACAATCTCTCGCGCAGATGGCTCTGGCTTGGGTGCTGCGCGGTAACCGCATGACCTCCGCGCTGATTGGCGCCAGCCGCGTCGAGCAGATCGAACAGAACGTTGCCGCGCTCGCCAATCTCAAATTCTCCAGTGATGAGCTTGCCCGCATCGACGCGATTCTCAGTCAGCCTTCTTGAGATGGTCACGATACCATAGAATCTATATCAGGCTGAAGATAATTCGTGCGCCATCCATTCCGCAGCTTCGTCGCGGAATGGGTGGAATAGCACGAACACAGCAACTCCCGCCGATGAGGAGACACACACATGCAAGATCTGCGACAAAAGGTAGAGACCGAACTCCGCTCCGACATCCTACCCTTTTGGCTTAAATACTCGATCGACGATGAATTTGGCGGTTTCCGCGGCCAGATCTCCAACGACCTGACCATCGATCCACACGCAGCCAAAGGATTGATCCTCAACGCCCGCATTCTCTGGACCTTCTCAAAAGCCTTCACGGTCTACCGCGACCCGCTGTATCTGGCCACTGCCCGCCGCGCCTACGAGTACCTGGACCGCTACTTCTGGGATCACGACTTCGGCGGCGTCTACTGGATGCTCGACTACCTGGGCCGGCCTCATGACACCAAAAAACGCATTTACGGCCAGGCATTCACCGTCTATGCGCTGGCCGAGTACTACCACGCCAGCGGCGACCCCGATGCTCTCGCCAAGGCCCTGCGCATGGTTGAGTCCATCGAGTCCTCCAGCCATGACGACGTGCACAATGGCTACTTTGAAACCTATGAGCGCGACTGGGCCCTGGCCAAAGATCAGCGCCTCAGTGCCGTGGATATGGATGAGAAGAAATCCATGAACACCCACCTCCATCTCATGGAGGCGTATGCAACGCTGCTGCGTTTCCATGAAGATGAAACCGTCCGCCGCCGTTTGCGTGAGCTGATCGAAATCTTTCTCGACCACATTATCGATCCGGCCACCAATCACTTCATCCTCTTCTTTGACGAAGAGTGGCATCCGCGCTCAAACAAGATTTCCTTCGGCCACACCATCGAAGGAAGCTGGCTGCTCTGCGAGGCAGCCGAGGTTCTCGGCAATGCCGGCCTGTTGAAGCGCGTTCGCGAGGTTTCAGTAAAGATGGCGCAGGCCGTCTTCGAGCAAGGACTGGACCAAGACGGCGGCCTGCTCTATGAACTCAATCCGACTGACACCGACAAGCATTGGTGGCCGCAAGCCGAGGCCGTCGTCGGCTTTCTCAACGCCTACCAACTCACCGGCCAGACGCATTTTCTTGCCGCCTCTGAGAATAGCTGGGCCTTCATCGACAAATTCATCGTCGATCACCTGCACGGCGAATGGTTCTGGCGCGTCTCCAAGTCAGGCGTACCCAGCGCGGAGGAATACAAAGTCGATCCATGGAAGTGCCCCTACCACAACGGGCGCGCCTGCATTGAGGTCATGCAGCGGCTGGATGCTGCCACTGCCTCGCCATCCCAAGCCAAGCAATAATATGAACCGGAGAAGATCGATGACTCAAGCCGAATTCAAGAAAAGCGTGCAGAACCTCTTCAAGCAGCAGCAGAAACTGCTAACTCAGCGCAACCGCAAATCTACCGGCGGCAACGGCATCTTTGACCGCTATCAAAACACCGTGCTGACTGCGGCGCACGCGCCCATCACCTGGCGTTATGACCTTAACCAGAAGACCAATCCCTTCCTGCTGGAGCGCATCGCCGTCAACTGCGTCTTCAATGCCGGCGCAATTCTGCATGAGGGCAAATTTCTCGTAGTGGCGCGCGTTGAAGGCGCCGACCGCAAGTCCTTCTTCGCCGTTGCGGAGAGCCCCAACGGCATCGATAACTTCCGCTTCT
Organism: Occallatibacter sp.; assembly: GCA_050014335.1. GTDB lineage: Bacteria > Acidobacteriota > Terriglobia > Terriglobales > Acidobacteriaceae > Telmatobacter. The sequence continues at coordinate 7,638 of JBEKDN010000124.1, read as the reverse complement.
GGGATTACCCGATCCTGCTGCCGGAGACAGCCGAGCCCGATACCAACGTGTACGATATGCGCCTCGTCAAGCATCAAGATGGCTGGATCTACGGCCTCTTCTGCACCGAGCGCAAAGACCCTTCGACGCCGCAGTGGGATACCTCCTCGGCCGTGGCCCAGTGCGGAATTGTGCGCACCAAGGATCTCAAGACTTGGGAGCGCCTCGCCGACCTCAAGAGCAAATCTCCGCAGCAGCGCAACGTCGTATTGCATCCCGAATTCGTCGATGGCAAGTACGCCTTCTACACCCGGCCTCAAGACGACTTCATTCAGGCAGGTAAGGGCGGCGGCATCGGCTGGGGGCTCTCGGTCAGCATTGAGAATGCCGTCGTCGAAGACGAAATCATCCTCGATAATCGCGAGTATCACACCATCACCGAGGTCAAAAACGGCCTCGGTCCAGCGCCAATCAAGACGCCCAAAGGCTGGCTGCAACTGGCTCATGGCGTCCGGAATACCGCCGCCGGCCTGCGCTATGTGGTCTATCTGATGCTCACGGAGTTGGAGCGGCCTTGGGTTGTTACCCACAAGCCGGCCGGATATTTCATCGCACCCGAAGGCATCGAGCGCGTTGGCGACGTCTCAAATGTGATCTTCAGCAACGGCTGGATCGAGCGCAAGAACGGTGACGTGCTCATCTACTACGCATCCTCCGACACGCGCCTGCATGTTGCCACCAGCACCGTAGCCAAGCTGCTGGATTATGTACAGAACACGCCCGCCGATCCCTTACGCAGCTATGCCTGCGTCGCCCAGCGCTACGAACTGATTAACATCAACCGCAAGGTGCTGGGTAAAAAGAAAGCTCCCGTTGCCAAACGAGCCGGCAAGAAGGCAGTCAGGCCGGAAAAGGCCAAGAAAAGGTAAAATCGCCCGATGCGGTTGGACTGAACCGGGTGCCCCACCCTCGCCGCGTATTTGCGGCCAGGGTGGGAATCGCAAATGCACTGCCCATTCTCAAAGAAAACTGGAGAGAACCATGCCGGAATTCATGCTGCATATCGACGGAATGCACTGCGGCTCTTGTGTTCGCCGCGTCACACTGGCGCTTTCCTCGGTCGCTGGAACGGTAGTGAACGAGGTCAAGATTGGAGAAGCGCGTCTTACATCCAGTACCCCCGCAACTCTTGCCATCGCCGCGCTCGCCAAGGCCGGCTTCACGGCTCATCTCGAATCCTGAGCCGCGAGGCCGCTCTTCGCTTTATATCGGGTTAAGAACAGATCCCCCTGAAAGCGGCCCCTTTCTACTATCCCTGGATCTCTTCCGGTTCATCAGGCTCTTGTAATAGTCCACAGTCCGCCCCAAAACCTGCCCGTTGACATATTGGTCCAGAACCCAGGTGCGCGCAGCCTTGCCCATCCGCACGCAACGTTCAGGATTCCCCAGCAGTTGCAGCACCGATTCACGGATTGCAACCGGGTACCCAGGAGGAATCAGCAGCCCAGTCACCTCTGGCACGACAGCGTCTCGCGAGCCTGTCGAAAGTGTCGTAACCACTGGGATCCCGCTGGCTGCGGCCTCCAGCACCACATTCGGAAATCCCTCGCGCCAGGTCGGCAATACCATCACGTCCATCGCACGGTAGTATGGTGCCGTGTCGGCTACGTACCCGGTGGAGTGAATCCGTGGATGATTTCTAATCCTGCTCCGCAACTGCTCGTCCAGCGCATCCTCGGCGGCGTCAAACCAGCCCACCAACAGAAGATAGGCATTTGGCTTTGCGGCCAGGATGGCCTCAAAGGCCTCTACTAATTCCGGTAGCCCCTTGTCGCGCGTCAGCCGCCCCACAAATCCCACCACCAGCGCATGAGGCGGTAAATTTAGTCCAAGCATCTTGTTGCTCGGCCCCGGCGAAAAGCGCTCCACATCGACGCCATTGCTACTGCCGCCGCCCAGCACTCGCAGTTTTGTCTCGGGTGCAATACCCAAAGCAAGCGCCTCATTTCGCAAACTGTCGCTGTTGCACAAAACCTCATGGGCGCAGGCAGCAGCCAGCTTCTCCGCAGCCAGTAGAATGCTCCGCTTGAACCCCGCACATCTTTCCAGTTTCAATCCACGCAGGAAATACACCCTGGTCGGCACCCCGCAGAACTTCGCGGCTAAGGAACCCAGCAGCCCGGCCTTCGGTGTACTGAACTCCGTCATCTGCGGTTTCAGTCGGTAAAGCAGCCATGTGAGACGGACCAGAGAAATCAAATCGGCCAGTGGCGAAATCTCCCGCCGCATCGGAATCGCGATCGAATCAACCCCTTCCTGTGCCGCTGTGTGGGTCAACAGCGCTCCAGGGCTGGAAACCAGCGTGACTCTGAAACCCGCCTCGCGCAGCGTACGCAGCCGACCGCCCAGAACCATGCAGGTCTGAGGGCTCGTAATGCCAACAACAATACGAGGTCCTGGATCATTACGGTGTGACTTGGATGCCTTGCTGGTGGATGCCGCGAAGCGACGGCGCGCAATGCAAAATGCAGGCAGCATTCCTCTATGCACATAATTCAGGCAGCGTTCAAACACGAGTCCCTCCCCAAAGGACCTCGCGCTCCGATCTGTATTAAGTCGGTTGCGCGTAAGAGAAGGTGCTCGGCGGCACTGGAAGTTTATGCTTGCTTGACGCTCCATCGGACATCCCCATGTCCGGGGGCGTCAACCCCCATTTACCGTCTCAGCTGCTTCTCTCGTGCAACGCAGAATAGACCCCAAAAAAGGTCGGCCTTAGGCTGGAGATAATCAACTTCAATACTTTTAGGAAACAGTATTGAGGGTTATTATGTCAAGAGGAAACAAACTCTAGGAAAAGCGGTCCTTAATTACAGATTATTAAGGACCTAAGCTTTGTACTCTCTCACAACTTTGAGGTTTTCCACATGCTTCCACAGGCTCGTCCGCGGATTCTTTTGTTAATTCCTCACCTCGGCGGCGGTGGCGCGGAGCGCGTAATGGAGATCCTTGCTCGGAAACTGCCTCCTGAGAAGTATGAAGTTCACCTCGGCCTCGTCACCGGAAGCGCCCCAGGCCCTGAAGAATTCTCTCCATCTCTTCACATTCACGTCTTGAAGGCAGCTCGAGTTCGCTCGGCGACGTTGCCTTTGCTCCGGCTAATTCGCAATATCAGACCGGCTTTGATCTTGTCCGGCATCTTCCATCTCAATTTTCTGGTTCTGCTCCTGCGCCCCTGTTTTCCATTCGGAACCCGCATTCTGGTTCGCCAGAACGGCACACTCTCAGCATCGTTGGCTTTTGACAGTCTTGCCTGGCACACGCGATTGCTCTATCGCCTGCTCTACCGCCGCGCGGACCGCGTAATCTGCCAGACGCACCCCATGGCTGAAGATCTAGCCGGCGAACTGAATCTTGCTCCGGAGATGTTGGCTATTTTGCCCAACCCAATCGATGTGGAAGAAATTCGCAGATCCATCAACCAACAGCAAAGTCAAGAAGATACAACCGCCCCGCTCTTGCTTGCAGTGGGAAGGCTCTCGCCAGAGAAAGGCTTCGATCTGCTCCTGCGGGCATTTTCGCAGCTGCGGAAATCCATTCCTGAAGCCCGTCTGGTAATCGCGGGCATCGGAGCGCAAGAAGCTTCTTTGAAAGCCGATTCAGCCGCCTTAGGCCTCAACTCCGCCGTGACCTTTGCCGGCCACATTGCGGACCCATGGCTGTATTATTCTGCCGCTACGCTCTTCGTTCTTCCCTCGCGCCATGAGGGCATGCCGAATGCGCTTCTAGAAGCCGCCGCCGCTGGGCTGCCCATTGTGGCCTTGCCGGCCTCGGGTGGCGTAGTCGAGCTGCTACGCCATCAGCCGGGTGCCTGGCTAGCCCCCCAGGTCTCAGCGCCGGCCCTCGCAGCTTCCCTGCTCTCCGCTTTGCAAGCCCTCCAGCCCGGCCAGCGCTTCATCCACACTTTTATCGACGATCACCGCATTGACCACGCTATGCGGGCTTATGAAAACCTGATCGACCAGTTCCTCGCCGAAAAGCCGTGAGCCAGTAAAACACCGGTCCCAGCAGCGCCACTCCGGAGGCCAGTAGCAGCGCTGAAATCGATCCGATCTTCTCCGCCCGCGCGGCATAGAGCGCATAACAAATCAGAATCGCCGGAGCCGCGCCCAGCAGCCACACAACTGCAAGATTCCCCGCCTTGAACGGCCGTGCCAGTTCCGGTTCGCGCATCCGCAGCACAGCCAGCGCCACAAACTCCAGCAGCAGGCTCGACCCATACAGAACCAAATCTATCGAAATTAGCCGCTCAAACGGTAAGCTCAATGCTGCGGCCCATCCCGCTCCGCACAGCAGCACACTCACCCACGGCACACCGCGCCGGTTGCGTCGAGCCAGAATCTTCGGCAGCATTCCGTCCTCAGCCATCGCCATTGGCAGCCGCGTATAACTCAACACCAGCGCATTGAACATCCCAAATCCATTGATCGCGCCGCCCGCAATCAGCGCCAGCCCCAGCGCAGGCCCGCCCAGCAGCACCGCAACGTCGGCCCAGTCGCCCGTCCCAAAGCTCGCCGTTGAAATTCCCGCAACCGCCATCGCGCCCAGCGGCAGCAGGTAACTCACCGCCACCAGCGCCGTCGACCAAAGCATCGCCCGCGGATAATTCCGCTGCGGATTTTCTACTTCGCCGGCTACAGTCGCCGCATTGTCCCAGCCCATGTAATTCCACATCGCCACCTGAATGGCCAGCGCAATCCCCGCCTGCGAGTGCGCGCCTCTCCATTGCACTGCTGGATGCAAAGTGAATCCATGCCAGAATCCCAGCATCACCAGCACCGCAAACGGCGCCAGCAAAAGCACGAATAACACCATCGACCCATTGCCCACCGAAGGCGCGCCGCGCAGATTCCATGCCGTGCAAATTACTACCACCAGCAGCGCGCAACCATAATGCGCGTATCCGGACGTGAGCGACGGAAAAAACTTGCCCAGATACGCCACAAAAAGCGCCGGATAGATAGCCATGTCAAAGATGCTGGCGGCCAGCGAAAGCCACCCCTCCTGGTAGCCCCAGAACGGCCCCATCGCCCGCCGCACCCAGACGTAAAAGCCCCCATCGGCTGGTATCGCGCTGGCCAGCTCGCCCACCATCAGCGCAGTAGGCAAGCTCCACACAAAGGGCAATATCAGGAGGATGAGAATCGCCGCGCCATAGCCCGCCCCGCCCAGAATGTCCTCAATGCCGTAGGGCCCGCCGGAGACCATGAAGTACGTCGCGGCAATCAACGGCAGCAACCGCATCCCGCCGCCCGTCGCTGCAATGCTGAAGAAGCATTTACGCGGCGCATGTGGCTGACCGGTCTGGAGATCGCTATTCATCATAGTCAATCGTACCTGAGCGCATCTCTGGGGTTAGTACACAACACTGACTTTCACCCTGAGCTGCGCGACACCTCAGTAATCGGTCTCTGGAACGAACTGCCGCTAACTCGCTAACTCGCCATCGCCGCGAAGCTGTGGCTAACCCGCTAGTTGTTTACAAACCGCATTCTTCCATGACGTAGCGTCCAGGTTAAGCAAGAGAATCTGAGCTGCCATGTGACAGTTACGCTACTGTGCCTCGCCACAGCTCCTTCCAGGCGCAATGAGAACTGGATTCGTGACCGTGGATGTTTTTCTTGAAAAAGGCAACGACAAGGCGCTGAGAATTTGAAATCGAAATTGTGCGACTATTGCCCTCAAGCTTCCAGCCCCTCCCCCTTCGGCAGCAGCTTCCAAGCCCAATACCAAAGAAACAAAAACGTGCTGACCGTCCACAGCGAGGTAGCCAACGCAATCCCCGCCACGCCCATCCAGCGCATCAGAATCAGATTCAAAACCACATCCAGCCCCAGATTCAGCGCGCCGCAATAAAAGATCAAATCCGTCCGCCGCATCGCCACCAGAAAGCGGTAAAAGACCCTGCTTGAAACAAAGAACGGAATCTGAATCGCGTACATCATCAGCACCGGCGTCACCAGCGCCGTATCGCTCGCCTTGAAGACTCCATGCTGAAAGGTGGTGCGGATCAGCAGATGCGCGCCCGCAATCAGCGCCAGCGCAATTGGCGTCGAAACCAGCGCCGTCAGCCGCACCCAGGTGCGCAAAGTGGCTCGGCAGGCGCTCCAGTCCTTGTGCGCTATCATGCGGCTGAAATGCGGCACCACCGCTGAAGACACCGCCCCCGCCAACAGCGTAATCACCACGCTCACAAATCGGTTGGCGTAGGCCAGCGCCGATACGCTCCCCGCCGGCAGCATCGCCGCCATCGATTGGTCAACAAGCAGCCCTCCCGAGGCCACCACGCCGCTTAGCAGCACCGGCCCATACTGCCGCGCCACCTCGCCCGTCGCCTCAGTCGCCCCATGCCACCAAAAGCGGAAGCGATAGCCCCGCGCGTCCATCATCCACGCCACAGCCACGGCGTGAATCACTGCGCCGGCCAGCGTCGAGTAGACCATCGCCCAGATTCCAAAGCGCCCGCTCAGCAATACCGCTCCCGCAATAATGGCGACAGGCGTTGCCACCGGAGCCAGCGCCGGCAGCGCAAAGCGGTCAAAGGTATTCAACACCGCCGTGCAGTTGGTGGCGATCCCTGTGATCAGCACCACCGGCAGCAAAGCATAAAAAAGTCGGATGGAAAGCACCAGCTTCTCCGGCGCAAAATGCGATGCGATCAGCGGAAAAAATCCATGCGCGGTCAGCGCCATCCCCACCGATGCGCCCGTCAACAATCCACAGACCCACAGCATCGAGCTCGACAGCAACTGCTGCGCACGCTCATGCCCCTCCTGCTCCCGCACACGAATCAGCGTCGGCACCAGCGCCTGATTCATCGATTCAGAGATCAGATTGATCAGCAAGTTGGGAATCAGAAACGCCGCCAGAAATGCGTCCATCGCATCCGAGCGCCCATAGACCCCGGCGACGGCAAATTCCTTAACGGTCGCCACAATCTTCACCAGAATCCCCGCCGCCGTAACTGAAGCCGCCGCTCTCAGAATGCGGCGATTGACGCTGCCGCCGCGGAAGAGCTTCGTGATTTGCGAGATTGGGAACATACTGGCGGAATCAATCGCCAGTCTACAGGATCGGCTCGCTTTCCATCTTCGCGTTAAATCGCAACTGGCTGTAGGGAAAGCATTCCTCCACCCCCTCCGGCTCTTCCACCGCCAGTCTTCCCGCCAGCGCAATCAGCGCCAGCAGCAGCCACGTCGTCCGATTCTCTTCGACCGTTGCCACCAGCGAAGCCACCAGCCAAACCAGCAGCGCCGTCGCCAAAGCACATCGCAGTGGCCCGTGAGTCTTCCATATTGCCCATATGGCCGCGGCCACAATCCCAGCGGCCAGAAAAAGCGCGCACAGCCCACCCGTAACCGCAATCGAAAGCACCGTATTGTGCGCCGAGTCGATCGGCGCAGTGCCTGCCGCGTTCACAAAAGTTCCGGCGCCGGAGCCGAAGAACGGCGCGCGAACAAATGCAACCCATCCCGCCTGCCAGATATTCAACCGCTGATTCAGGTCGCCGCCCTGAAGCTGCTCGCCAATCGTAGCCAGCCGCTCAAACGTTCCGCGCGGGACAATCACCCACAGCAGCGCGGCGGCCGGCGGCAGAGCCAT
>JBEKDN010000123.1:0-11921 GCA_050014335.1 Occallatibacter sp. | reverse complement strand
ACCCGCCCGCCGCCCGCTTCCCAGCCCTTGGCTCCCACCCTATCTTCGCTGTTTCTTCGCCAAAAGATCCGCTTACCCCCACCCCCCTACCCCTACAGAGCCAGTTTATTGACCAGATAATTCCTGCAACAATCTCTATATCAATAGCTTACGATTTTACCCTGTTAATTAAGTAGTAACTGGTTACCCCGCTTTTTGCCCCGTTTTTAGCCCAAAAAGATGCGTTTTTAACATGAAATGCCCGCTTTTTCGCCACTTTTAACAGGTACGCTCTCTGCCCGGCATTACTTTAGGAACTTCGCATACCGTCTTGGAACCGCACAATGGTTTTGATTAAGATACGCTTAACGGGGTATCCAATTTGGCCCTCCGATGGTACAATTCGGCGTGACAGATGCTGTGAGAGCTTATTTTGATCGCCGTGCAGCGCGCGGAATGCCGAGTCACGATTACCTTGTCAATCGCTGAGGAAGAAAAACAATGAGAATGCTGAAAGATGAAAGCGGGAATGTACTTGTATTGACGGCGTTGTGTTCCACGCTGCTCATTTCATTTTTGGCCCTTGCTGTCGATATTGGCAATCTCTACTACACTCAACGCCAACTGCAAACGCTGGCTGACTCCGCCGCAATGGCCGGTGCATTGGCACAGAGTGGATGCTCGGCGAACGACTGCGCCGTGATTACGACCGCCGCGGTAGACGCCTTGACAGAGGGCGGAGCACCTTCGCCAACCCTATTCAAGAATTGCGCCGCTACATCCGGAACAGGTCTGCTCCTCACCGTCAACAACCCGCCTTGTGCCGTCGCCTCCGATCCGAATAATACAAGTGCAAACTACGTGGAGGCTGTAGTTTCCTATACGCAGCCCACCTTCTTCGCCGGAATCTTCGGCCACCATACAATGCAGATCTCTGCCCGCGCTGAAGCCGGCAAATACGTCCCCAGCGGAGGCGGTCCCTGCCTCAATTCGATTGGGGCTTCCGGCCAAACCTTGACGCTGAACTCGGGCGCCAAGATCACCGATGCTAACGGTTCCACATGCGGCATGAACGTCAACTCGGGTGCATCTCCCGCGGTCATGGAAGACGCCGGTGCTACAGTGACCATCGGCTCCTATACCATTCACGGAACCGCCACAAATAACGGTGCCTTACTCACTCCCGCGCCCACGACAGGCTCCGCGATCGTCCCGGATCCCTTCGCTAGCCTTACGGTGCCCACAGTGCCGGGCGCTTCAAGTTCATGTTGCAATCCAATCAGTGGAGCCACGACGTTGCAGCCTGGCTACTTCTCCAGCGGCCTAAATTTCAACGGAAGCGGCTATACCGTGACTCTTAACCCGGGCCTATATTATTTCGCCAACGGCCTCAACATCGGCGGCATCAACTTCACGAGCACCAGCGCTGGAGGCGTCACCATCTATATTGCGGGTGGGCAGCTCAACATGAATAGCGCATCGCAAATGTCGCTGACCGCGCCCACAGCTGCTCAGATCTCTGCGAGTCCTTCTGATTACAGCGGCTGCACCTCTGCTTGCGCCGGTATGCTGATCTGGCAGTCCGCAACCGACAGTAGTGCGGTAAACCTCGATTCGGCTTCCGGTTCAAGTTGGGGCGGCGCGGTCTACCTTCCCGATGCCCAACTTACGCTGAACGGTGGCAGTTACGTAACCTCCTACGGCATGGTGGTCGCCAACACCGTGATGGTGAACTCAGCCATATCCCTGAGTTGCGCCTCAATGCCGGGTGGAGTATGCCCTGGCGGCTCTGGTGGTGGCGGTGGCAGCGGTTCGACAACCATATCTCTTGCGGAGTAATCGATGAAAATTCTTGCGCGTTTCCGCAGTTTCTGCAAAACCAATCGTGGCAACGCCATGGTTGAGTTGGCCCTTGTGACTCCTTTTCTGCTCGCGCTCTTGTTTGGGGCCATTGATCTTGGCCGCGCATATTATGTCGGCATTATGGTGACCAACGCCGCACACGCCGCGGCGGAATACGGATCGCAATTTCCCTCCGATACCGCTGGCATGACCACGGCTGCCCAGCAAAGCGCCCCGAATATTACCAACCTTGTGGTAACCACGCCTACTTATGGCTGTGAATGCAGCGATGGCAGTTTGTACAAAGCAAACTGCTCCACGACTCCAGTTTGCACGGCAAGCTCTACTGTCAGCAGCACAGTTGTAAAGAGGGTTCAGGTCACGGCCTCGTCTACCTATCACACCTTGGTGCCTTGGGGCGTCATACCATCCACTTTCACTTTGACCAACACGGCGACCGTGCGAGGCAATTAGCAGGATTCGCTTTGCAGTAGATTTAGGCTGTTGAAAGTATGCTGGAGGATCGAGATGCGAGGACTGAAGAGAATCGTTAGTGGCGAAGACGGAGTCGAAATAGTTGAATTCGCTCTTGTTTCCATGTTCTTCTTCACGTTGATCTTCGCTGTGATTGAGTTCTGCATCGTGATGTTTGCAGGCAATTTTGTGGCAACGGCCGCTCAGGCTGGTTCCAGATATGCCATGGTGCGCGGTTCGGATTGGTCAACCGCCTGCGCGTCAGTGACTCAAGTAGGCTGCCAGGCTTCGACAGCCGATGTGCAAAACTTCGTATTAAGCTTGGCGCATCCTGGTATGAATTTGACCGCAAGCAACATTACGGTTACACCGCTGACCACTAAGACAAACGGCACCGCCTGCGTCGCTTGGGCTCAGCAATGCCGGATTCAGGTGAAGGTGAGTTATACATACCAGGTGAATCTTCTGGTTGCCTCCGTCGCCATTCCTCTCTCCAGCACTTCGATAGAGACGATTCAAGATTAGCGCTTACTCCGCGCGTAGCAGTTTTCTGGGCCTGAACACGCGTAGCCAGAAGTACAAAACGAGTTGCAGCGTCAGCGCTCCACAGCAATCCAGCAGCACGTCCCACGGTGAGCCGGTGCGGTTCGGCAGGTAGCTCTGGTGCAGTTCGTCGATGCTCGCCACTAGCGACGTGCCAATCAGAGCCAGAAAGGTGTCCTCCAGAAAATGCGAGTGGGGCAGCGTCATCCACCAAGCCCGCAGCCACGCCACGCCGATGAACCCGTAGCCCAGAAAATGCCCCGTTTTGCGAATCGCAATATGAATCACTGGCCAATGCGCATTGCTGACTGGGCCGAAGATCGCTTCCCAAATCATCCGCAGTGGCTGGCTCGTATGATCCGCGCCAAAGGTCTTCGTGGACTCGATCATGATGATCCCTGTGCACACGGCAACCGGAAGCCAGGCGCTGATCCAAAACTTTAGGCCGTTGCGGCCAGAGCGTTCGTACAACTTGTGCAACCTCTCTCCAGAGTATGAGAAGCCCGCTTCAACAAGGCTCCTGGGTGAATGCTTCGAATCAAGCAAAAAGAAGAATAATTCAACATGTCCTTATTCGATGCGCCTCTATTCGACGTGATAATTCGGTGCTTCGCGAGTGATGATCACATCGTGCACATGGCTCTCGCGCAGCCCCGCGCCGCTGATGCGCACAAACTGCGATTTCTCCTGCAACTCCGTAATTGTGCCGCAGCCCAGATAACCCATGCCGGAGCGCAGGCCGCCCACAAGCTGAAAGATCATCGACTCCAGCGGTCCGCGATAAGGCACGCGTCCTTCAATGCCCTCGGGAACAAACTTGGCCAAACGGTTCTGGCTCGCGCGCTCCCGCTGCACAACACCTTCGCTGCCCAACTCGGCACTGGCCAGGTCGGCCGTGCTTTGGAAGTAGCGTTCACCAGAACCCTGGCTCATAGCCGTCAGCGAGCCCATGCCGCGATAGCTCTTGAAGCTGCGCCCTTGATAAAGAATGGTCTCGCCTGGGCTCTCATCCACGCCTGCAAAGAGAGAGCCGATCATCACAGAACTGGCTCCAGCCGCAATGGCTTTGGTAATTTCGCCGGAATATTTGATGCCGCCATCGGCGATCACAGGGATGTTGTGCTCGCGCGCGGCCCGGGACGCCTCGGCAATGGCCGTAATCTGCGGCATTCCCGCGCCAGTCACCATGCGCGTGGTACAAATCGAACCCGGCCCAATGCCAACTTTAATCGCGTCCGCGCCGGCTTCAATCAGTGCCAGCGCTCCTTCGTAAGTAGCCACGTTTCCGGCCAGCAAACCAACCCGAGGAAAGCTCTTCTTGATTGCGCGCACCGCATCCAGCACGCGCGACGAGTGCCCGTGCGCCGAGTCGATCGCCAGCACATCCACGCGCGCCCGCACCAATTCCTCGGCCCGCTCCAGAAAGTCACCCGTGGCGCCAATCGCGCCGCCCACGCGCAGCCGTCCCTGATCGTCCTTGCTTGCGTTGGGATACTTCAACTTCTTCTGAATGTCTTTGACCGTGATCAAGCCCTTGAGGTTGTACTGGTCGTCCACCACCAGTAGCTTCTCCACGCGATGCTCATGCAGAATCTGCTCCGCCTCCTCCAGCGTAGTGCCAACTGGCACGGTAATCAGATTCGTCTTCGTCATCACCTCGCCAACGGGAATGTCGGTGCGAGTCTCAAAGCGCAGATCCCTATTGGTAAGAATGCCCACCAGACGCTTGCCTTGCGTCACCGGCACGCCAGAAATCTTGTAGCGCCGCATCACATCCAGCGCGTCGCCAATCATTTGGTCCGGCCCGATCGTAACTGGGTCCACAATCATGCCGCTCTCTGAGCGCTTCACCTTGTCGATCTCGCCCGCTTGATCCGCAATGGTCAAATTGCGATGCACTATGCCGATCCCGCCCAATTGCGCCATCGCGATCGCCATGCGAGACTCAGTCACCGTATCCATGGCCGAAGAGAGCAGCGGCGTATTCAGCGTAATTCCGCAGGTTAACCGGGACTGCGTGCTCACTTGCACGGGCACGACCTCACTGTAGGCAGGCACCAGCAACACATCGTCAAAGGTAAGGGCTTCGGGTAAGTTTTTGGTTAGCATATGCTTTGATGCGCCTGGCGAACCGGGATTTCGGGGGTTCCAAGTGTGGCAGGCGCTTGAAACCTATTGTACCGGAGGCGGCGCGGCAGCGCCCTCCAGGAATCGGTGGCTCTGAGCGATTCTGCGCAATGGTGCCCAAATTGCCCACCAGACGTTTTTAGAAAAAAAGCCGCGAAAGCGCTCTGCTTCTCTGATTTCCGACTGGCGCTATCTCGCGCTGTCCCGAAGACAAGCATAAAGATTAAAGGCTGTACCAAGTCAGGACACCAATCTTCCGCTTGACTCAATTGCGGAAACTCCATTTTTTCATCTTTTTTCTGAAACGTTCTGCCGCGTTTTCCAACAATACTTAGTGCAGGGCCTTCTGGAATCAAAAAGCCCAGTCGACATTCTTTCAAGGGGAATCCGCAATGACGATGGGAATGAGTCACTTTGATCTCGCAGTCGTTCTTCCGTCCTGTGCAGCGGCATGGAATCTAACTGGAGGTCGGAGATTCGGCAATAAGTACCTCCCGCCGCGAAGAATACCCGGTCGCGTCTACCAAGGGCCAGACGGCTTTTTCGCCGTTGAGCCGCCTCTCGGCTGGCAGCAGCGGCGGCATGACAACTCCAATGAAGTCGCCTTTGTGAAAGGCAAGATCAGCGTCAGCGTGGCCACGGTTGACAGCGAACCAGGCGACACGATCGAAGATTTTCTCGAGTTCAAAAAGTCCCTCGTACATCACCTCTGTCCTGCTGGCGAGATTTGGGAAGAGGGCAAGACGAAGGTGGCTGGCGCGCCCGGCTCCTACTTCACTTTCTTGTGCCCCGGTTCGCGAAACCGTACCTTCATTCACATCTCTGCGTCGCTCATCTGCGGAAAGTTCTTTATCTTCAAAATTGCCGCTCCCAGTTCAGAATCGCCCGCACTCGAAGCTGAGATTGCCCGCATTAAGGAGAGCTTCAAACCCGGCGAAGAATTACTGGAAGAATGCCAACCGCTTCTACGGGCCGGTTGAACGACCTTCGTTCAGTCTGTCGGCGAAAGTGCTCAAACGGCCAGACGCCCCAATATCCCCAGTTTGTTCGCCATACGCTCACTGATGCGCATTGGAATGTGCTCCGCTTCGCCGAGCGTTAGAATTACGAATCTCATCCACAGGAATTTCGTCCTCCTGAATTGGATTTCGTTCCAAGGAATGCGCAACGGCGGATGGCCGATGCGAAAGACGAAAAGCATCGAAAGATAAAGTGCATCGTCCGCGGCGATGATGCGGATGACGTTGCCGTAATTCACCCTGAACCGCATCTTCACGCCGTAGAAAAGCGGTCCCGCGCTTTTCGTATCCCCGTAAGGATCAGACTGCTTCTTGAAACGCCTCGATAAGCTAAACCATCCGCCCATGACACTGATGCCGAAGGAAATCGAGCACCATAGAGCTGCGAAAAAGATCGTGAAACCATAGGGTGTGTTCAAAAATCCATTCAGATTTTCTTGCAATGTGCACCTCTTGGAATTTGACTTACTTACACTCCCACCGGAAACGGCTTCGGACTGGATTCATCTGTGTTGGCGTCCGCATTGGCTCCCGCGCCGTTGCGCCAACGCTCAAAGCGGCCTTGCAACAGGCTCATCAATCCTGTGTACCAGTAACCGATTACGAAAAGAATCAAGAATGGCGCCGTGAAATAATTTTGATTTGAAAACGTGTAGAGAATCGCCGCAAAAAAGTAGCAGCCAATCAGAAGTTCAATCCACGGCGTCAGCTTCAGGCGTTTGCGATACTTCGAGGCCTGGGACTTTTCACCCTTCTTGGCCACGCGATATTTCGGCGTGCGCACAAATGCGCTCTTGATGCCCAGCAATGCCTCCATCACAGCTTTGGTATTCGTCACCGTAAGGCCGATGCCCAAGGCCATCAGGAACGGCAGATAAAGCAACGTCTTCCACCATGTCTTCGGGAATAGCTCGCGCTCGGCCATCAGATAGAACACGCCAATCGAGGCTGTCGATGCGGTAAACAGCGGCACGTCGATGATCAGCATTTGAAACCAGCCCTGGTAGAAGCGGCAGACCATCGCCGGAAGCAGCAGCACCGACATGACAATCATCAGCGGATAACTCAAATTCGCAGTCAAGTGATAGACAGCCTCGACCTTGATCTTGCGCGGCACATCCGACTTGAACATCATCGGCAGCACTTTGATACTGGTCTGAATCAGCCCCTTGGCCCAGCGCGCCTGTTGCGTTTTAAAGGCCGTCATTTCGATGGGCAGTTCCGACGGGCACTCGACCTCGGGCAAATATTTGAACTTCCATCCTGCCATCTGCGAGCGATAACTGAGGTCGGTATCTTCGGTCAGCGTATCGTGCTGCCAGCCGCCGCCGTCAACAATCGCTTGGATGCGCCACATGCCGGCGGTGCCGTTGAAGTTAAAGTAATCGCCAGTGCGCACGCGCGCGCCGTGCTCGATGATGAAGTGGCCGTCCAGCAGGATCGCCTCAATCTGTGTCAACATGCTGTAACTGCGGTTCATGTGCGTCCAGCGCGTCTGCACCATGCCGATCTCCGGCTCGGCAAAATGATGAATTACCTTCATCAGCCAATCCGGCGGCGGCACAAAATCGGCATCAAAGATGGCCACAAACTCGCCCTTGGTAACATTGAGTCCCGCATCCAGCGCCCCGGCCTTGAAGCCATGGCGATTGGTGCGATGAATGTAGACGATCGGGTTTCCCAGCGCCGCGTAGCGCGCCACAATCCCCGCCGCCACCTCTTGCGTCTCGTCGGTCGAGTCGTCCAGTACCTGAATCTCCAGCCTGTCTTTGGGATACTCCATCGCGCAGACGGCTTCGATCAATCGATCAATGACAAACTGCTCATTGAAGATTGGCAGTTGCACGGTCACTCGTGGCAATTCTTCAAAATGCCGGGGCGCATTCGGGCGGTAGTTCTTTTTGTATTTGAAATAGAGGTAGCACATCGTATAACGGTGAACGCCGTAAAAGGCCAGCACGATCATCACTGCAAAATAAGGCAGCAGCACCGCTGCATCAAAGAGGTTCCAGTGATAGAGGCCTTTGAATGTCTGATCGGCAAACTGCGCTTTCAGATAATGGCGCAGGCCGTTCTGCGGCGCAAAAGCCAGCAGTGCGCTGAGGCGCATTGACAGCCTTCCAAAATGATTCTGAAGCAGACAAGCGGCAGCATGCAGTCGGGTCAAATGCGCGGCAAACAAGGCGAGCCTCCACGAAGCGGATACCAGCAATTGTAGTCTCTTGAGCCCTTTGCTGGCGGTGGGCGGGACGGCTCAATTCATCCCGCCGACGGGGTCGCCTAGGCAGCTGCAATGCACAACCAGCATCGTTTGGCCAGCATCAAGTCCCAATTCCTCAGTCGTATTACCTGCTGGCAAACTTTGGTGACATGGGACTTGCAGGCAAACTCCGGTACAGTGAAGTTGTAATTGTCTGGCTTCGAGATGCCCTCCTATGACCGAATTGAAATCCGCATTACCGCAATCCGCCGCTCGTTCTCGATCCGCCGCCAAACAGCAGGAAGTTCGATGCGCTGTCCGGTTTCCGATTACCTTGCCGGTTATTCTGTCCTCCGACAAAGGGGACATTCCCGCACTTACGCGAAATGTCTCCGCCAGCGGCGTAGTCTTTGATCTGGAAACTTCAGTGCCGGCAGGTCTCGAGATAAGTTTTTCTCTGCGCATGCCCGGTCCCGTTCTAGGTACCCCTCACGATGTTCTGGTTCATTGCCAGGGTCGTGTGGTACGCTGCTCAAAGAACCAAGGTAACTATCAGGCTGCTGCCACAATCGACGATTATCAATTTGCCGAGCAGTAGCAGTCAGTAAAGGCTTGGCGAAACCACCTCATATGGACCATTTAGAAGATTCCACAGACGTCGAAGCTCTCGACCTTCCGGTGAAGCCGGGGACCATCCGCGTGATTCTCGCGGACTCTCAGGCCATCTATCGCGTCGGCATTCGCAAGGTATTCGCGCTAGAAGACGACCTGCGCGTAGTGGCCCAGGCCGATTCGCTCGAGAACCTGCAGTCAGCCATTGAGCGCTATCCCACAGACGTTGTGCTGCTTGAGGGGAGCCTGCTGACCGGCACTACCAATGTCATCCCCGAGTTGCTGCGGGTTGCGCCCGAGGTCAAGTTGATCGTGCAGGCCGTTGCGGCCGACGAAAATCAGACCGTCGAGCTCTACCGCCGCGGCGTGCGTGGCATTGTCAGCCGCTCCATCTCGCCTGACCTGCTGGTTCGTTGCGTACGCCGCATCGCCGCCGGCGAAACCTGGATCGACAATCAATCGGTCAGTTGGGTTATCGAGGCTTATCGGGCCCAGGCCGCCGCGCTGGTCAACCCGCGCTCCCAGCCCAAACTCTCTCCCAAAGAGATGGCCATCATCACTTGCATTACACAAGGCAAGCGCAATAAGGAAATCGCCTTCCAGTTGGGAACAACCGAGCAGGTCATCAAGAATTATCTACGCAAAATCTACGACAAACTGGGAGTCAGCGACCGCCTCGAGCTCGCCCTCTATTGCCTGCACAACAAGATCATTCGCAGCGATGCCGACGAGGAATTGGTGGCTCAAAAGGTATTAGGCCGATAATCGGTGCGCGTTTTTCTTTTTCAAGCTCTTCAAATCTAAGTATCCCAGCCATTCGCTTCTTTGCGAATGGGTGGGATACCACGTTCCCGTTCAAGAGATTATTGATCCCGGCCCCACCGCAGGTGGCCTCAGAAGTCACAGACCTTTCGCGAGCAGGAAGCGAGCCGCTGGCCCCACCGCAGGTGGCTTCAGAAGTCACAGACCTTTCGCGAGCGAGATGCGAGCCGCTGGCCCCACCGCAGGTGGCTTGCGCGCCAGTTCCAGCAGCCGAATCAACTCTGTCAGTTCCTCGGCTTTCAGCTCTCCCAGCAGTTCCCCCGGCAGCCGGAGAATCACCGGGTCCATATCCTTGAGCAGCTTCAAGCCGGCAGTCGAGATCGTAGTCCAGACAACCCGCCGGTCCTGAGTGTCTCGTCGCTGGCCGATCAGCTTCAAAGTTTTAAGCCGTGCCAGCAGCCGAGTAATATCCGGCTCGGTCGTGATCATACGGCTGCCGATTGCGGAACAGGTTAGCCCCTTCGGATGCGCGCCGCGCAGAATCCGCAACACGTTATATTGCGTTGTGGTCACGCCCCAGTCGCGCGTCTTCAGGTGGAATGCGCGGTTAAGACAATCCGAGGTGCGCAGCAGATTCAGCAGCGCCTCTTCTTCCAAGCTCGCAAACGGACGTTCCTGCACAATCTCCAGCTTCAGTCCCGCCATCGTCCGCCCTCGTTCCTCCTCAGGCTCTACTGCTTCACCACCTCAACTTCAATTGTCAGCTTCACCGCGTCACCCAAAACCGCATCCGGGAACTTCGTGCCAATCCCAAAGGCCGTGCGGCTAATCGTCGTTGTGGCTGTAAAGCCCGAGTGCGGTTTGTGATCCATTCCCAGCGCAGGACTGCTTGGTCCCTCCACATCCAAAGTCACAGGCTTCGTAACGCCATGCAGAGTAAAGTTGCCTGTCACCGTCAGCCCGCTACCGCCTTTTACCACGCTAGTACTCTCAAACGTAGCTGTAGGAAACTTTGCCACATCAAAAAACGAATCCGACTTGAGGTGGGTATCGCGCGCCGGCTCGCCAGTATCGATCGTCCCAACGTCGATCGTCGCCGTCACGGTCGATTTAGTCATGTCGGTCTCATTCCAGTGCAAGGTCGCGGCCACCTTGCCAATGCGCCCGTGCACGTTTGAAACGCTGAGGTGACGAATTGTGAAATCCACCTCGCTATGCGCTGTATCGCTGGTCCATGTTGAGGCTTGCGCCAGGGCCAGGGGAGCCGCAAGCGCCAGAATACCGGTTATAAGAGCAAAACGCTTCATCGCAAATCCTTTCGATGTCGGGCCCGCGGGCCGTTGTGGGCATGCCGGCCGAACGCCAGGGGAAGCCGTCGCCGGAAACTCTCGATTCTCACTCAACAAAACCACTTCGCGCTCCAGAGATGCTAAGCCAGTTTTCTCCGCGCTAATTCCTCTTCCACCCATACGATGATGCAAGTAAGGTATTCGTTGCAACAAATATTATGTTTTTGTCAGGATGCAATCCATTCAAAATAATCTATCGGCTTCGCTCGAAGGCATTGGCTTCTATTCTTGAGCGTGATCCGCTCCCACCGGCCAAACCCGTCGCAGCCCTTGAATCGTAAAGCCCCATCGCCATTCCGCCTGCTGGAAAAGATACACGCCAAGCAGCGTGATCAGCCCTTCCAGCGGATGCCGGAAGCGCGCGTGCGCTGTCACTACATAGTAGATCGCCGGCAGCAGCAGGAATGCCGCGGCAAATAGGCCCCCGCCCACAATGCGCCGCCGCAGCGCCAACCCCAGACCCAACAGGCCAGCCACCGAGGTAAAGCCATAATTCAGTCCGCGGCCAAAGTTTGCCAGCGCGCTTAAATCCGCATTCGGAACCCCAAACCAGAAGAAGTAAACGCGCGTCAGACACAGTCGCAAAAAGCGCGCCTGGTCGGCGCCGATGGCCTCCTTGGCTAGCTCGCCACGCCACGCCGTGTACCGCAATTCGCCCATCTGCCGGTAAAGTTTGAATTGCCGAAGATTATTGATCGGATGGTTGTAGAGCATCATCACGCCCGTAGCGCCCGGGCCGTTGCCCATGTAAAGTTCCGCGCCAAAGTTTGTGCGCAGCGGTACAAATTGGTGAAAGATCCGCTGGTTTCTCCAACTCCACGGAGCAATTACGGCAAAGAAAAGCAGTCCAGCAACAACGGCTTTAGGCAGGTGCGCACTCCAATTCTTTCCGCGGCGCGCCAGCATCCACAAGCCGCTAACCGGCAAAAAGAGCAGCAGGCTGGGATTAGAGAGCGCAATCAGCCCCCACAGCAGTCCAAAGCCCAGCCAGCGCATCCACGTTGGCCCATCCTT
>JBEKDN010000122.1:0-12012 GCA_050014335.1 Occallatibacter sp. | reverse complement strand
CCAGTAACTATCTTAATATCAATCGCTTGCATTTTCGCCCTATTTACCAATCAGTAACTGAAAACCGCCCATTTTGCCCTCTTTTTGGCCCGAAACAGTGCCGTTTTCGTCCAAAAAACTCGCCGTTTCGCCAGTTTTTGCAGCCGCTTCTATCCATCTCGCTCGCACTCAAGCCCTCTTGCAGAACCTTGAAAGCGCTTCATCGAATCCGTCCTCAAACGTCAAATGCGATTGCCACGCACTTCGAGCATGGCTCTTGCCGGAGGAATACAAAAAGCTATAAGGGGCTACTTCGCGATGTCACGGTGGTCGAAGATGAGGCCAGTGAGCAGACCATTCTGGAAATTCAAGTAAATGGGAATCGAGGTGTTGGCTGCCGCCGCTGTCAAAATTATGAGGCCACTTCCGAAGAAAAGGCCATTTCTAAGGAAGGCCTCGGTCGCGTGGAAGTAATTCGCTTGACTGAAGAGGCGTTGAACATCGCTGCTTGCTTTATGATGGAGTTGTGGCCAATTTCCCGCGGGCGTGGCGAAATGGCAGACGCAGCGGACTTAAGCGAACATGAGTGCCCATCGGGAAACCGACGGCGTAGAACTGCTCAAAGTCGGGGAAACCTGAAATGGCAATCCCGAGCCAAGCCCGGAAGCACTTCCGGAAAGGTGTAGAGACTAGACGGGCAGCACCTAAACCTCGTGTGGGGAATGGTGAAGGTATAGTCCAGACCACGAACTCGCCTGGCGGGGCGGCGAAAGCCGAAGTGGTATGAAAATCCGCAGGCCGCAAGGCCATGAGGGTTCAATTCCCTCCGCCCGCACCACACCCGCTTAGCGGGCGGGCCACTCGAACCTGCTTGGCCCTAGGAGCAGCGTGACGTTTCACGGGATGCTTATCGCAATCATAACGATCTGTTTCGTCTTGCTCACCAGGTAAATGACTGAAGATTCGCATGAGTAGCTAGCTTTGATGAAGTCTTTTCTCTATCTTTCTCCCTATTCAAACGGAAACGATATTAACGTTCTGAGTTAGCTTGTAGATGGGCAGAGAAGAAGATCTTTGTTCGGGTCGCAAGGAATCTTTGAAACAACATCATGACGCTCTCCGCTCACGGTTCGCTGGCGGGCGTCGAACGTCGCGCATTCGGCGGTAGGTCCAGACAGCTAAGCAGGCGCAAATTAGGATCACGATGCAGAAAGGAATGTGAACGAATGTCGCCGACGGTGCTTTCAATAGTGATAAATCCGCAAGCGCCACTGACAACGCGACAAAAATCGTTGTCGAGGTATCGTTGTATTAGTGGGTCGCCTTCTTCCTTTTTTGTCCCATATAGTCACCAGCAGAGCAGTCAATCTCCTAACGCCTGATCGTCAGGACCGGACATTCGGCATCTGCTATAAGGCGAAATGCCCCGGATGTTCTCATCTCCATGCTCAGATGTGAGGTTTTCCGAATTCCTAGCACCAACAAGTCGATCGATCGCTCTCTAACGTGCTTAAGAATCTGATCGTGCGCCTTGCCGACAACTACGTATGTCTTTGGATCGCAGAACTCCCTGGCCTGTTTGGGCACAAGTCCGCCAAGCGAGTTAAAGAACTGGCTCTTGAGTTCTAATAAGCGACCCGGACGATCGATGTCATCTCCATGGATCACATTGAGGATGTCAATACTGGCTCCGAGCGCCTCCGCGAAGAAAACAGCAAAGGTTGCCGCGTGAGCGGCTGCGGAAGAAAAGTCCGTGGCGAGAAGTATTTTCTGAAAGGGAAACGTTGTGGAGGACGCGGGTTTAACCAGTGGACCGACTGTGAGCGCAGGCCAATTGGTCGATCGTAGAATCCGCTCAGCGACGGAACCGAGAATGCCGTGATCCACGCGCCCCCCGCCATGAGTCCCCAATACGACCAGAGATGGCGAATGCACATCGGCAAGTAACGGAATAACTTCCTTCGGATCACCCTCTAGAAGCATGGGGAGGGCATGAGCGCGTTGTGTCGTCAATAAAGACGCTTTCTTCGATAACAGGATCTGCAGATCCTTTCTCTGTGCGCTTTCGAGCAACTTGGCCGCCTCTACCTCCATGGCCGCTTGGGAAAGAGTGAATGCATGAACAATAAGCAGGTTCGCCGAAAAGTATTCCGCGATCTGGAGCGCATAAGCACCAGCATTCTGGGAGCAGAGAGAGAAATCCGTTGCATAGATCACCGAATTCAGCTTCAGTTCTTGCTTGTCGCCGCTCACTGGCATCTCCCCTATCTCCTCGCTAGACAAATCAGAAACAGAATAATCCGACATCGCTCATCACAATGTTTTTGCAAGCTCTTCATGCACATTGCAATCCAATTCCGAGTGCCGCATGGAGGCTCCATATTCGCGAACAAGCTCCAACAAAGAGCCAACGGGACCTTTCGGATCTGGACCGTTTAGCTGCGCAATGCTCAGTTCACGCCGGATCGGGCCATTTTCGAGTTGAACTGCGTTAACCGTTCCAAGTTGCAGCGCCTTTCCGAGCGCGAGACTTGGCACAAAGCCAATGCCGAGGCCTGCCTCTACCGAGGAGATGATTCCCTCGGTCGAGTCTATGTCGAGGAAGGTCTGAAGTTGCTGGCGTAGTATGCCATTCTGTTCAAGATAGTTTTCGACAAAATGACGCATACCGGCTCCGACCTCTCGCAGAATAACCGGTTCCTGAACCAATTCAACAGCGCTTATCGATGGCTTCATTGCCCAGCGATGATCATGCTTGACTACGAGCGTCAATTCATCTTCACCGAAAGTCTCGATCTTCAGATCCGGACGATGGGCAGGGGCTTCGATCAATGCGATTCCGGTCTGATGCAAACTCAGAGCCTGCAGGACGTCATTGGTGGTTCCACTTGTGACATGAATTCTGAGCTTGGGCCATTCACGCAAGAGCTGAGGCAAGAGAGTCGGCAGAAGATAGTCGGCGATGGTGTGAGATGCCCCGATATTCAACTCGACCCCCTCGAGTCCACCGAACGGCGCAAGTGCGGCAATGGCATCGTTAGCGATCGCCTCGATCTGTCGCGCATATTGCAAGAGCGTTGACCCAGCCACGGTGAGACTGGTTTCACGTCCAACCCGATCGAAGAGAGCGATACCAAGGCTTTCTTCCAGAGATCTGATTTGAGCCGTCACCGCGGGTTGCGTAATATGAAGTTCGTCTGCGGCCCTGCGATAATTCAGATTGTCCGCAACCACGCGGAAAACCTTCAACTTGAAGTTCTCAATCATGGATTTGCTCCTGTCTGATAGTTGAGCGTGGCCAGAGCAAGACGGTATTGGTACTGCGCGTCAGTGTTGCCGATTGCGGCATCAGTCTGTTGATACTGCGCCTGGCTTAGTTCCACGATTGAGCTCAATCCCAATTGGTAACGAGTCTGTGCCAGAGACAGCGCGAGGTTTGCCTCTTTCAGTAGCTCCTCTGTCACAGCGACCCGTTGATACGCAGTATTTGTGGCAAGCCATGCGGTACGCACGTCCCTGACAATCCGATCGCGCAGATCGCGACTCTGTTCCGAGGCTGCCTGAGCGCGGATAGTAGCTTCCTTCGCCTGTGCCGAGTAGAGAAACCCGTTGAAGACGGGGATATTCACGTTGACGCCAATGCCGCCCCACCAGTTGTTGAGATAGTATTGGGCGGGCCGAATGGGCACACTGCCGACTGTTCCGGCAGCGCTGATGCTTGGAAGCTTCTGATCGCGCTCTGCATGGCTGAACTTGACTGCCGCTTGCTGACTATAGTTCAAAGCCTGCAAGTCTGGGCGTTGCTTAACTGCCAATTGCAAGAGTTGATCTGGATCAGTTGGCGGAGCCGTCAGCGGCGTGTCGTCTTCTACCAAATCGTATGTTACTTGCTGGTCGAGACCCAACACAGCATCCAATGACGCCATCGTTGAATCGGCATTGTTTCGGGCATCAAGCTGCAATACTTTCGCCTGCGACAAAGTAACATTGGCAAAAGCCAAATCGAGAGTCGATTTCAGTTTGTTGCTCGTCAACTGGTTGACTTGAGTCTGTGTCGTCATGCGCGTGCTGACGTTCTGGTCTGCCACTTTAAGAAGAGCCTGCGCCTGAAGAGCGTTGAAGAACGCCTGGTCGGCGGCAAGCACAATATCTTCAGTCGTGGCGAGTGCATTTGCATTCTGTGCTTCTTCCTGGAGCTTTGACGAGGCTACAAGATTATGGGTTCTGCCAAAGTCTGTGATGAGCTGGGTGAAGCCTCCACCGGCCCCCGCGTGTGTGAACAGACGCGAGGCGGTAAGCGATCCCGCGGAGATACGGCTCGCATCTTCCGCCTCCACGGCAGTGATGCTAGCTGTTCCTGTCGGCAGTTCCGCAGACCTTGTTTCGCGAACAACTTGATGTTGCGCGAGGGCAAGCAGCCGAGCGGCGGTCACTCGTGGATTGTTCTTCATTGCAAGCTGTTCAGCATCGGCCTGTGTCAATCGTGGATGTGGACCCGAATTTGCGGCATCCGCCTGCGCCGCCGAGACATCTCCAGAACCCTGCCGCATCGGCATTGCACCTTGTCCTGCACGAGACACAGACACAACTCGTGGCGCATCTGGCAACAGCGGCGGTGTGCTTGTTGTCTGTCCAAATAGCGGGCTTGAACACAGGATTGCAGCTGTAAGAAGAGACTTGGGAAAGGGCCATCGAGTCTTCTGTCTTTTCATTCTTCTCATGCCTCCCCGGCAATCGCAGACTGTTTCTCATGCCTGCCATGAACGATCAAATAAACTGCTGGAACCAGAAAGACGGTTACAACCACCGATACCGCGAGGCCACCGATAACTGCCCTCGCTAACGGAGCATATTGCTCGCTGCCAGCTTCCATCCCGAGAGCCATCGGAATCATGCCAAGCAAGGTTGCAAGAGAAGTCATCAGAATTGGACGCAGCCGTATCTTGCAAGACTGAACAACTGCTTCCAACAGCGAGAGTCCCTGCTTGTGCAGAGTACCGGCGAATTCAACGATTAGAATGCTGTTCGAGACCACAATGCCTGTCATCATGATCACGCCCATCAACGACATGATGTTCAGGGTGCTCCCGGTGATCAGTAGTATCATCGCAACCCCGGCCAGTCCGGGTGGAATGGCCATGAGAATAATGAACGGATCGATGAAAGACGTGAACTGGGCCATCAAGATCAGGTAAACCATCAGCACCGCGACAATAAGCCCAAGCCCAAACTCTGCGAATGACCGATTCATACTGACTACGGCGCCCCGCACCTTGATCACTGTATCTTTGTCCGTTTTGGTGTTTTCGACGAGCTTGTCGATTGCTCCTCCCACCGACTGGAGAGCCTCAGTCTTGGTGGAAACATAAATATCGATCACACGCCGAATCTGATAGTGATCGACTTCGGTGGGCGTATTGATCCGCCGGATATTCGCGACCGAACTCAGTGGCGTATATCCCGCGGTGTGATCGCCCTTCCAGAATTCACGAGACTGGTTGCCGGCTTGAAGAGCCTCTTGCATTGGGCTATATCCGGCTGGATGAACGCCGCGCAAAGGGATGTTCTCGAAGTCATCCATCGACATGTTGTCGATAAACTTGTTCGCGTACTGGACGGTCACCATATAATTGTTGCCACTCTTCGGATCGATCCAGTAACTGGGAGCAACCATGCCATCCGAGGTCATTGCGGTAATCACGTTGTCCACTACGTCCTTCGCGGAGAGGCCAATCAGACTGGCCTTTTCACGATCGATTTCGAGCGCGATACCTGGATAATCCAGATCCTGCGGTATGTAGACGCCGCTTACGTTGGGCATCGTCCTGATCTTTTGCGAAAGATCGCTGGCCAGTGAGTAAGCCCCGTCCATGTTCATCGAGCTGACCTGGATATCGATCGGGGCGGGCAATCCTTGATTGATCACGCTATCCACGAGCCCGCCGGCCTGATAGTAAGCGGTAAGCTCAGGCATCTCGCGAGAGAGCCTTTCGTGCACGCGCTGCATATATTCGTAGCTGCCGACGCCATGGCCCTCTTTCAAGCTGGTTTGTATGAACGCCGTGTCCATCGAAGCATTGGTGGTATAGATTGCCGAAAGATCGGGATAGACGCCGATATTGGAGACGATCATGTCCAGGTCTTTGGGGCGCACGACGCTGCGAATGATATCCTCCACCTTCGCTACGTATTCGTTGCTGACCTCCAGGCGCGTGCCGCTGGGCATGCGCACATTGATGATGAATTGTCCGGGATCTGTTCGGGGGAAATATGCCCGGCCAATGAAGGGAAAGGTTGCCGCAAGCACAAGAGCTACGCCGCCAAGAATCGCTGCCGCGGTAATGCCCGGCCGCCGCATCGCGCGCTTGGCAAGGCCTTCGTACCAGTTCAGCATCGCCTGAAACTTCTTGTTGAACTTTTTCTCGAAACGATTCAGAAAGCCGAGCGCCGGTTTCTCGTCATGTTCGCCCTCGTCTTTAAGCCGGATGAACTTCGCGCAAAAGAGCGGTACTACCGTCATTGCGAAGAAGTACGAGGCAAAAATCGATAGGACTACACCAAGCGCTAGCGGCGTGAAGATGTATTTGCTGATGCCGTTAAAGAATGTGACCGGAAAGAATACGATCGAGGTGGTGAAGGTGGCGGCGAGTACCGCCATCGATACCTCCGTTCCTCCCAGCTCCGCTGCGACGTATGGCGATTCTCCCATCTCCATATGGCGGAAGATGTTCTCGAGGACGATGACGCCGTTGTCGATGAGCCTCGAGAAGACGAGCGCCAGGCCGCCCAGAATCATGGTATTGATAGATCCGCCCAGGTAGTTGCTAATCAGCAGACAAACGACCATCGCCAGCGGCACCGAGATAATCACTGCAATCATGGCGCGCGGACTGCCAAGAAAGACCAGAATCATGATGCCGGTCAAGACCAGCCCTATAAACGCTTCCTTTGAGACATTCCAAATTGCCGTCTTGACGAAGACGGACTGATCGAAGACAACGGCCGTCTTCAGCGATGAAGGAATATCAACCAGATGCTTGATGGCGGCCTTCATTCCATTCACGATGGTAATGGTATTGCTATTGCCGCCCTGCTTGAAGACCGGAATATAGACGGAACGCTGACCGTCGATGCGCACGATGTTGTATTGAAGAGCGCCCGAGTCCTCCGCCTTCCCAATATCAGCCACCAGAACAGAAGCGTTGCCCACAGATTTGAGCGGCATCTCATTCATTGCGTTTGCATCGCGGAACTGGCTGTTTGCGTATATGTTGAAGTCTTTCGAGCCGATGCGCACATCGCCTGCCGGCAGAATCAGGTTCGAGCTGTTGACCGCGGCGACCACGTCGTTCAAGCTGAGGTTGCGCGCCTCCATCTTCAATGGATCGACGTAGACCTGAATCTGACGGTAGGTGCCTCCATACGGCTGCGGTACCGAGGCACCCTGAACATTGGAAATCTGGTTGCGCACCTGGAATTGCGCCAGATCCTTCAGATTGGTCTCGTTCAGTCCCTGTCCCTTCAAGGTGACCAGGCAGACAGGTTGCGTTGAAGCATCCATGCCCAACACCACTGGAGGCAATGTTCCAGGCGGCAGGCGACGCAGGTCCGCCATGGCGAGATTGGCGATATTGCTCAGCGCTGTATTGGGATCGGTCCCAGGCTTGAAGTAGATCTTGATAAGGCTCACACCTGTGAGTGAGCGCGATTCACTGTGATCGATATTAGCGCCCAATGTAAAGAAGCGTTCAAAAGTATTTGTGATGTCGGCTTCTATCTGCTCAGGCGGCATGCCGTTGTAAAACGTCGCCACCACAACCACCGGCATATCGATCTTGGGGAATAGATCCACAGGCATCTGCTTAATAGTGACGCCTCCAACAAGCGCCACCATCAGGCACAGCATAATGATGAAGTACGGATATCTCAGTGCAAACTTCGGCATTACTTTGCACCTCCGTTTTCTCTCTGCTCCGCGTTCATGTCGATCACCCCTCCGGATTCGCGCACTACTTCCGAAGACTGCGCCTGTGCGACGATTGGCGACACGAGTTCGCCTTCTGCGTAGCTTTCCTGGGCGGCGAGAATCACACGGTCTCCCGGTCGAAGGCCGCTCTTGATCTCTGCAAGCCGCGATCCACGAATCCCAACCTCCACGCCGCGGAGGCGGACCCGATTGCTCTCATCCAGCGAGTAGACCGCTTCATGGCCCCCCTTGAGCACAAGAGCGTCGACTGGAATGGTGGTCACCTGATCTTCGCGAGCGAGTTGCATTTGAGCATTGGCGTACATTCCCGGAGCAATCGAGAGATCTCTATTCTCGACATCGACTTCAGTCTCCATCGTCCGCGTTTCAAAGTTCAGGTCGCGCGTGAACCGTGCGATCTTTCCTGTAAATGAGCGGCCAATTGCATCCACTCGAACCTCGATTGGATCGCCGATATGCACGTATCTGACATCGTCCTCAGGAATCGGCAAGCGCAGGCGCAGCAAGCCGCTTTGCGCAAGCCTGACGATCGGGATGTCTTGCTCGTTTGAATTGGTTCCACTCTGGATTAACGCGCCGGTATCGGCATAACGCCAAACGATTACGCCGTCCAATGGGGCTACGACGTTGGTGTAGTTCTTCAGTGCCTGAACCCTCTCGTTGTCTGTGTGAGCCACTTCGGTGTGTTGCTCGGCACCGGCCGCGGCAGCTTTAGCTGCATCCACTTGCGACTCCGAAGACGAGTCTTTGCTCTCCGCATCATCCAATTCCTGCTGTGCTATGAGACCGGGCTGCGCCTTTGACGTTTGGAGCAATCGCTCATAGTCGGCGTGAAGCGCCGAATGGATCGCTTCATCTCGCTTGATCTCGTTCCGCGCGCGAAGCAAGTCGTCCTTGGCACGCTCTATCTCGAATACAGTGCCCTTCAACTGTGCATTCAACTCGGGAACCTCCAGCACCGCTAGAGTCTGTCCCTGGCGCACCTTGTCGCCGATGTCCACGTTGATCTTCACCATGAAGCCGGTGACTTTGGGATGGACATCGACCACCTGGTAAGGCTGGAACTGCCCAGCAAGGCTGAGAGTGTGCGCGATGTTGCCCGTGGAAGCAACCGCCACTCTCGCTGACGGCACCTCAGTTGCATGCGCGTTCGGGCGCCGATTCATAACAATGAACGCAACGATGCCTGACAACAAAAGAAACGTAATTCCCGCGCCGGCTATCAAGGAGGTTCTCTTTCGCATAGCTTGAATGCACCTCTGTATGAAGTTTTGGATTGCTTGGGTTCAAGACGTCGCGAGCACATTCTCCGATTGAGAACTTGGCATGTCGCACCTGTCTTCTGAATCTGATCGAGTGCTAGTGAATGAACGATAAAGAATTGTCTAGGCGAGAACGGGAGGGGGGCGAACAAAAAGGCCGCTTAAGATAGCGTGGTGTAAATCCAATAACTTATGGGTTAGTCGGTCCGCTCTGTTTGATACCGGCGGATTCAATAAGTTGATGGCCAGCAATAGAATCAAGAAGGCTGTCGCCGGCGCAGTGTAGATGATCCTTGTGAAAGTACCGGTGCGGACTACCAATGGGCTTTTCGCCATGCTGGACTGCTCGTCCCTGGACAGTAGCTTGGCCTTTGGAATCTGGTGGGAAGCGGCTTGAGGTGGATCATAGAGCGAAAGCTTATATTGTAAGCCCCACGCAAAGACGCATATTGCCAATCCCAGGAAAGCTTGTGCACCCAAGGACCTTATCAACCGGCTTTTGCTCCAAAAATGCACTGTCAATTGGCGTCCAATCCAAAATCTCTATGCAACTCGGTTCTCATCCAGCACAACGCCGCTCTTTATTGTTTGATGCTGCATCCGTGAAAACGATAGCATCAATATTCTTATCTCATATAAGAATATCTGTCCACCCAGGGAAGACATGCAGCAGCGCAATGCCTGGCACGCCAATTTTGTTTGAGCATATGGGTCGTCGAATTATTCGATTGCAAAAGCTGTGTCAATGTTCTTTGCGCGCCCGCACTCGCATTCAGAAATCTGCGAAATTCATTGGCCAGCCCATGGGGTTCAACGCCGGACGCGTAAGCGACACAGAAGTCGCGTCTGATGCGCAGACCCGCAACTTCAACAGTCTTAAAATGAGTGTCAAGCCTGAGATCCTTCGCCATCGCCCAGCGCGATACAAAGCCCACTCCGAGTCCTGCTCCCACCGCAGACTTGATGGCTTCGATCGAATCCAGTTCCATCACAATGCGTAGTGGATTCTGTTTAAGGCACTGCCGTTCCAGCGCCATCTCAACCACCCTGCGCGTCCCAGACCCGCGCTCGCGCATCGGCAACGGCGCTGTTGCAATCTCGAAACAGGGGATGGACTTCAACTCAGCCCACTCGCGCGCGGAGGACACGATCAACTGCAGTTCATCCTCAAGAAACGGCTCGGTCTTGACGTCGCGGCTTTGTGCTGGACCTTCGATGAATCCCAGTGCTATCTTCTGCATTTCTATGGCTTCCACGATCTGTTCCGTGTTGCCGCTGATCAAAGTGGGGTGAACGCGGGGATGTTCTTTAGAGAGCTCGCCCAGCAGACGGGGCAGCACATGCTGAGCGATAGTCGTGGACGCAACCAGCGACAATTGTCCAGCGTGGTCGCCGCTCAAGGCTGCGATCTCGTGTTCAGCCTGGACTAATAGCGATTTGACTTGTTCAGCGTAATTGAGCAGAAGCCGGCCGGCATCGGTCAGGTAATATGCGCGCCTGCGCGATTGAAGAGCTGAACGCCGAGATATTCCTCAAGCGCCTTGATCTGGAGGCGCACTGCGGGTTGCGTCAGATAGAGTTCCTCCGCGGCCTTGCGGAAACTGAATTGTTCCGCCACTGCCCGGAAAACCTCGACGCGGAAGTTCTCAAGGCTTGCCATTGGATGATTAAACACCGTCCCCGCGCCACGGAAGCAAGTAACATCAAGCACCCTGCGCGATCAGATCACGACCTCAGCTTTGGGCGGTTATCGGTTCGCTTGTAGGCAACTCGATCGTAATCTCGGGCGGCGAAAGCAATGTGTTGTGTATCAGGCAATGATGCACGGAACGCATGAGTCCTTCGGTTTGCTCTTCCGTAAGAGAGACGGGATACACAACATGAATCCGGAAGTTGCCCAGCCTGGCAGGCTGCTTCAGCTTCTCGGCGGTCACCGTAACTTCCACGCCGCTCTGGGCGAGGTTTCGCGTCTTCAAATACTGCGCGGCATAAAAGGCCGCACAGGAACCCAATGAGGCGAGGAGCAATTCCGGCGGCGTCATGCCCGAGTCTTCTCCGCCATTATCGGTCGGCTGGTCGCACAAGATCGAGTGCGACCGCGCCTGAACGGTGAACTTCAGCTGGTCGAGATGCGTAATCTTCACTTCCATAGCGATATTCCTCTCCCACTACATTAGAGACACAACGGCAACGATTCGTTACAGCGCGGAGGTTGTTTTTTCTTCTCGGGAATCATCAGCATGCGCAGGTATTCCCGTGTAAGAATGGCACGCAATCGAGCCGCCACGGCCGGGTCGCAAGGCAATTCCAGGGAGCGGCAGCGATCGATGGCGGCCCTCAGGGTGCGAAGAAACACCACGCAGGACGGACATGCCTCGATATGTTTGCGCATCTGCTCGCAGGTCAGCGGTTCCACGCGGGCATCCAGGTATTCCGAGAGATTGCGAAATAGGTCACTGCATTCCGATGCGTGCTTCCCGCCCTTGAGCCGGCCCCGCTTGGGCCTTTTCGTGATGCGCTCCAGATCGTTCGGATGGCCGGGGGACGCACTGAGGATTTCGTTCAATTCTTTACGAACGCTGAGACGCGCCCGATGCAGCCGAATCCGTACCGTTCCCTGCTGCAATTCGAGTATTTGCGCAACCTGCTCGGTTGTCAAATCCTCCATGTCGTGGAGCACAAGAACGATGCGCAAGATCCCAGGGATGCGAAGAATGGCCTGATGAAGCAGATCTTGTTGCTCTGCATGCAGCAGGTCGCCTTCCGGGCCCACCGCGGCATCTT
>JBEKDN010000121.1:0-12099 GCA_050014335.1 Occallatibacter sp. | reverse complement strand
AAAAACATTGGCCGCACCGCGGGTGCCAGGTGTTTTGCAGATAATTAACTGCCATAGGAGCACAATAAAACCAGCAGCAAACCCGAGGCCCAAATGACCGCCGTCCAAGCCCCAACCCGCGCGCCTAGTCCCTCAGTCCCTAGTCCCTTAGTCCCTAGTCCCTTAGTCCCATTTTTTTGCCCTAATTTCCCCCTTTCTTCGCCAAGAAATCCGGCGACCCCCACCCCCCCTACCCTGTGTAGGCCCTCTTTTTACTCGCAAACCAACAATAAGAACTTCAATATCAATAACATACATTTATACATAGGTTACCAATCAGTAACTGCAAACCGCCATTTTCGCCCCTTTTTTGACCAAAAACCGCGCCTTTTTTGCCAAAAACGCGCTCCTATTCGTCGTTTTTTTCAATTGCCTTCTGCCGATTTCGCTCGTGCCGATGCTTTTTTTCGTCGCCTTGATCACACGGCCCTTTCAACCCTCGCCCAAACTTCAAATGCGATTGCCCGCGGGCAGCAGACGTAACATTGAACAAGAAACCAGACTCTGAGGCATAACAAATGGCGACAAGTCCACAGATCCCCGTCTCCAGCGCAAACAGAAAAATTCGACCGCACCAGACGCAGAATGAGGCGCTGCTCTTTGAGAAATCCTCGCCGGGCAAGCGCGCCTACAAGCTGCCACCATTGGATGTGCCCGCAATCGATGTTGCGGCGCTGCTGGGCGAGGCGCATCGCGGGCAGAGCCCGGAGCTGCCTGAGTTGAGCGAGATTGAAATCATTCGCCACTTCACTCGCCTCTCGACTTGGAACTATGCGATCGATCTTGGAATGTATCCTCTGGGCTCTTGCACGATGAAGTACAACCCGCGCGTAAACGAATACGTGGCCCGCATTGAAGGACTGGCCGACGCGCATCCTTATCGGCCTGTCGCTCTGGCGCAAGGGATTCTGGAAGTCATCGACCTCTTGCAGCGCTGCCTCATTGAGATCACAGGCATGGACGCCATCACGCTGCAACCGGCTGCGGGCGCGCACGGCGAGTTTACTGGAATCCTTCTGGTGCGCGCATGGCATGAGTCGCAGGGCAACGCCCGCAAGAGGATTCTCATTCCCGACTCGGCGCACGGCACCAACCCCGCAACCGCGGCCATCTGCGGCTACGCGGTTGAGAATCTCAAATCGAATGCCGAGGGCGGTATCGATCTGGAGGCGTTGACGCGCCAAGTGGATGAAGAGACTGCCGCGCTGATGCTCACCAATCCCTCGACGATTGGAGTATTCGAAAGCGAGATTCACAAGATCGCCGACATTCTGCATGTCAAGGGCGCGCTGCTCTATATGGACGGCGCGAATATGAATGCACTGATGGGCAAAACGCGGCCAGGCGACTTTGGCGTGGACGTGATGCATCTGAATCTGCATAAGACCTTCTCGACGCCCCACGGCGGCGGCGGACCAGGCTCAGGACCGGTGGCATGCAAAAGCTTTCTGGAGCCGTTTTTGCCGACTCCGGTGCTGGTGTGCAAGAAGAGATCGGGGCTCAGGGATCAGGGATCGGATGAACTGAGCTGGGAGTATGACCGGCCGCAATCTGTGGGCCGCGTGCGCGCCTTCTACGGAAATACCGGCATGTTTATCCGCGCGCTGGCCTATATCTTGGCCAACGGACCGGACGGGCTGCGCCAGACGACGGAAGACGCCGTGCTGAACGCCAACTACATCCGCGCCAAGCTGGAAGACCTTTACGAGCTGCCGTATAAAACCGCCTCCATGCATGAGGTTGTCTTCAGCGACAAGCGGCAGGCGGCGCGCGGCGTCAGAACTGGCGAGATCGCCAAACGGCTGATCGACTATGGCTTCCATCCTTACACGGTCAGCTTTCCGATGATCGTTCAAGGCGCGCTGATGATCGAGCCAACCGAGAGCGAATCGCTGGAGGAGCTGGATCTGTTCATTGACGCGATGCGCTCGATTGCCCGCGAGGTGGAGGAGACGCCGGAGCTGGTCAAGACGGCGCCGCACGCGACGCGAGTGTCAAAGCTGGATGAGGTGCGCGCGGCGCGCAACCCGATACTGCGCTGGCGGCGGAGCGTATAGCAAGAGGCCAACAGGAACTGCGTCCAGCATCGGCAAAACTTGAGGCGGAATCTACATCCAAGCGGCGCGGACTTCCGCAAACGGGATGGCCTGTTCCATTCCTGACAATGCTCTAACCCACACCTGTCGCGTTTTGGCACACCTCCTGCATTAGCTTTCTGCATGACAGTCGCCGCTGGAGTCAAGATCGGGTTGGGTGCGGAGCCGGAAGCGGTCTTTGGCCGCGGGCTGGGCGGTTCACGCAACGCGGCGCAAGCTGGCGCAACGGGACGCGGTCTCGTGTTATCGCCTGCCAGTGGA
Organism: Occallatibacter sp.; assembly: GCA_050014335.1. Lineage (GTDB taxonomy): Bacteria > Acidobacteriota > Terriglobia > Terriglobales > Acidobacteriaceae > Telmatobacter. The sequence continues at coordinate 9,703 of JBEKDN010000121.1, read as the reverse complement.
ACGGAAAGCTTCGGCGCTCGCTGGCAGTCGCTGCTAGTCTCAATGGGAACAATGACGGGCTCAAAGCTGGGCGTCGCGGAAGATGATCCAGGCGCGGGCGAGGCGGCGTCCGATCAAAGCTCTAGCTCAGACGGTCCGGCTCTGAAGACGGCTGCCTCGGATACTTCCAAGACTACTTCGACTCTGAGTACCAGCCAGACTCTGCAATTGCGCCGGGCGGCGGAGCCGGTGAGCGCGGAGAATGCGTCGAGAGAGAATCTTGCAAGATTGAAATACTCTCAGGCTGGTGCCTGGGCTGGAGCTTCGGCGGTCTCAACAGCCTCTATAGCCTCTACAGGCTCTAATGCGAAGACACCAACTGCAACCGCGCCGGAGAAGCGCGCTGCGTCCGAGCCGGCAAGTAAGTCGGCAAAGAGTTCCCGTGCGGAGAGTTCTACCAACGCAGTGCAAACCGGGACGGAAGCAACTGGGTTGAATTATGCCGAGCTTCCGGCATCCGTTTCAGTTCCGCAAGCATTGCCGGTGCAAGCAGCGGCCAACGCGGTTGTGGAAGGCGCCGAGGCGGGGACGCAATCGCCGGCGAAATCCTTTGCGCAATTCACGCGGACTACCTTCTCGCTCTATGACACTTCCGTGTCTCAGCCAAACGGCATCTCATCGGCCTCCAGCGATCGGCAATCCTTACTTCCAGAGGCCCAGGAACAGCCGGCCGGCGCGACACGAGCGGCACAGACCATTGCGACCCAGAGTCCCAGAGGCGAGGCGGCGACGATGCAGCCTCGGGAGCTTGGCGAGACGCCGAGTTTGAACGGGTCACCGAGTTCCAGCAGCCTATCGAATCCGGAAGTTAAGGCGTCATCATCACCGGCTGCGCAGCAAGCGGCGTCAACGGAAGCGGCCGCAAGTGGCCCAGCAGGTGGCGTTGTTGAAAGGGCCATTGAGAGCTACGCGAGCGACGCTGGGGCGCGTTCCGTAGATCGGCAGTCTTCGCGGACGACGGCTGCATGGCCGAGCGGAAGTCAAGCAGCTTTAATGGGCCCGGAAATGCGAAACGCATCCGCGCCAGCGCTTCTGCCAAAAGTGATTGAAGCCGCCAAGGAATCCAATGTAGTTGCCGGCGCTCAGAGCAGCGATCCGGTTGCGGCTTCCAATCGCGCGCTGCCGCAAACGCCCGCTCCGTCGCAATACTCTTCTGAGACACTGCCGATCGAATCGAGCAGGGCACAAGCCGCGGCAAGTGCGCATACTAACGCGAGTTCTTTGCAGACCGGGAGAACGGACGAGGCTGAGACTGCGGCTGCGCTTAAGGCGCCGGATAACACTCCTGAAATGGCTTCCACCGAAATCTCTTTGCCGACAACTTCTCTAACTCCGAGCGGACTCCAGGCGGCGACAGCGCGGCAGGCTTCAGCTCAGAGCGCGTCTTCGGCTGGCATTGCGCGGCAAACGGAAATGGCGGTTCGGAGTGCGGCTCCATTGCCGGCTTCCGGACCAGAGACTCGGACGCAGAAACCTTCTCAGGCCATTCCCTCCGTCCACGGCGCGCTTCCTGATGCAACAGTAAGTCAGAGGTCGACGCAAACCGAGGCTTCCGATTCGGGCACCGAGCAGGAGGCCGAGCCGGTTGTGAGCGCGGCTGCCGAACAGACAATGGATATGAAATCGACGCCAGAGACTTCAGAGTTTATCGTTTCCGCAGCGCCAATGGCCGCAAACTCGATGGTTGTCCCAACACCTGCGGTGAGCCCCGATTCGATAGAGAATTCGTTTCCAGGGCGGAATTCGGATTCGGCAGCCACGCGGGTCGGAACTCAAAGCTCTGTGCCGGCGCTTGCGGGAAGCTCGGAAATTTCTTCGAGTCCTATTGCGCCAGACGCTGGAAGCCAGATAACGGCGGTGGCGTCGGAGCCGGCACAAAAAACTCGTCCGGTGCTAAGTACGGCTCCAGAAGCAACGGTGACCGAGAGCGCCGCGCAGCGGCCAGTTCTTATCCAAGAGTCTCCCCGAAGCCGGGAGTCTTCCCGAAGCTTGGAGCCTAGCCGAAGAGTCGTGACGCCCAAACAAGAGGTTCTTCCGACGGCGGTTTTGAGTCCCAATCCAGATCAAGAGCAAGCGCCAACTCCTGTAGCTCCGCAGGCCGATGGAGACCAGCGGAGCTTGGTTGGGATCAGTGCGCACGAACAGAACGCGGTTCCGGCTCTAAGTCAAGCTCGGGTTCTGAATCAGGTAATAGTCGTGAGCCAAGCTCCGATCTTAAGTCAAGTACCGGCATCGACGGGGAGCGCGGAGGCTGCTTCCGTACAGACAGCGGCCAGCGCCGCGGTAGCGCAATCCATGCAACCTTCTCCGGCACCGTTGACTGCAGGTAGGTCTAAGTCTTCCGGCGGCGAAAGGAATACGGCACCGTCCGGACTGCGCTCGGTTTCCGGCGCGGAAATCGCAGCTTCGGCACAGGGAACAGGTACAGCAGCCGAAGTGAGCGCGATGGCGCGCGAAGGCGTGGGCGCACATATGGCGAGCAATGCTACGGGCGGGCATTTGGGAGTTTCGAGTACTGCGACGGGCCAGGACTCTCGCGAGACCTTTGCAACGCTTGACGCGGCTGGTGCGCCTGGCGGGCCAACGTGGGTACATGCCAGCGCGCAGCGGGCCGAGGCGGGCTATCATGATCCGGCGCTGGGTTGGGTCTCGGTGCGGGCCGACGCCAGCGGAGGCGGAGTCCACGCCGAATTGGTGCCGGCCACGGCGGACGCCGCACAGGCGCTGGGCGGCCATCTGGCGGGGTTGAATGCCTTTCTTGCCGAGCGCCACTCCACAGTGGATACGGTGACGGTGACGGCGCCTGAGAACGGATGGGCGGGATCGACAGGGTCGGGCAGCGAGCGCGGCTCGGGCGACGCGATGCAGCAGGGCGCGGGACAGCAGTCGGGAGAGCATGCGGGACAAAATGCGGCACAGAGTTCCGCGGCCAGCGCACAATCCGGCTCTGCCAGCATTTCCATGGTAGAAGCGAACTCCGCGAGGGAAGCCGCGACCGTGCCGGCCGAAGTTGACCATGGCGCGATGGCGGCCGGTTTGCGTGGAAGGCATATTTCAGTGATGGCCTGAGCGTATGACTTGAGGCAGAGCTCTAGCAGCGGCGCGGTAAAACAGGCACGCAAGCAAGATTGTTAGCAAAACGAATTCAGAAGAGAAAAGAGCAGGGAGGCAAGATGGCAACGGCAATCATGAATCACGCGATGACTGCGGCGCAGGCTTTGACAAGCAATGCGGCAACCCCGATGGCGGCAGCTTCAAGCAGTTCGAGCAGTTCAAGCAGTTCCGCATCGACGATTTCGGCCAACGATTTTCTCACGTTGCTGGTGACCGAAATGAAGAACCAGGATCCGACGGCAAACACGGACCCGAACGAGTACATCAACCAACTGGTGAATGTGAATAGCCTGGAGCAGTTGATCTCCATCAACCAGACACTGACAACGGATTCAAAGACCACGGCCACCGGCGGCGCTACGGGAGGCACTGCTACGGCATCGACGGCGGCTCCGTCTGGAGAATCCGGCGCGCAGCCTCAAGCAACCGGAGCTGCGGGCGCTATCGGCGCGGCGACGGCGAAACTGGCTCCAGGCAATCTCAGTGTTCCGGCGGGTAGTTCCGCAGCCGAGCGCGTGGCTCAATCCTTGAATGGAAAGCTCCACGCACAGTAGAGAGTTATGGGCTGGAAAGAGCCCGCAAGAGACCAATCATGCGCCGGCCTTCGGCCCGCGGCAACTTCAGAGCAAGTAAAGAGGAGAAGCACCATGCCCAGCTTTTACATTCCACTCAGCGGTCTCAACGCCGATTCGACAGCGCTGAATACCATTGCCAATAACCTTTCCAACATGAACACCACAGGCTTCAAGTCGCAGACGACGAACTTCAGCGACCTTTTCTACCAGCAGACTGGCACCACGGGCTCGGGCGATGAGATTCAGCAGGGCTCGGGCGTGAAAGTGTCTTCCAACAGCACCGATTTCACCGGCGGTTCGATTACATCGACGGGCATTGCCACCGATGCTGCGATTAACGGCACGGGCTTCTTTGTACTGAACAATGGTGGCAGCCAACTGTATTCGCGCGATGGCAACTTTCAGTTGAGTTCGGCAGGCACGCTGGAAAGCACACAGGGACAGGCGGTGATGGGCTACATGGCCACCAATGGCGTGGTCAGCACCAGCGGCGGGATGACGAACCTTGTCATTCCGACTGGGCAGGTGATGCAGCCCTCGGCTACGACGAGTTTCAGCATGACGCAGAATCTCAATTCCACGTCTCCCATAGGCACGCAGACCGCGGGCCAGGTGCAGATCTACGATTCCCTTGGCAAGCCTTATGAAGCAACGGTGACCTACACAAATCTGGGCGACAACAAGTGGAGCTATGCGGTCACTGTTCCCGACACCTTGGCAGCGACGGCGGCGACGGCGCCAACGGCGCAGACGCTGCCCATAACTTCGACTTCAGCCACTTCGACCACGGTGAACAGCACATTGACGGCGGTTACGAGCGTTCCCTCTGTGGGCAACACAGCCTACACCTACAGCTTTGGATCGAGCAGCGGCATTCTGCCCTCGGGCGAAACCAGCGGCACATTGGGCACCGTAGGCACATCGACAAACCTGGTGATTACCGGCGCGACCGCATTGGGCACGGCCGCGATTACCGCGCCGCCGATCACCGCGGGCGAATCTGTTTCCACTTATGCAACGGCGCTGCAAAGCGCAATTACGACAGCGGGCATTACCGGAGTGACGGCTGCGGACGTAGGCGGCAAGTTGGTGATTACTGGCGCGACGGCGACAACGTCGATTGCCGGCAATGTTTCTCAAGACCTGCAAGGAGCGACGGTCAATTACGATCTGGGATCGGGCGCTACGGTCGATCCAACGACGAACCTGGCGATCACCGGTCTGGATGCGGTGACCGGCCTTCCGGTGACGATCAACCCCTTGCCGACGGTTGCGCCCGGAGAATCTCTCAGCAGCTATGCCACGGCGCTGACCGGCGCGTTGACAACGGCGGGGATCACGAACGTGTCGGTTGTGGCGAACTCGAATGGGCAACTTTCAATTACCGGAGCCAATATGACTACGACCGGCGGCGTCAGCCAGAACTTGACGGCTTCGACGGTCAACTACCTTTTTGGAACGAGCAGCGCTGGGATGGCCACGGTAAATCCTGGAACCAACCTGACTATCTCCGGGCTGACAATTAGCGGCGTTGAGGCGACGACGACCGCGCCAACCGTCACTCCAGGCGAAACCGTGACACAGTATGCGGCGGCGCTCAACCAATCGCTGGTGACGGCGGGCATTACGGGCGTGGCGGCCACGGTGAGCGGCGGAAAGCTGTCGATCTCCGGCGAGAATATGTCGACTGGCGGCACTCTTGTGCAGGATCCTCCGGCCTCGCTCAATGCCACCGGAGCCATGAGCTTTGACGCGAATGGGAACCTTCTGAGCCCGAGCACGAATCTGACGAGCGTCACCTTCAGCGGCCTCTCGGACGCTGCCGCGCCTTTGAACTTTACCTGGAATCTTTTTGGCGCGAACGGGTCGGGCGAGATTACCCAGACCGATGCCGCCTCCGGGCAGTCGGCGCAAGTGCAGAATGGGTATGCCAGCGGCGTTTACCAGAACTTCAGCATTGGCTCGGACGGCACGATCACGGCAGCCTTTTCCAATGGGCAGAGCCAGACCGTGGGCCAGTTGGCGCTGGCGACGATGAGCAACATGCAGGGACTGAGCGACGTGGGCTCGACCGAATACCAGACCACAGCCGCTTCTGGCCTGGCGACGGTAGGCGTGGCTGGAACGGGCGGACGCGGCGTTCTGGAAGGCGAGTCTCTGGAGGCTTCGAACGTGAACATCTCCAGCCAGTTCTCCGACCTGATTGTTGCGCAGCGCGCCTTCGAGGCCAACTCCAAGGCGATGACGACTTTCGACACGCTGACGCAGGAAACCATCAACATGATTCATTGATCGAGGCTGATGTTGTGGTTGGCGAGAAAAAGCCCTCATTGCCGCTCCTTCAGGCGGAAACGGGGGCTTTTCTCGGTTGCAGGGCTTGGGCTGTTCTTGTGCGGGATAATCTGGGGTTGGCGCAACCGAGGCCCTTCAAAATAGAGAGGTTCTCAATAAGAAAACGATGCCAAAGGCAAAAGGGATGGAATCTCTTCAATGTAGGCTCGCATGGCGACGGCACAAAACACGGTCGTAGTCTATCTTGGTCCGCTGCGGCAAAGCGTTGAGGAGCGCGTTCAATCGGGCTCCTACGCCAGCACCGATGAGGTGATCCGCGCCGGCTTGCTCGCTTTAGAGAGGGAAGAGTCCAGCCGGGATGAATGGCTGACTAAGCTGGCCAAGAAGTCACTAGCCGATCCCCGGCCCAGCATTCCGGCGAAGCAGGTATTTCGCGAGTTGCGAGCCAAGTATGGAAGACTATTGTTGGTCTATAAGGAATGCAACGGCCTCGCAAGCAGTTTCCTGCGAGGCCATCGCCGCAAGAGAGATAAGCGTTACCTGTTCTTGGCGACTTCTTCCACGGTGACTGGATCCAGAAACGGCATGGCGGCGCGGAGTTCCTTGCCTACGATCTCTACCGGGTGCTTGGCTTCGGCTTCGCGAAATGCCAAAAATTCCTTGCGACCGGAGTTCTGGTCGGCGAGGAAGCGCTTGGCAAAGCTGCCGTCTTGAATTTCAGTAAGGATCTGCTTCATCGCCTTGCGGCTCTCGTCGTTGATGACGCGCGGGCCGCTGACGTAGTCGCCCCACTCGGCGGTGTCGCTGATGGAGTAGCGCATGTAGGCCAGGCCGCCGCGATAGATGAGATCGACGATGAGCTTGAGCTCATGGAGGCACTCGAAGTAGGCGCTCTCAGGCTGATAGCCGGCTTCGACCAACGTTTCAAAGCCCGCCTTGATGAGGGCGCTGACGCCGCCGCAGAGGACCGACTGCTCGCCAAAGAGATCGGTCTCGGTCTCTTCTTTGAAAGTGGTCTCGAGCACTCCGGCCCTCGTGCCGCCGATGCCTTTGAGATAGCTGAGATTGAGCGCGTGGGCCGTGCCCGTGGCATCCTGATGGATGGCGATGAGGCACGGAACGCCGCCGCCCTCAGTGAAGACCTCGCGGACGCGATGTCCGGGAGACTTGGGCGCGGCCATGCCGACATCAACACCTTCAGGAGGAACGATAGTCTTGTAGTGAATGTTGAAGCCATGCGCAAAGAGGAGCAGCTTGCCGGGGCTGAGATTGGGGCCGATCTCTTCCGCGTATAACTTGGCCGCTGTCTGATCGGGAACGAGGATCATGACGACGTCGGCCCACTTGGTGACTTCAGGAACGGTGCCGACTTCAAGGCCAGCCTTCTGCGCCTTGGCAATGGACTTGGAGTTTGGCGCGAGGCCCACTTTTACGTGGACACCGGAATCCTTCAGGTTAAGTGCGTGGGCGTGCCCCTGCGATCCATAGCCGATAATGGCTACCTTTTTGCCTTGGATGAGGGAGAGGTCGGCGTCGTGATCGTAATAAGTCTTGGCCATGTTTTCCTTTGCTTGCGTGGTTAATTTTTTTGATGGAACAAATTGGATTTTGAATTCGTGATTGAGAAGAGCTACTGCGGCTCGATGACGGCGCTTTCTTCAAGAGCTTCAATGGAATCGGCGGCGGCTTCGGGCTCGTCTGCTGCGCCGGCGCCCATGGCGCGCAGCACGCCGCTGGTGTGATGGCCGCGGCGCATGGTCATCTTGCCGCTGCGGCAGATTTCAAGCACGCGCTCTTCGTCTTCGTTGAGCACCTGAATGAGTCCTTCGATCTTGCTCTCGACGCCTGTCATCTCGATGGTGAGCGACTCGGGCGCGAGATCGACGATGCGGGCGCGAAAGACTTCAACCAGCTCAAAGATTCGCGAGCGATTGCGCGGCGTCGCGGCAACTTTGATCAGCGCCAGCTCACGTGTGACGGAAGGAGCCTGGGCGATGTCGTCCACATCGACTACGTTCTCGAGTTTATAGAGGCTGGCGCGAATGCGATGGCCGGCCTCGGCCGAAGCCTCGCAGACCACGGTCATGCGCGACTGGCCCGCGCGCTCACTGCGACCGACGGTGAGCGAGTTGATGTTGATGTTGAGGCGGCGGAAGAGCGACGCGACGCGCGTCAGCACTCCGGGCAGATCTTCTACGTAAGCGACGAATGTGTGCAGCATATTTCAGCCTCTAGCTTCTAGCTTTTAGCTATTAGCATTTAGCTATCAACTTGTATGAGCCTCTCATAAATTCAGATCGGCAAAGAACAAGCTAGAAGCTAAAAGCTAAAAGCTGTTTTTACTTGTCGTCCGGCGACTCCACCAAGGGATTCTTGCCGGGGCGGCGGATCATCTCGTGCAGCGCGGAGCCGGCGGGAATCATGGGGTAGACGGACTCTTCTTTTTCGACCATGAAGTTGAGCAGGAATGCGCCCGGCGCGGAGCGGGCTTCTTCAACGGCGGAGAGCACATCGGCGCGGTTGAGCACGGCGCGACCACGAATGCCATGCGCGTCGGCAAGCTTGACGAAGTCGGGACTGACGAGCGGCGTGCATTCGTAGTTCTTGTCGTAGAAGAACTCCTGCCATTGGCGCACCATGCCCAGATAGCCGTTGTTGATGATGGCGATGTTGATCTTGATGCCCTCTTGTGCGATGGTGGAAAGCTCGGAGGAAGTCATCTGGAAGCCGCCGTCACCGACGATGACCCAGACTTCTTTTTCCGGACAGGCGAACTTTGCGCCGATAGCGGCCGGCAGCGCGAATCCCATCGTACCGAGGCCGCCCGAAGTAATCAGCGAGCGCGACGACTCATGATGGAAGTATTGCGCCTCCCACATCTGATGCTGGCCCACGTCAGTGACGACGATGGCGTTGCCGCCGGTAATGCGCCAGATGTCGTGGATGACATGCGCGGCGTAGAGATGGCCGGAGTCAGGCAGATTCTTGATGTCGCGCACGGCCGACGCGCCTTTACTGGCGTCAATGTTCTTGAGCCACGCGGAGCCATCGCGACCACTGACGCGCGGGAGCAGTTCTTCAAGCACTTCGCGCAGGTCGCCGATGAGCGCCACATCGACCTTGATGTTCTTGTTGATCTCAGCCGGGTCTACTTCAATGTGAATCTTTTTGGCCTTGGTGGCGTAAGTGGAAGTGGAACCGGTGACGCGGTCGTCGAAGCGCATTCCACAGGCGATGAGGAGGTCGGCTTCTTGAATGGAGTTGTTGACCCATGACTCGCCATGCATGCCCATCATGCCCAGGTTGAGCGCGTGCGATGCGGGAAATGCGCCCAGGCCGAGCAGGGTGAGGGCGACGGGAATCTGGGCGCGCTCGGCCAGCGTGCGGACTTGCTCTTCCGCGCCGGACTCGATAATGCCATGGCCGCCGAGAATGACGGGGCGCTTGGCATTGCGAATCAGTTCGGCGGCCTGTGTCAGGCAAGCGTCTTCATATTTACGCATCGGATGTATGCGGACGGGGCGGGGCTTGGCTGCTTCAAAGTCGAAGATCGCCGTGGCCTGCTGGGCGTCTTTGGTGATATCGACGAGCACGGGGCCGGGGCGCGCGGACTTGGCAATCTGAAAGGCATAGCGAATGGCCGGCGCAATGTCTTCGGCGCGATTGATGAGGAAGTTGTGCTT
>JBEKDN010000120.1:0-12104 GCA_050014335.1 Occallatibacter sp. | reverse complement strand
CAACTCATCGTTGTGGGTATCGGGTTGAGATGCATTCTTTCTGTTTCGGTAGACGAGGCAGGGGGACAAAAGGTTGATGCGCGGGAATGAACAGTGCGGATTGCGGCCGAAGCCTTTGATTTCACGGGGATTGTCAGAGCAGTTCAGGGCGCAAGAACGGCGGTCCGCAGGAAGGTAAAGCTGCCGGACGGGGTTGGGAAGACGTGCGTGAGACGGCGGTTGTGCACGATGACCGTATCGCGGTACCAGAGATTAATGGCGGGCAAGTCGCGGGCGAGAATTTGCTGGGCCTCGGCGTAGTCGGCTTGGCGGGCGGTTGTGCCGGTACTTTGGCGAGCGTCGCTTAACAGCGCGTCGAGTTGCGGATTGGAGTAGTGGCTGCGGTTGTTTCCCTTGGGGGAAAAGTTTTCGGTGGCGTAGACGCCGAAGATGTCGGGCTGCTCATTGCCGCCGATCCAGCGCAAGGAATACAGCTGGAATGCGCCGCGATTCAGGTCGGAGTAAAAGGTAGCGAATTCATAGCTACGGAGGTCGAGCGCAATGCCGACTTTGGCTAATTGTTGCTGAAGGACGGCGGCCAGCAGTCGGGTGTCCGCGTCAGTCGAGGTTTTCATGGTGAGATGAAAACGGATGCCGTCGGGGCCGGGAGCGTGGCCGGTTGCGTCGAGCAGGCGCTCGGCCCGTGCCGGATCGTAGTAGTAACGCGGGCCGTCGGCGGCGTAGGCCCAATGGGTAGTGGGCAAGAGGCTCTGGGCGAGTTGCGCGTGGCCATGGAGAAGCGTCTGGATGATGAGATTGCGGTCGATGGCGCAGGCGATGGCCTGGCGAAGACGCGGGTCGGCGAGGAGTGGGTCGCGGAGGTTGAAGCCGAGATACTGAATCTGCGTTCCAGGAGCATCTTCGACGAGGAGGTCAGGCCTGGTGGCGAGCACGGGGATCGAGTCCATGGGCAGGGAATTGACCTCGACGTCAGCCGAGCCCTTCTCGAGCTCGAGCGACTCCGTGATGGCGTCTGGAACGACGCGGAAGCGCACGCGCTCGATGGTTGGCGCGCCGGACCAGCTGGTTGGGTTGCGCTCGATGACGACCTCTTGATCGATCTGCTGGCTCACGAAGCGAAAGGGCCCGGTGCCAATGGGATGACGCCAGAATGCTGCATCACTGCCTTCAGGAACGACGCCGAATGCGCCGGTGGAGAGATTGGTAAGGAGGAAGTTGTCAGCGTGTTTGAGGTGAAAGGCCACGGTGAGCGGATCGGGGGCGGCGACCGAGCCAACAGAGGTGTAAGCCGCGGCTTTGGGAGAGATGAGCTGGCCGGAGCGGATGGAGTCGATGGTCCAGGCTACGTCACGCGCGGTGAGCGGGCGGCCGTTGTGGAAGAGGACGCCGGGGCGGAGATGGAAGACGAGCGTGAGAGGGTCGGGCTGCTGCCAGTTTTCAGCCAGAGCGGGCGTGAAATGGAAGCTGGCGTCGCGATCGACGAGCCCGTCGAAGAGGAGTTCGTCGATGTGCTCGGATTGGCCGTCCGTTCCGATGCGCGGGTCGAGATTTGCGGGGCTGCTCTCGATGAGAAAGACAAGCGTGCTGGGGTCGCGCGGGGTGGTGCGGCAGCCGGCCAGGACGAGCAGGAGAGCGAGCGCGAAAAACCTACGCATAGGTCACCTGACCGAGGATTGCAGGGTGCGATGCGCCGGTTGCATTGGGAAGATTTCCAGGAAGATGATGCCAGGTCCGCCATGCGAGCAGGGCGAAAGCGGCGGCCTCTTTGGCTTCGGTGGGCAGGCCGAAGTCTTCACTGACGGCGAGATCGCAGCCGAGCGGCTCAAGCCTTTGGGCTAGCATTGCCATCTGCGTTGCATTGCGGGCACCGCCGCCGGAGACGATGTAATCGACGGGTCTGCCTTTCATTTTGTTACGGACATAAGCTTTGTAACTGCGCGCGATAGTTTCGGCGGTCAGTGCGGTTGCGGTTGCAATCGCATCCTCGGGGCGGCTGCTATGGCGTTGGCAGATGGCTAGAAATCTAGATGCGTACTCACGGCCGAATTGTTCGCGGCCTGCGGTGCGCGGAGGAGCGAGCTTGAAATAGGGATTGGCGAGCGCCTGGGTGAGAACCGCTTCAAGCACGGTTCCGCGCGCGGCAATGCCGCCGTTGCGGTCGAATTTCTTATTGAAAAGCTGTTGGACTAAAGAGTCGATCACCATATTTCCGGGGCCCGTGTCGAAGGCTGTTACGGCGTCCGCCGGGGCGTTGGCAGGAATGGCGGTGAGGTTGGCGATGCCGCCAATGTTTTGCAGGACGCGGCCTCGTTTGGCGTCGGCAAAGAGAACATAATCGAGCAGCGGGACGAGAGGCGCTCCCTGTCCGCCGGCTAGCATGTCGGCGGGACGAAAGTTGGAGATTATGGGAACATGAATGGCGGCGGCGATGACTGCCGGTTCGCCGAGCTGCCAGGTGCACGTGAAGCGGCGGCCCGCATAGCTCTGAGTGCGCGGCTGATGATAGACGGTCTGACCATGGCAGCCGATAAGGTCGAGCGGGAGACTGTGCAGCGCGAGGGTTGCCTGGACTGCTTCAGCATAAGCGATGCCGAGACGCCAATTCAGACGGGCCAGCTCTGCGGTTGAAGTTGCGGGGGCATTCATTGCAGCCAACACGGCGCGGCGCAGCGAGGCCGGAAAGGCAAAGCCTTGATGGACGAGCAGCTTGACGCTGGGCCGCAGCCTGCCGGGCGAGATTCGCATGAGGGCTACATCGATGCCGTCGGCCGAGGTGCCGCTCATGATGCCGGCGACTGTCATGGTTTTTGCGCTCATGCGGTCCTGGTCTTCGGGTTGGGCTGGGCTTTCATGATGGTTTGGTGGAAGCGGAGAATGCGCTGGCGCAGCGCTTCAAATTGCTTTGTGGTGAGCGGCGCGGGAATGCCCTTTGCAAAGAGCGCCGCACTGCGCCGCGCCGTGTGCGCCGCGCGGCCGGTGAGCAATTGCGAGAAAGCGGGCGAGCGTTCGGCTTCAGCGATCAACGCTTCATAAGCACGCAGGATCATCTCCGGCTTGTGGCAGATTTCCAGCAGATCCATTCCGGCGCGAATGGCCGCAACCGCAGCTTCCTCGATGGTCATGCATTTGAGAATTCCACCCATCTCCATGTCGTCGGAGAAGATGATGCCGGCATATCCGATGCGCTTGCGCAAGACGGTAGTGATCCAGTAAGGGGACGCGCTGGCCGGGTGGTGCCTGCCGGGCGTCTCAGGATAAGCCGCGTGGTTGACCATCACCATGGGCAATTCGTTGCGCAGTTCTTCATAAGGCGCGAGATGCTTGCGCCATTCGGCGTGGCCGCGCCGGTGGATCAAGGGAGTTTCGTGGTGCGAATCCAGAGAGCCGCCGCCGAGACCGGGAAAGTGCTTGCCGCAGCCAACGACGCCTCGTCCGGCTAAACCTGCCAAGAACTGGCGGGCATAATCGACGACATGCTCCGGAGTTGCACCAGGGGCGCGCGTGCCCAGAACTTGCTCAGATTCAGGAAGGGCCAGGTCCACGACCGGGGCCAGCGTGGTGTTGAAGCCGAAAGCCTTGATGCCCTGCGCGATCAGCTCCGCATGTTCACGAATGAGGCCGCGCTTGCCGGTGCGCCGCGCGGCCTCAGCCACATCATGCGCGGAAGGCGTGGCGGCAAGAGCATCGCGCAGACGGTCTACCAATCCGCCTTCCACATCGACGCATCGAAAGCTGTTGGGCGCGCAGAGAGCGCTTGCATCATCCAGAAGCACACGGGTCTGCTTGTGGTTTACGATGTTGCGGCGAAACAGGATGATGCCGGCCGGGCGCACGAGCTTGAGCCAGGCGCGCTCCAAGCTGGTGAGTTCCGTGACGCTCAGGCCAACCACCAGTAGACTGCCGGCAGTGTGACGGAGGGTTGTTTTCATCCCTTCTCCTTCAGATCCTGCTGTAATTCTTCCAGCAGGTTGAGCGCTTGCAACGGAGTCAGCGCATTTACGTCAGTTGCCGCAATGCGATCCACTATACGCTGCGAGAGCGGGGTAAAGATGGTCAACTGCACTGGCCCGGGAGAAGTTTCAACCTGTACGCTTTGGCGCTCCTGCTTTTCATGCTGGCGCAGGACGTGCTTGGCGCGCTCGATTACGGCGGATGGCAGGCCGGCGAGACGAGCGACTTCAATACCGTAACTCTTGCTTGCCGCGCCAGGCTCAATGTTATGCAGAAAGACGATTCCGCTGGCGGATTCTTTGACGCCGACGCGAAGGTTGCGGACGCGCGGCAGCTTTTCAGCGAGCATGGTCAGCTCATGGTAGTGGGTGGCAAAGAGGGTGCGCGCGCCGGTTTCGGCGTGCAGGTATTCGACTGTAGCCCAGGCCAGGGACAGGCCGTCGAAGGTTGCGGTGCCGCGTCCCATTTCATCCAGAAGAATCAGAGATTTATTGGTCGCTGTATTGAGAATGGTCGCCGTTTCCGTCATTTCAACCATGAAGGTAGACCGGCCGCGGGCTACGTTGTCGCTGGCTCCGATGCGCGTGTAAATGCGATCCACGAGGCCGAAGCGCAGACTCTGCGCTGGAACGAAACTGCCCATTTGAGCCAGGAGAACGAGCATTGCGGCCTGACGCAAGTAGGTACTTTTACCGCCCATGTTAGGGCCGGTAATCAGCAGCAGGCTTGGACCGTCTGGCGCGGCATTCAGGAAGAGGTCGTTGGGAATGAATCTTCCTTCGCGGGTCTCTTCCAACCACTGCTCGATGACGGGATGACGGGCGGCGACGGCCTCGATGACAGACTCTCTTGCGATGCGCGGACGGACGTAGCGGCGGCTGGCGGCGAGATGCGCGAAGTCGGCCAGAAGATCGGATTCGGCGACGATGGCCGAGCTGCGCTTGATACGTCCGGAGGCTAGCAGAACCGACTGGCGCAACTCCGCAAAGAGACGCCTTTCAATTTCGATGGAGCGCTCGTGCGCGGTAAGGATTTTACGTTCGTACTCTTTGAGTTCAGGGGTGGTGAAGCGCTCGGCATTGACGAGCGTTTGTTTGCGCTCATAATCGGCAGGGGCGAGAGCGCTGTTTGCTTTAGTGATTTCTATGTAGTAACCAAAGACTGAGTTATACCGGACTTTGAGCGAGTTGATGCCGGTGCGCGCGCGCTCTCGCTCTTCAATGGCCGCAATCTGCTGGCGGCCGGTGGTGGAAATGGTCCGCAGGTCATCCAACTCAGCGTCGATGCCTGCGGCGATTGCACCACCGTCGACGAGCGTCAACGGAGGTTCTTCGACGAGCGAGGATACGATTTGCACGGTAACATCGGCTAACGTATCAAGGCGCGTTGCGAGTTCGCGCCAACGTGAGGCCTGCATGGCGTCGAGGGCGGTTTTCAATCCTGGCAGGCGAGCTAAACTCGACGCTAGCGCACGCAGGTCGCGGGGTCCGGCGGAGTCCAGACTGAGGCGGGCAAGCAGGCGTTCGAGGTCCAGAAGTCCGGAGAAGGAGCGACGAATCTCCTCGCGGCGGACAAGATAGGTCTGTGCTTCGGCGACGGCTTCATAGCGCGCTTCGAGAGCTTCAGCGTCAACCAGCGGGCGCAGAATCGTGGCGCGCAAGAGGCGCTTGCCCATGGGCGTAAGGCAGGAGTCGAGAGTGCAAAAGAGTGTTGCACGGCTGTCCTGGCCGGCGAAGAGCGGCTCAACCAGCTCGAGATTGCGGACGGTGACTTGGTCAAGCTCAAGCGCCGTAGAGTGCTCTTCAAAGCGGAGGCTATCAACGTGTAGCGCTTCGTTTTTCTGCGTGGTGCGAACGTAATGCAAGACGGCTCCGGCTGCAATGGCTGCTGCGGGATGGCCGGTGAGGCCGAAGCCTTCGAGGGAGCGGACATTCAGTTGCCGCTCGACGAGCGGAAGAGCGAAGTCGCGGGTCCAGACCCAGTCCTCGACGCGGGTTCGCGCGGGAATGCGCTCAAGTTGAGTGGGCAACTCAGCACTGGTTGGCGTGAGCACCTCAGAGGAGCCGGCCTTGAGGATTTCGTCCACCGCTTGCTGCCGGGCTGAGGGGCCGGTGTATTCGGCGGTTCGGAACTCTCCGGTAGAGACGTCGAGGAGAGCTACGGCACAGAGCGGGGTGCCTGTCGGGGTATTATTGCTTGATGTCGGTTTCTTGCCTGCCTTGCTCACAACCTCACTGGTCCTATCGCAAACCTCGAAATACGCGGCGAGGAAGTTATTCTGCTCCTGGCCCAGTGCGGCGTCTAGGGCGGTGCCCGGAGAGAGAACTCGGGTGACTTCGCGCCGGACAATCTTCTTAGTGAGCTTGGGATCCTCCATCTGGTCGCAGAGGGCGATGCGGTAACCCATGCGCAGCAGGCGCGTCAGGTAACTCTCGACAGCGTGGTAAGGTACGCCGCACATGGGCTGGGAACGCTCTCGGTCGCGCGCTGTTAGCGTCAATTGCAACTCGCGGCTCACGGTTACCGCGTCGTCGTAGAAGAGTTCGTAGAAGTCGCCCATGCGGAAGAAGAGCAGGGCGTCTGGATTCTCGCGCTTGGCGGCGGTCCACTGGCGCATGAAGGGGGTTAGTTCCGCATCGTCCTTGTCCAAAGCGGGAAACGGCGGAGCCGCGGGTTGGGTGTCGTGTGGAATCACTTTGGCTTTAAGAGTATCGCGGCAGGATGGATGCGGGGTAGAGCGCATCCTAACGCGAGGCAAATACGTCTTTGGTAATGATGAGGCTGCAACCATGCTTCATGCCATGGGGTGAGAAAGATTACACTCGATGCAGGCGGGGGTTTTAGGGCGTCGATTACCGGCTTTCGCTACCAAATTCTACCGCATTGATTCTAAATGAGCAGGAGCAGATGGAGCCGACTTCCCCCGACTTTTCCGATTCCAAGACTTCCGCCGTGACTGAGGCCGGGGTAATGGAGCCAATCGTATCGCCCGCATCGCCGCCGGCGCCGCAATCAGGTGGTGTTGGTCTGTGGATGCGCGATCTGCTGCTCTCAGCCGCGGCTTCAGTGCTCATTATTACCTTTCTGTACCAGCCTGTGCGCGTGGAAGGCCCTAGTATGCTGCCGAGGCTGGAGAATGAAGACCGGCTCTTCATCAACAAGTTTGTTTACCACCTCACGTCCATCAAGCGCGGCGACGTAGTGGTTTTTCACTATCCGCGCAACCCGGCAACTAGTTATATCAAGCGGGTGATCGCGCTGCCGGGTGACCGGCTTTGGATCGACCATGGCGTGGTATGGATCAATGACAAACCGCTGCGCGAAAACTACGTTCCACCGGAGTACCGAGACAGCCGCTCTTATGCGGAGACTGTTGTCCCTGACGATACCTACTTCATGATGGGCGATCACCGGTCGATTTCATCCGACAGCCGAGAGTTTGGGCCTGTGGAGCGCTCACTGATCTACGGGAAGGCGGTCTTTGTTTATTGGCCGGCGCGGGATGCGGGAGTGGTGCGATAGAGGCGGGGAATTACGCCCCGAAAATCCACCGGCACGATCTCATTAGAACTGCTAAAATCAGTAGAATCCACTCTTCGGAGAGGCAATGCAATCGATTCTAGCGCTCGAAGACGGGCGTATCTTCCGCGGCCTCGGCTACGGCCACCCAGGCGAATGCCAGGGCGAGGTCGTTTTCAATACTTCCCTTACCGGTTATCAGGAAATCGCCACCGATCCCTCCTATGCCGGTCAAATTGTCGTTCTCACCAATCCACAGATCGGCAACTACGGCACCAACCAGGCAGACAATGAATCGGCCAAGCCTTACATTGAAGGCCTGATTGTCCGCGAGTTTTCGCCGATCAGCTCAAACTGGCGTTCAGAACAGGTCACCGATGAGTACATGGAGCGGTATTCGGTTCCGGTATTGGCGGAGATTGATACGCGAGCGCTGGTGCGGCATCTGCGGACCCACGGCGTTATGCGCGGCGTGATTTCGACGGAAACTGGCGACCCTTCGGTGTTGGTGGAGAGGGCTCGCAGCATTCGCAAGATGGACGGCACCGATCTGGCGCGCGTGGTCTCGACCAAGTCGATCTTCAGCTTTGACGCGACGGATGGGCGCAACCAGACGGGCGATCCTTTATTGGCTGTTGCTCTCAATCAAGATGCAGGGCGGAAGCCTCTCCACGTAGTGGCGTACGACTTTGGCATCAAGCTCAACATCCTGCGGATGCTGGTGCGCGAGGGCTGCCGGGTGACGGTGGTTCCGGCGGAGACCTCGGCCGAGGATGTCTTTGAACTGAAGCCTGACGGCGTCTTTCTATCCAATGGCCCCGGCGATCCCGAGCCGGTGGATTATGCCGTGCGCGCGATTCGCAAGTTTCTGGGCCGCGTGCCGGTCTTTGGGATTTGCCTGGGGCATCAGTTGACCGGTCTGGCGCTGGGCGGGCGGACCTACAAGCTCAAGTTCGGCCATCACGGCGGCAATCATCCGGTCAGAAACAATCTCACTGGCAAGGTGGAGATTACGGCGCACAATCATAACTTCGCCGTCGATCCCGATTCGATCAATTTGAGCGAAGTGGAATTGACGCACGTGGACCTGAACGACCAGACGCTTGAAGGCTTGCGGCACAAAACGCTGCCGTTGTTCAGTGTGCAGTACCATCCAGAAGCCGCCCCCGGCCCGCATGACTCGAATTACCTCTTCCGCGACTTCCGGCGGATGATGGAGGAGTGGAAATCATGAGCGGACTCGCAGCCAGAAGAGAAGAGCCGGAGCCGGGGGCGATTTTCATCCCGGAGTTGGACCTTTCTTCCTTTCTTGGCGAGTCATTTCAATTTAACCCACTCGAACAGACGGAGATTCCACGGTTGGCGCGGAATCCCGAAGCAATGAAGCTACTGGAGCAGGTGCTGCTGCGCATTCCAACCAGCCATTATCTGGTACACGGAGATGCGCGCCAGATGAGTTCACTTCTCCCGGAAAGTGCTCATCTGATTTTGACTTCTCCTCCGTATTGGACGCTGAAGAAGTATGACGATGCCGATGGGCAGCTTGGCCATGTAAGTGACTATGACGAGTTTCTCGCCGAGTTAGACCGCGTCTGGCGTCGTTGCTATGATTTGCTGGTTCCGGGCGGGCGGTTAATTTGCGTGGTGGGCGACGTCTGCCTGTCGAGGCGGCAGAACGAAGGCAGGCATACGGTCGTGCCGCTTCATGCATCGATTCAGGAGCTTTGCCGTAAGACCGGCTTCGACAATCTTGCGCCGATTATCTGGCATAAGATCGCCAACGCGGTGTATGAGGTTTCCGGTGGTGGAGGCTTCCTGGGCAAGCCCTACGAACCTAACTCTGTCATTAAAAATGATGTGGAATACATTCTCATGTTCCGTAAGCCAGGCGGCTATCGCAAGCCAACTTCCGCCAAGCGTTTGCTCTCCGTCATCAGCGCGGAGAATTACCAAAGCTGGTTTCAGCAGATTTGGACAGGCCTTACCGGGGCTTCAACAAAAGATCATCCAGCGCCTTACCCAGTCGAGTTAGCCGAACGGCTGATCCGGATGTTCAGCTTTGCCGGGGATATTGTGGTCGATCCATTTTCCGGCTCAGGGACGAATGCAATTGCTGCCGCTCGAACCGGGCGGCACAGCATCGGCTTTGAAATCAGCGCCAAGTATCACAAAGATTCCTTGGCTCGTTTCTATCGTGAGACCAGCGGGCTTTTTTGGCACCCGGAAGTGGTTGAAGTGGAGGAGCCATGAGCTTACAGCCCTTCTGGGAGAAACGTCTCCAAAACGCTGTAAAGCACTTTTGGTCGACTCGGGGAAATCAATCATTGCGTCAGGGAGCTAAATCCGGTGCGCGAGATGCCGGCAATCGTACTGCGGTAACTGGCGGCAAGCAGATGGATGGATTTGTAGAACTGGTCAGGGATTTTCTTGTCGATTGTGAAATTGAGCAAACAAGCATTTTTTGTAACCAAGCGGTCGAACTTCCAGGCTGGTTCCGGGCTGAGAAGAAATGGGATCTGCTGGTTGTTGTAAAGGGTCAATTGATTGCAGCAATGGAATTCAAGTCGCAGGTTGGTTCCTTTGGCAATAACTTTAACAATCGCACAGAAGAAGTCTTGGGAAGTGCTACAGATATTTGGACAGCATATAGGGAAGGGGCATTCACTCTTTCTCAGCGTCCATGGTTGGGGTATGTGATGGTTCTTGAAGAGGTCGTGCGATCATTGAGCCCTGTTGGCGTAAAAGAGCCTCACTTTCCGGTATTTTCTGAGTTTCGCAACGCTTCTTACGCCAAACGGCACGAAATTATGATGACGAAACTGGTAAGAGAAAGGCTGTATGACAGTGCTGCGCTACTTCTTTCCAACCAAGCCTCCGCAGAAGATGGAAGCTATCGCCAGCCATCGATCGAACTAAGTTTTGAAAACTTTTTAACCTCGCTAAAAGCGCGAGCGATGGCAATTACGGGAGTTTCAAACTAAACCATGCCACGCAGAAATGACATTCAGAAGATACTGGTGATCGGCTCGGGGCCGATTGTGATTGGGCAGTCGGCGGAGTTCGATTACTCCGGGACGCAGGCCTGCAAGGCTCTGAAGCAGGAGGGCTATGAGGTGGTGCTGGTGAACTCGAACCCGGCCACCATCATGACCGATCCCGACCTTGCCGACCGCACATATATTGAGCCGCTGACGCGCGAGTATGTCGAGGAGATCATCCGGCTTGAGGCGGAGCTGCTGGTCAATGGACCGGGGCTAAAGCCCCCCGACATTTCTTTGGCGTCTGGCGGCACGGCTGAAGCCGTGCCCTTTCAAAGCACGACAAGAAAACCCGGCAAGTTCGCCTTGCTGCCTACCGTGGGCGGGCAGACGGCGCTGAATCTGGCCGTCGATCTGGCCGATGCGGGGATTCTGGACCGCTATAACGTCGAGCTGATCGGCGCCAAACTTGAAGCGATCAAGAAAGCCGAGGACCGGCTGCTCTTCAAGGACGCAATGCTGCGCATTGGTCTCGACGTTTCTAAATCGGCGCTGGTCAATAATCTTCGAGATGGCTTGGAGTTTGCATCGAAACTCGGTTTTCCTGTGCTGATTCGTCCCAGCTTTACTTTAGGTGGAACGGGCGGCGGCATTGCTTACAACCGCGAAGAACTGATGGAGATTCTGGCGCGGGGCCTCGATCTTTCTCCAGTGCATGAGTGTTTGATCGAAGAGAGTGTACTGGGTTGGAAAGAATATGAATTAGAAGTCATGCGCGACCTTGCCGATAACGTCATTATTATTTGTTCTATCGAGAATTTCGATCCGATGGGCGTGCATACCGGCGACTCAATTACAGTCGCTCCGGCGCAGACGCTCACCGACCGCGAGTATCAGAAGATGCGCGATGCTGCGATTGCCGTGATGCGAGAGATTGGCGTTGAGACGGGCGGATCGAATGTGCAGTTTGCCGTGAATCCTATCGACGGACGCATGACGGTGATCGAGATGAATCCGCGCGTCTCGCGCTCGTCGGCTCTAGCCTCGAAGGCAACTGGATTTCCGATTGCAAAAATTGCAGCGAAGTTAGCGGTGGGTTATACGCTCGACGAGATTCCCAATGATATAACGCGCAAGACGCCGGCCTGCTTTGAGCCGACCATTGATTATGTAGTAACCAAGATTCCCAAGTGGCAGTTTGAAAAATTTCCCGGCTCGGATGAAACTCTTGGCCCGCAGATGAAGTCGGTAGGCGAGGTGATGTGCATCGGGCGCACCTTCAAGGAATCGCTGATGAAGGCATGGCGCGCGCTTGAAACCGGCAAGAAGACGGGCGCGGAAATTCTGGAGCCGCGGCGGCTGACGCAGATGCTGGTAACTCCGCGCCCGGAACGTCTTGGTTACATTCGCTATGCATTTGAGCGTGGCATGAGCGTGCGCGAAGTAGCGCGACTCACGACGATGGACCCATGGTTCCTGCACCAGTTGCGCGAGGTGGTGCTGGCGCAGATGGCAATTTGTGAGACGACACCGGAGACGATTGGCACGGAGCAATTGCGGCAACTCAAGCGGTTTGGATTGAGCGACGAGCGCATTGCGACAGAGTGGAAACTGGACGGTCATGCGGGCACGCAACAGGTGAGGGAACTGCGCGAG
>JBEKDN010000119.1:0-12171 GCA_050014335.1 Occallatibacter sp. | reverse complement strand
GACAGCTTTCGGGGACAGGTACAGCTTCGATCCCTGTTCCGATTGGTCACCAGGAATGGCAATTCGTAGCCACGACGGACCAAAAGCCGCCAGTCGGGAACGGAAAGTGGGAGAAGCCGGATACGACCGCTCACGGAGACAACGGTGGATATCAGGTATCGCAAGCATCGGACAACGATCAATATGGATACCCTTCTTGGAACGGTGTCTCTGACATTTCATCCTGCAACCCGGAATAGGAGCCGAATATGCTGAAAGTTAATCTTCACAGCACGCTTTTGATCGCTATGCTAGCCTTTCCGTTCAAGATGCTGAGCGCTCAGGACGAGTTGCGATACACGCCGCATCCAGAAGACACTTATCCCACTTTTTCATTGACGCTGAAAGCCAAGGCACCCCAATTTCCCGTGGGATCGCTGGTACGCATAACGATCACGCAGACCAACTTGACCAACCATGTTATCGACTTTACATCAACATGGACAGGTGTTGACAGTTCGTTTGAATATGAAGCTATAGATGAAGGTGGAAAACCTGCGGAAAGAAAACCGAGAGTACTGGAATACATGATGTTCATCCGAGCAATATCCTCCCGGGAGGGAGCGGTGAAAGTTCGGTCCTTATTGACCGGATATTCAAACTCGACCGCCCTGGCAAATACGTCATTCGAGTTTCCCGCAGAGAGCAGGATTTGACTGACGAGAAGGGTGAGCCGTTGGTAGTCTGGTCCAATCCCGGCACCATCATCATCACCGGCTAATCATCTCCCACACCACCCCGGGGGACTAAATCACCTACGGGCGGGTGCCCCCGGTCACTCGCTTTTGGGGACCGGGGATGGGAGACTCACCATTTACTGATGGATGGGAAGCCCGCGCCGTAGGCGCAATGTTTATTAGCCCCGCGCCTCGGCGTGGGGTAAGAGTCCCCTCCGTGATCGAGCGGAGTCCCGGGACGGTGCCAGGCTTAAGCTTGAACGGCTCAACGAATGCCGGAAAACTCTGCAAAGGGAAACTCCCCGCAGAAGCGAGCAGCCTGAATACATTTGTCAAGGTTTCGACGGTCACGGGAAGTTGCAACACCGCGATCACAGCCAATCATTCCGTTGCAACCTTCCCAAACCCGAACGGCAAAGAAGGAGCCAATCCTATTCTCATTTGCAAGGATTCGCTGAATCTGGATCAATCAGACAACACCACAGCCTTCATGAGAGGCGTCGCTGACAAATGCCCGGGATGCTCTGAAGATTTCAATGGGACTAACGGCCATATTGACAGTTACACGGACAATCAGGCATGCGACGCTCATGGCGCTATCCGCGATCTTGGAAACTTTTACACATCCACAACAAGATAAGGAGAGACACTGGAATGGTTCAAGGCATTATTAGTCTCAATGAAGATCGTTTGCAGGCATTTCCTGGCGGGATCGTTGTCGCCTGCTTGTTGCTCCTGACTGTGATCGCAGGGGCCGGCGCGCAGCAGGTTAAGGAGTATTCGTGGAAGGATAAACCGATATATGTTGGCGCACCTCCGACGTTCAAACAACCGGAGATTTACTGGCATGATTCGGATATGAGTTTTGATCTTGATGCATCATCGGACGACTGGAGCGTACTGGTCAAGCAAGGTAATACTCCGGCGGAGCGAGTGCCACTGCCAGCCATCCTCGAACAAGTTAATGCGATTCACCGGGCGGCACCGAATCGCGCTGTACTTTTAGCAGACCTTTCGGCGGGCGCGCGATTTGTGGGTATCATCGGAACATCCCCCGCCAAACTGCTTGACAGTTTTTGGAGCTCTGCTGCTCCGTCGCTCTCTCCAGACAATCGATATGTCCTGTTCATTCGTTTCTTTCCCATGCACGGAGCGGACAACTACGACTATCAGTACCGCCTGTATGACGTACTTGGAACACGGGCCTTAAATTGGCCCGATCGCCCAGCGCATGACGCTCCGCCGAATTCACCAACAAACTTCGACGATACTCTGGCAGGCGTCCCTGTTTATTCTCTTAAGCCTGGAGAGTTAGGTCGGCAAAACACCAATATCGAAGAAGGTGAAGTTCATCAATCCGCATCGGATTTTATCTGGACCGCCGATTCCAGCAAGGTAGTGTTCGCGGATGCGCAAGCCGGTGTTATCAGCCTCGTTGTGGTTTCCATGCCAACCGTCGCAGGAGGCAAGCCACATACCTCGGTCTATCCGCTCGCAGGCTCGGAAAACGTCTGTCTGAATACAAGTGAGGCCGCGTGCTATAACCGGAACGTCCGCTCACTTGCCTGGGACGGAGATAACATTAAGGTTGCACTGAAGATGTGGCCACAACACGGGAAAGCTATTGATGTGGACTTGACCATCCCACTCTCGAAGTTCGTCCCTGCAAGCAAATAGGCAAGTGGCCCGTTCAATAACCCGAAGAATCCTTATGAGTTATGGGATACCACGAAACTCAACCGGCCTCGTTGCTGGGCCTTGATCTCTGTGGGGAGCCACGAACCCCCTGCGAGCGGATAGCGAGCGTTTGGTCCCACCGCATGTGCTTTGCATATAATTTCCATTGAATGGCGGACAATAGAAGCAGTACTGAACTTGAGGCCCAAATGACCGCCATCGAATCTCCAGCCCGCCCAGTCTCACGCCACAGTCCCTTAGTTCCTAGTCCCCTTTTTTCATCCCATCTTCCCCCTTTCTTCGCCAGAAAATCCGGTGACCCCCACCCCCCCTACCCTGCGCAGCCCATTTTTTGCTCATAAATTTCCTGTAACAATCACAATATCAATAACTTGCAATTTCACCCTGTTAATTAAGTAGTAACTGCTAACCCCTGTTTTTGACCCATTTTCGACCCAAAAAGCCGCCCTTCCGCTCAAAAAACGGCTCCTTTTAGCTGGTTTTTTCAGGCTTCAAACGACTCAGTTTCGCACAACCAGAAGCGGACGATTCCTCCAGTCACAGCGGCCAAACCTGCGAGTCCGCCACAATCAGTCGCGGTTGGCTAAGCTCGGTCGTAGAACCTGAAAAAAAGCGACGGCTTTGAAACCGGCTCGGCGCGCTTCACCAGCGCGTCCACTTGGTTGTCGCTCAGCGGCGTAAACTCCCGCGCCAATTGCACATTTTCTTCCAGTTGCGCAATCGAGTCGCAGCCGATAATCACCGTGCTCACTGGCCGCGAAAGCGTATAGTACATCGCCTCGCGCATGTTGAGCGTGCCTGGCGTTGGAGCCAGAACCATGCCTTCCCAACTGTGCTTCTGCTGTTCAATCGGCGGCGGCGTCCATGTGGAGAGAATCCGTCCGCGAGCAGGAATCTTCATCCCGATAATGCCCATCTGCTTCTCAACAGCCAGCGGCAGCAGTTCTTGATTGAAGCTGTAGTGATGCGGGTCGGCCGCATTCATCGCCATCAGAACCGTGTCAAACGGATAACGCCGTATGCATTCCATCAGAGCGTCCGGCCGATAGTGTCCCGTGATGCCCAGACTGCGCACCACATTTTGCTGTTGCATTTCCAGCAGCGCCTCCATCGCGCCGCCTTTTGCAAAGCAATCGTTCACGTCCGTCATCGTGCCGATGTCGTGCAACTGCCAAAGGTCCACATGGTCCGTCTGCAGCAGTTGCAGCGACTTCTCGATCATGCGCATCGAGCCCTCGCGCGTCCGCTCCTTCGTCTTGGTTGCAAGAAAGGCCTCGTTGCGCCGGCGCGCCATCACTTTGCCAACGTACTGCTCGCTCCAACGATCGGGTCCGCCGTAGATCGAAGAGGTGTCAATATAATTCACGCCCAGATCCAGCGCCCGCTCGATAATCGGCACGGCAACGTCGAAGTTGTTCGGATGCTCGATCGCCGCTTGGCCGCCCAGCGAAAAAATGCCCACGCGATAGCCGGTTTTGCCCAGGTTGCGTGTCGGCATTGCGGCGGGAGTCTTGGGGTTCGACGGCAGCGCCGGAAGCGCTTTGGAAGCATCCGCCAGCGCCGCCGCGGGAGCCAGCAATGCGGCGGTCAGTGCGCCGCCAGCCTTCAGAAATTCACGGCGGCCCTGCGCGCGCCACGTTTGATTCTCACTCATAAAAACCTCCTGGACGTTCCGCGTGCTCGATTCTACGTGCGTGGCTCTACTTACTTTCTGAGAACTCATCATAAACCCGCGCAAGAGTGTGAGGACACTACCTTGCAAGTCAATCTTGACCCCAGCACTGTGAAAGCCGTAAACACCACGAACCCCATGCGAGCCAACAGCGAGCGTCCGCCCCACAGCAGGTGGTGATAGGTTGAAGATATGCCAGAAACCGTTGCACCATCCAAACCGTCCGCTCTCGATCTCGAATCTCTTGCCGCCGATGTGGTGGCGCAGGCCGTCAAAGGAGGCGCAACCGACGCCGAGGCCGTTGTCCGCGAGGGCGATGAGTTCAGCGTCAACGTGCGCATGGGCCAGGTCGAGACACTGAAGGAATCCGGTTCGCGCGGTCTCGGACTAAGGGTTTTCCTGGGCACGCGCTCGGCCTCGACTTCCACCAGCGACCTGACTACTGAAGGCATTCGCCAGCTTGTTGATGGCGCGCTGGCACTGGCCAAAGTGACCGAGGAAGATCCTTTCAGCGGTCTGCCGGAGACGGCTGAATTCGGCTCATTTTCCGGCGACCTGCGCCTCTACGACGAGGACGTGTACTCGCTCGCCGGCACTGAGCGCATTGACTGGGCGAGGCGGGCTGAAGCAGCGGCGCTCGCCTCCGATCCACGCATTACCAACAGCGACGGAGGCAGCTTTGACGCCGCTACCGGGCGCAAGGTACTGGCCAACTCGCGCGGCTTTGCCGGAGGCTATCGCACCAGCTATGCCGGAGTTTCCGTGGCGCCACTTGCCGTCGATGCCAATGGCGCAATGCAGCGCGATGGCTGGTGGTCCAGCGCGCGGCGGCTTGCGGATTTGGACTCGCCGGAAGACATTGGCAAAGAAGCCGCGCGCAGAGCCTTGCGCCGTTTGGGCGCGCGCCGCGTTCCTACGCAGCGAGTTCCCATCGTCTTTGCGCCAGAGGTGGCGCGCTCGCTGATCGGCTCTGTCTTCGAGGCGGCTTCGGGCGATTCCATCTGGCGCAGCGCCTCCTTTCTCGCTGGCCGTTTAGGAGAGCTGATTGCCTCATCGAATCTGACCATCATCGACGACAATACGATGCTGCTGCCGACAGGAATGGGAGGCTTTGGAACTTCGCCGTTTGACGGTGAAGGCCTGCCCTCGCGCCGAACGGTAGTCGTCGAAAACGGTGTGCTGCGCAGCTATCTGCTCAACACTTACACGGCTCGCAAGCTGGGAATGAAGTCAACGCATAACGCCTCGCGCGGCCTTGCCGGAACGCCTGGCATAGGTTGCGGAAATCTTTATCTTGAGGCGGGATCGCAGGCACCTGAGGAGATTCTTGCGGAAGTGAAAGCGGGTCTCTATATCACCAGCCTGATGGGCTTCGGCGTCAATGTAGTCACAGGCGACTACTCGCGCGGCGCAACGGGTCTGTGGATCGAGAACGGCCAACTGACTCACGCCGTGGAAGAGGTCACCATTGCCGGCAACCTGGCCGAGATGCTGTGCAACGTGACGGCGATTGGCAACGACCTGGAATTCCGCGGCTCAGTTGCCTCGCCCACGCTGCGCATTGACGGGATGACGATCGCGGGAAGTTAACAAGCATAACGGAGCTTGAGCGGAATGGCGGATTCAAAGCAAACTTCCGAGATTGCGATGCAGCAGATCGCCTTCGATCCGGTCGACGCAAAAGCCTCGCTGTTGCAACTGCCGCAATGCTCCGCCGTCTTTGCTCTCTATGGTGCGGAGGCACATGCCGAGCCGTATATTGGCCGAACGCCGAATCTGCGCGGACGGTTGGAGCGGCTCTTGCAGCCCTCGGCCAAATTTCCTCGCCGCCTTCAACTGGCCGGACGAGTTCGGCGGATTAGCTGGCGGCTCACCGGCTCGGACTTTGAATCGCTGCTGGCGCAGTTTTACCTCCAGGAAGCGGTCTATGGTGCAAAAGCTTTGGAGCGCATGCACCTCGGCGCGCCGGCTTTTATTCGCTATCTCGGCTCGAATGCTTATCCGCGCATTGCCGTTACGAATAGACCCAGCCAACGCGAGGCCGAATGGGCTTACGGTCCGTTTCAGTCGCGCGCCGCAGCCGAGCGCTTTGCCGACGAAGCGCTCAAGCTCTTCCTTTTGCGCCGTTGCACTGACGAACTGGATCCCAATCCAAGCCATCCAGGCTGCGTCTACTCCGAGATGAAGATGTGCCTCGCGCCTTGCTACCAAGGTTGCAGCGACGCGCGCTACGGCGAGGAAGCCGCGGCGGTTGAGCGCTTTTTGGCCACGCGCGGCGAGAGCTCTCTGGTCACGCTCCGCACGCAGCGCGATGCTGCCTCCGCGAATCTGGAGTTTGAAATCGCCGCGGCCCTTCACGCGCAAGCCGTCCGCGTTGAGAGCGTGCGTGCGCTGGCTCCCGAGTTGGTTCGTCCGCTCGCGCAGCTTCGCGCGGTTATTCTGCAAGCCTCGGCCAGCGCGGGCGAGATATCCCTCTTCCTCTTTGAAAACGGTCGTCTCTGCGGGCCACATTCCTTTTCAACCCTTGGTATGAGGATCCAGAATGAGCAATCCGGTTCGACGTCGCTCTTCGCGCATCCGACGTCGCTCTTCGCGCATCCGATGACGATCGAAGCGATTCCGGAAGCTTCGATCAGCGTGGACGCAATTGCGGAAACAACTGTGTCCCAGACCGAAGCTACGCCGATGAAGCTTGCCCGAGGCGCATTGGAAGCGCGCATGGAAGCCGTCCTCGCCGCGCTCTCTAACCACTCGCAACCGCCGTCGCCGATCCTCCGCCAAGGTCATTTAGCCTTGCTTAAGCGCTGGTACTATCGTCCAGAAGCCCGCCGTGCAGGCGAAATCTTCTTTCCCGACGCTGAAGGGCATTGGCCGATTAAAGCACTATTGCGCGGCGTGGGAAGAATTGCGGCAAAGATGTTGGCATCTGGAAGCGCGCGGAGTTAAGCTGGTCGCACCAACCTCCGATGCGCCGTTCAGAGACCATCCGCGCCAGGCTCGTCCAAGGCGGTCACCGCATCTCCAGCGGCCGCGTCGCTGAAGTCGTGAGCATGGTCAGAGCAAACCCGAAGAAGTTGGATCAACTGCTCGAATGCCTCTGGGACGAAGACTCCAAAGTGGCCATGCGCGCCGCCGATGCTCTGGAAAAGCTCACGCGTCCGAGCGTTTCTGTTCCAGACCCAGTTCTTGTGACCCTGATGCAAATGCTTCAGAGTTCCTGGAAGGATCCGCTGCTAGGCCTGCTTGCCGAGGCCACGGAAAACAAGCTCCGTTGGTGCCTGGCGCCAATGCTGCCGCGCTTCACGCTTACGGTTTCAGAGTGCCGCCGCGTGGCAGAGATTTTGAATACCTATCTAGACGACAAGAGTTCGATCGTCAAGACTTGCGCCCTGCAAGGGCTGGCCGATCTGACTCGCCAGGATGCCTCCATGCTGCCGGAAGTCATTGAACTTTTAAGCATTCATAGCCGCTCTGGCACTCCGGCAATGTGCGCTCGTGGGCGCATGCTACTGAAGCGGCTTGAAGCGCTTCGTGTCAGAAAGTTCAGCGAGTTTATATCGGGAAGTGCCCGTAGCGGGAAATTTCGCTGCTGAGAGTCACCACATGTGCATTTCTTTCCTTGGATGAGCACTCTCTCACACTTACACTGACCCAATGAGCAGTTCTCTGCAACTCGTTCCGAAGCCGCCCTCGCGGCAGGGAGCGCGAGTTGATCTTCGGGAGCTGTGTGCCAAGGCGATCCAGTTTCACCAGAGCGGGCAACTGGCCCAAGCCGAGCAGATCTACCGGCAGATTCTGGACCTCGATCCTCGCCATGCCGACAGCCTCCACTTGTTGGGAGTTCTGGCTCATCAGGTCGGCCGCAATGATGTTTCCGTCGAGCTGATCCGCAAGGCGATTGCCATTGACAAGCGTCCCGCCGCCTATCACTCCAATCTCGGCACCGCACTGCAAGCGCTGGGCAACTTTGATGAAGCCGCAGCTTGCTATGAAAGCGCGCTGAAGCTCAAGCCTGATCTGGCTGAGGCGCAGATGAATCTGGGCGTGGTTCTTGAAGCGCAGGGCAATCTCGACTCAGCTGAGAAGCACTTCCGCCGTGCGCTTGCTCTGCGTCCTTCGCTGGCTGAGGCACACGTCAACTTGGGAAATATCCTGCAAACTCAAGGCAAGCAGGCTGAGGCTGTCGCCCGCTACGAGCGCGCACTGCAGATCAAGCCTGATATGGCTGAAGTCCACGGCAATCTGGGAAACGCGCACCAGGCGCGAGGCAATTTGGAAGAAGCGATAACCAGTTACAAGCGGGCGCTGTCACTCAAGCCGACTATTCCCGAGCTTCATACCAATCTAGCCAATGCACTGCTGGCTCAAGGCAACCTGCATGACGCCGAGATCTCTTACGCGCGAGCGCTTGAGCTGAGACCGCAGTACGCGGAGGCATGGTACAACCTGGGCAACTTACGCCAGGCGGAGAACAAGCTCGGCGATCCGGGCAAGCTCACCGAAGCCGCATTATGCTATGAGCGCGCCATTGCCCTCAAGCCGCAACTTCCTGAGGCGCACTATAACCTGGGCAATACGCTTCATGCACTCGACCAGCTTGAATCTGCCGCAGCCAGCTTTGAGCGCGCTCTGGCGCTGCGTCCCACTTACGCTGAAGCTCATTACAATCTCGGCTGCGTTCTAGAAGAGTTGGGCCGACTGGACGAGGCGCTACGCGCGATGGCTGGCGCTCTTGAAGTCAAACCGGATTACCCGCAGGCGCGTTTTGGCCAGGCGCTGGCTCAACTGCGCGCCGGCGACTTCACCATCGGTTGGCGCAACTACAACTCGCGCTGGCGCTCGCCCGATCACAACACACCTTGGCGCGATTATCCGCAGCCGCTCTGGCGTGGAGAGAAGCTCGCCTCTGGCCGTTTGCTTCTTTGGGGCGAGCAAGGAATTGGCGACGAAATTCAATTCGCCGGCCTGATTCCGGATGCGCTCCGCACAGGCAATAGCATTGTTCTCGACTGCGATGCGCGCCTTCAGACTCTCTTTGCCCGCTCGTTTCCAGAGGTCGAAGTGGTCTCTGGCTGCGGTCCGGCTGAGTCATCAAGTTTCGAGATCGATGCCCAACTCTCCGCAGGCTCTTTGCCGGGAGTTTTCCGTAACTCTGAAGCCGCCTTCGCGGTTACAACTTCGCCCTATCTCAAGGCCGACTCACAAGAGCGGGAGCGATTCCGCGACCGCTATAACGACGGTCGCCGTCTGATTGGTTTAGCATGGCACACACGCAATCAGAGCACTGGCCGCAAGCGCTGCATCGACCTCAGCGCATTCGCCCCGCTCTTCGCGCTTACCGGAATGCGCTGGATCAGCCTGCAATACGGCGACTTCGACTCTCTGGAAGCTCAGGCGGCTCAAGCCAATGCGCCGCTGCTCATCGACCGCACCGTGGATCAGTTTGTGGATGTGGACCGCTTTGCCGCGCAGGTTGCCGCGATGGATCGGATTGTGACGATTGATAATTCAACGGCGCATCTAGCTGGAGCTTTGGGCCTACCTGTTGCACTGTTGCTGCCTTTCTCGGCCGACTGGCGCTGGCAAGATCGTCGAGTGGACAGTCCTTGGTATCCAACGGTGCGCCTGATTCGCCAGCCCAAAGCCGGAGATTGGGCATCTGTGATCGAGACAGTCCGTGTCGCTCTGGCCGCTGACATCGACTGAATCTGGAAATCAAACCAACTCATCAATACGGTTGTCGAGCGCGTTCTCGGCTGCCATGAGAGTTGAGCCGCTGGCGGAAGCGCCGGTCAAGCTTGGGACGGAAGCTGTGTAGGTTCCTCCGGATTGCTCAACGCTGCCCGAGTATTGCGTTCCCGCGACTGTGGTCGAGTAGCCAGAGACCAACGTCTCGACGTCGCTGGCAGCGCTGCTGCTTCCAGCTCCATCGCCTCCGCCTGAGCGAGAGTCAGAAGATCTGACTGGCGCTGCTGAAGCAACAGGAGCTGCGCTGGCGGAAGCGGAAGATGCCTTTGCCGGTTGAGCGGAAGCGGTCGATGCTTTGGCCGAATGTCCGGGCAAAACCGGGTTCAAAAACTGCATGGTTGAAGACGCGGATGAAATGCTGGCGAGCTGCATGTCGATCTCTCCTTCTCTCGTCTGGCGAAAATCGATCTCTCGCAATTCGCTTATCGGCAGAAGCCGCTGCGACTTTAGGAATTATTTTCAACTTTCTGGTAATCGCACAGCAGGAAAAACTCAGCGAATCCTGGCGGTGATTCAACAGGTCAAAAACTAAGCGCAAAACGATCCTTTTTGAGGGTAAACGGCCACTTTTGGGGCTAAAAATGGGGCAAAAACAGGGGTTAGCAGTTACTACTTAATTAACAGGGTGAAATTGTAAGTTACTGATAACGTGTTTCTTATCGAAAATATCCGGGTTAAAAAATGGCTCCGCAGGGGTGGGGGGGGTGGGGGTCGGCGGATTTTTTGGCGAAGAGATGGGGAAGATGGAGTGAAAAACGGGGACTAGGGAGTAAGGGACTGGAGGGTGAGACTGGGCGGGTTGGAGATTGAATGGCGGTCATCTGGGTCTTGGATTTGCGACTGATTTCATTATGCTCGCTCGGACATTAATTATCTGCAACCACCTGCGATGGGGCGGACGGCGCTTGCGCGCCATGGGTCCGTGCTATCCGCAGGATCCTCTGATCTCTAAGGCGGGGTGTTGGGCAGCGACACCCTGTCGATTCATCAACGCCGAAGGTAAAGATCTCACCAGCGATATTCATCGCAAAAAGCGGAGTGTGCGCGCCGTCCCTTGCGGGATTCCGGAGATTTGGTTCTATCCCTCACCCCACGCCGAGCGCGGGGCTCATAAACGCTGCGTCTTACAACGCGGGCAACTAGCCGCCGGTGGCGACAAAGTGCTGCCACAAGCGACAGTTCGAGGTGTTCGCATTTAAATGATTTGGTAATCGATTGAAAAATAACGAGATATATTTTTTGAAAAATATGAGTGTAAAACGCGCATATTTTATGAATAAAGCGTGATATATTTACATCAGATTTGATGAGTGGCTTGGACTCATGTTTCAGGCCCTACACTTTCAAAAGCATCTGGAGGAAAAGAAAATGACAATCACTCGTTGGGATCCTTATCGGGACGTTATTGCGTTGCAGAACCGCGTCAACTCGCTTTTTCGCGATATGAACGGCGGGGACGATCCGGTAGCCGCGGCCAGCTTTGTGCCGGCGGTGGACATCTATGAAGACCCGCAGAAAGTGGTTTTGAAGCTGGAAGTTCCGGGCATCGACCAGAAGGATCTGGACGTGCGCGTGGAGAACCACACTTTGACGGTCAAGGGCGAGCGCAAGTTTGAGGCCGAGGAGAAGGAGCAGAACTTCCATCGCATCGAGCGGCGTTATGGCAGCTTCTATCGCGCGTTCACGCTGCCCAGTACTGTGGATACAGAGAACGTGGGGGCAAGCTACAATGCGGGTGTGCTCAAGCTGGAGCTGAAGAAGAAGCCGGAAGCGCAGCCGAAGCAGATTCAGATCAGCGTGGCGGCGTAACGGCAGTGAGTAGGGACTAGGTGTCAGTTGAGATTTAATAAGTCCCATCCTTGCAGCGAAAATGCCGCAAGGATGGGATACCTAACCCATTTGGATGTGAATTGACTGCACGTACCACGCAGTCAAGATGAGAAAGGCGCATATGCAATCCACAAAGGTCTTTGCCGCACGCTCAAGTGCAACGGCCATTTTGTCATCTTTCATGATTCTTGTGCTTCTAGGCTACGTCGTTGATTTATGCCTTCACCACAGGCCGAGGGGCATTGTGGACTTGGTAGTGCTTGCGGTTCTGGTGGTGTTTTTTGGTGTGGTCGCGTTTTTTGCGGCGATTGCTCCGTCCATGAAATATACCGTTGCTGCATCCGAGGTTATTTCTTCCTGCGGCCCTTTCCATTGGAAGATACCTATAAGCCAGATTCGTTCCATGATTGAGAAGGATGTGGAATGGCTTCCCTGGTCAGAAGGTTGGAAGTTGCCTGGCTATGCGCTCTTCAAGATTGAGTATGGTCAATGCGGCTCTGTCCGGAT
>JBEKDN010000118.1:0-20569 GCA_050014335.1 Occallatibacter sp. | reverse complement strand
TGGAATCTTGATCACGTTGTTGGTATACAAACCAGCAACGTAAAGGTTGTTCTGGCTGTCCAGCGCAACTGGTCCGACATTATAGTTGTCGCCAACGCCCCAGTTCACCAGCACAGTCTCTATACCGGTCTTTGCATTGATGTCGAGAACCTTGTTGCCATATGAGTTGCCGATAATGACATCGCCCGTCACCGAGTTGACGCCGAAGCTGCTGCCGGCCGCATTCCCGCTGGCCATGGCACCGCCACCGGCAAGATTATTCAGCCAGTTCACCTGGGTGGTAATTACCGCCGGTACTGTCTGCGCCGTGGCAACCGACGCGCAAAGGCAAATGGTCAGCACGACAAGCATGGCAGTCCACGCTTTCGTGGCGTATGACCTGGATGGATACAGCAAACTGTTCAAAATGGCTCGCATCACTACTCCTCCGTTGAATTCGCTCCCCTGACGGGAACTGTTTCTTCCTGGTTGGTTCAGCGCTGTTTTTGGTTCTTATGGTCCGCTTCTGTGCTTGGGCCTATCCCGAGCGTTCCTGCTGCAACCCACGTCTTTCAGTTGTGGCGGGTATTCCTTTTTCTCTTGTGATCCCCGATCAACCCGTCCCGATACGCTCTGCCACAGTCCGGTTGAAAAAGCACACTAAGCTTTATTCCCCGGAGCTTAACCCTTGCTGCCTCTCCCTTGGCATTCACCTGATGGAGGATAGTGAAAAGGGAATTCTCCAACATCATACCGTTAGTCATCTCATCCAGCTAACGGAAATATGCAGAAATATCCTGCAAAGCCAATCCGCTCCTCGTGCAAAAATCCGCTCCAAGGCCGTAGCCATCTGACCCTCGGCATCGCTTGAGGTGCAATTCTTTAATCGGAATATACGGTACTCGACCGCGTTCTGAGTTGTCAAGATTTACCTGATTCGCCCGTTTTACCCCTGATAACGATACCTTCACCGGAAAAGCTCCGCCGTCTAAGGCCCTTGCTTTCATCTGAGTCTCTTCGGTCGCGCTTCCCCATTGAAACGCTGAAAGAAGTGGGGCGCCAAACCCTACTGCGCCACCACAAAAAGAGTAATCGACTGCGCCGGGAAGCTGTAATTCGCAATTGTGCTCGTTGTCCCCCCAACCGCAGGCGGCGTAACCGTCACTGCCGGTTGCGCCACTATCGCATTCAGGTTTGCGTTGCTGTAGAGGTATGTCTGCACCATTCCCGTCGTCGGAACCCCAGCCAGCGAGATAGTGCTGGTCAGCGCCCCATAGGTCTTGTTGATCACCACCACCGTCACTGCATTGTCAGAGCCGCGCACCGCGCCGTATATCGCAAGCTCGCCTTGATTGGCGCTGGTTGAGGCCAGCGCCGTGTCGCCAAATGTCGATTTCTTCCCATCGTAATTCCGGTAAATCTCAAAGGCCATCAACCCCGGCAACTGCGTTGTTGGATCGGGCGCTCCCCACAACGTGCCCATATCGAGCCCATAGCTCCCAAAGATGCCTAGGATATCCGCCTGCGCCAGCGCGCCGTTTATGCTTTCCTGACCGCCCCAGTTGTACTCCGTAAACGCTACCTTGGTGCCAGGATAGTCTTTTGCAACCCATCCCTGCGCCATCGGAATCAATTGCGGTGCCTGCAGCGGGGTTGAACAGCCGGCCGTGTAATTCGAGTCGGTCGTGTAATTTGGTTGCGGAAGATTGGGGTCGGTATAGGTCGGATCCCAGAAAACGCGCGTCGAGTTCAGCCGCGCCTCTTGAGCTCCAGTGTCTCCCGCCAGGGCAAAGGCCAGGGTGCTGCCGTTGTAGGATGCCACATCGTAAGTGTGCAGGTCCAGGTAATCCAGCAATCTGGAGCCGTACGTGGCTGATGCCGCCGCGAATTGCTGCAAATAATACTCGATCATCGGAACGCCGCCATGAGCTTTACGGTCGATTGGGCCGCTCCATGGCTCATTACAGGGGCCACTTGACCAGCCATTCTCAACATCCTTTTTGGAATAAAAATAATTCCACCAGTAATCAATCACCGGCCCATTCACCGCGGCCGTCGGATCGGCAGTCTTGATCGCTTCCGCCGTTGCTATACCGTTGTTCGTCACCTCGTCGTAAGTCGAGGCCACCGGATGTACGTCGCGATGCACCGCATCCCACCAGGCCGGCTCGTTATCCAAGTCGTACGCAAAGACGCCGCCATTGGCTGCCGTGCCAAATTTGCTCACCAGATAAGTCACCCAATCGCCCGCAAACGAGGGACCGACCGCAGTGCTGGTCAGGGTCGGATCGTTGCCAGTGACATTAGCCCCGGTGGCCTTCAAAACACCATTGCCGCACGGGCGCCAAACGTCCACCTCTTGCTGTCCTGGATACAGGGATGTTGGAAAGCTGCACGAAGTGCCGTTCTTCGCCACCCAGCCCAGAACATTGACCGTGCCCAGTGTCTTGACTCCCGCGGCGGCATCACTGATCACCTGCTCATTAAATTCGCTCGTATTCTCCACGCCATTGTTGCCGATCTGATTCTCGAAGTACCAATCGCTGGCCGAGCTGGTCACATCCAACAAGTAGTTGTAGCGCGAGGTCGCATCTCCGCCAAAGCGATCCACTGTGATGTTGCCGTCCTTGGCATCGGTAGTGACAAGCGTAAAGGCGTTCATGCCGTAAATGTAAGGGCTGATCGCGTGCGTCGGTTTGCCCGCATCCACCGTCAGCGCCGGCCCGTTTGCCGTCGCGGGCGCGTTCAAGGTCACTGTCGCGCTGCCGCTCACATTGGTAAACCCTGTCGCGGTGCTCGTTGCTGTAACTACCACCGTCGCTGGAGCCGGATACGGCGTTGTATACAATCCGCTCGTGCTCAGTGTTCCGGCACTCAAGCTTCCGCACGACGGGCAGCTTAATGCCCAAGTCACTCCCTTGCTATAACTGCCCGTGCCAACCACGTTGGCCGCAAACTGTACCTGCTTCCCAATGGTGGCCGTCGACGGAGTCACCGTGATGGACGTAATATTCGGCGCGTTATAAGTGGCTGTAACCGTCGTATTGGCATTCATCGTCACATTGCAGACGCCCTGATTAGTCGAGCTCACGCATCCGCTCCATGAAACAAATCCATAGCCCTTTGAGACCGAAGGAGCCGTCAAGACCACTGCTGTTCCTGCTTTATATGTAAGCATCAACGGCGTCGGTCCATAGCCATTATTATTTACATCGGACGGAACCGCCGTAATGTCCACCCCACTCGTCGGAGCAATTGAATCCACCGTCAGCATATAGGTCGTTACAGTTGTCACAGTCACTGAAGCCGTTCCCGTCGCCGGCTCATAAACCGAGCTACTTGCCGTATCCGGCGCATAACTCACCGTCAGCGTATCGCCGCCCACCGCCAGCGCGCCGCCCGGAACATTGATCGTAGCGCCGCCGCTCACCAGCGTTGCCGACGAAGACGTATAATTTCCACTCGTAAGCGTCACATTCCCCGTAGGAGTCGCGTCGCCGGTCGGCGCACTCACTCCCACCGTTACCCCCAAGGCCTGTGCATTGGTAATGCTCGCAGCGGAAGGCGTCACCGTCACCGTCGGTGTAATCTTCGGCGCAATATAGTTGACCGTGACCGTCATATTCGCGTTCAACGTCACATTGCAATTCACGGTGCTGACGCTTGTGCATCCGGTCCATGAAGAGAAGTTGTTGCCGTTGGCTGTAGTCGGCGCCGCCAATCCAAACGTCTCGCCCTGCCCGCCCGCAAGAGTAAAACTCGTAGTCCCTTGAGAAGCCAATGTAGTCGGCGCATAAGTCACGCCTATTAACACCCCGCTCGCCGGATTGGTCGAATTCACGGTCAGCGTATAAGCCTGTATCACCGTCTCCGTTGCCGTCCCTGTCGCCGATGTGTAAGTCGAGTTACTCGCCGCATCCGGCGCATAACTCGCCGTCAGCGTATCGCTGCCCAACGCCAGCGCGCCCGCCGCAACTTGGATCGTCACGCTGCCTCCACTCAGCATAGCCGCCGCGGAAGTATAACTCCCGCTCGTCAGCGTCACATTCCCAGTAGGTACTGTGTCGCCGCTAGGCGCACTTACCGAAACCTTCACCGTCAACGACTGCGCCGTCGTTATGCTTAAAGCCGAAGGCGTCACAGTCACCGTCGGAGTAGTGAGCGCCGGGGGAGTGGTGTAGCTCGCCGTAACCGTCGCATTCGCGTTCATCGCCACTGTGCACTGCCTCAACGTGTTCCCCGTGGCGCATCCGGACCATGAGCCAAAGTTGTTGCCTCCCGCAATTGCCGGAGCGGTCAGCGTCACAGAAGTTCCCGCATCATAGACGCGAGTGAAGCTCGTGGTCCCGTTCCCTGCCCCGTTGCTGTCCGCCGGAGAAACCGTGATCGCCACCCCACTGGCCGGGTTCACCGAGTTCACCGTAAGCATATAAGTTGTAACCGGGGGCGGCGTCAGACTGGCGCTCCCGCCACAGCCGGCCATAGCCATGCTCAGTCCGATCCCCATCCCCGCCGCAACCGCCAACCAGAATCTCTTCATCGCCCCGCTCCCTGTCCGTCTGCCTTCGCTCGTACCATCCTAGTCCTAAAGCCATTCCCCAGGACAATGACCATCGGCGGACATAAATCCTCCTCTATCCGAATAACCCTTTCAAATGAATCATTTATGATTTTATCTCCTTTGCTTTCAATATCTTGTTAAATGCACAATGCTACAATCGATCCATGTTTCGGGATCTGGCCCCGCTCTTCATCTACATGCGCCGCTACCGCTGGGGATACCTGTGGGGAACTCTCTCCTGCATCGCGGCCAACGCCATCTGGGTTCTCTTTCCCCAGGTCATTGAGCGGGCCATTGACGAAATGGGCCACGGTGCCAGCCGCCAGCGAATCCTCGCCTTCGCCGCCCTGCTCGTCGCTATTGCCCTAGTCAAAGGCGTCTTCCTCTACTCCCAGCGCTGGATTCTCATCGGTATCTCCCGCGAAATCGAATTCGACCTGCGCAACGACCTTTTCCGTCACCTTGAGAAGCAGGACTCCGGCTTCTATCAGCGCTACCGCACGGGCGACATCATGGCCCGACTTACTAACGACTTGAACGCCGTCCGCATGCTGCTCGGCCCCGCGCTTATGTACAGCGCCAATACCATTTTCTTCACCGTCGGTGCGTTATTTTTTCTCCTCCGCATCAGCCCCTGGCTTACCCTCGTCGCCTGGGCCCCAATGCCGCTTGCCAGTATTCTCGTGCAGTACTTCGGCCGCCGCATTCACGACCGCTTCGAGCGCATCCAGTCCAGCTTCTCTGAGATCAGTTCGCAGGCGCAAGAGAATTACTCCGGTGCGCGCCTAATCCGCGCCTTCGCCCGCGAAGAATCTCAGATCCGCCTCTTTGAAAGTCTTAACAAACAGTACATTGCCCGCTCTCTCAAGCTCGTGCAGCTTATGGGCATGTTGTGGCCCACTTTGGAATTCATCCTCGGCATCTCGATGATCATCACCCTTCTCGCCGGCGGACATCTAGTCGTGGCGCACCGCATCACGGTCGGCCAATTCGTCGCATTCAATACCTACATGGTCATGCTCATCTGGCCTATCATTGCCGTCGGCTGGGTAATCAATCTCTTCGAGCGCGGTACCGCGTCAGTAAAAAGAATCGATGAGCTACTCCAAGCCGAACCCGTTATTGAGGACAGCCTCGTCGACCACTCTATCCCAGCCGACACCGTCCTTCGCGGCGAGATCGAATTCCGCAATCTCAATTTCAGTTATGATGACACACCCGTTCTGCGCGGCATTTCGCTGACCGTCCCAGCCGGTTCCAGCCTGGCCATCGTCGGCCCCACCGGCTCCGGCAAATCCACCCTCGTCAGCCTGCTCTCGCGCCTCTATGAAGCACCCCAAGGTTCGCTGCTCATCGACGGCCGACCCATCCGCGATTATCCCCTAGCCGTGCTCCGGCATAATATCGGCATGGTTCCCCAGGAGACCTTTCTCTTCAGTTCCACCATCCGTGAAAACATTTCCTTCGGCGCACCCGACGCTACTGTGGATGAGTTGCTTGAAGCCGCCGAAGCCGCCCACATTCGCAAAGAATTCGAAGAGTTCCCTCAGGGCTTTGAAACCATCGTGGGTGAACGCGGTGTCACACTCTCCGGCGGTCAGAAGCAGCGTGCGGCCATCGCTCGCGCCCTCTTGCGCCGCCCTTCAATTCTCATCCTCGACGACGCGCTGGCCAGCGTCGACACCTACACGGAAGAGCGCATTCTCGGAGGCCTCGGCAGCTATACGGCTACCTCCACCATGATCCTTATCTCCCACCGCGTCTCCACCGTCCGCCACGCGGACCGCATCGCGGTTCTCGAGCACGGAAGAATCGTCGAACTGGGCCGTCACGACGAGCTTCTCGCCCTCGACGGCTACTACGCCGGTCTCTTCCAAAAACAGCAACTGGAAGAAGAACTCACCGTCGCCGGATGATCTCTGTCCCTAAGCATTCCACCGCATCCCCGCTCCGGCCTCTTCTCCGTACTCGCCATCAAAGCTTCCCTGGCCATGCCGCGAGGAATTTCCAGCCACCTGCAATGGAGCTGGATTGACTTGTGGATCCCGCGCCACTTCCCGCCAGGCATCGCGCACATTCTTTACGCAGCCAATCGTATGCTCAAACTTCTGCCGCGAGGCCGACTGCGAAGCTTGCAGAATCTGCGCAAAGATCGTCGCGTAGAACTCGCTCAGAACCTGCGCCGGCCTGCCCCCCACGTCCATGCGCAGCCGCGCCTGCAAGTGGATGATAATATCCAGCGCCCGCTTCACGGCCGTTCGCCGCGCCTCTGCGTCGCCCCGCTCCACGGCTGCCTGCGCCGTGTAAAGAAACCGCACAATCCCGTCGTAAAGCGCCACCACCAGATCCACTGCCGAAGCGCCGTCCAACGCATGATCCTGATAACTTTCCATCGGGATAAAACTCCTTAGCCATTCACATTCTGGTTATAACCGGTAATCGCGGAGTAAAGCTCGTTGACTCCTTGCAGTTGCGAGGGCAGTTCCTGCATGATCTCGTTGGCGCTGTTCAACTCCGCCGTCAAGCTCGTTTGCTGCGACGAGATATAACTGTCTTCCCTCGCTACCTCGGCATTCAGCGTCGATTCGATCGTGCTGTTCGAGCTTGACGCCAGCGCCAGTATCCCGGTCGTCGAGCTGGTTCCCGCGCTAGTCAGCATGCTTGAAAATGTTTGCCCCCAGCTATTCACATTCTGAAAGAATCCCACCACGGAGCTGAAGTCGGAGTTCAGCACCGAATCGAGCGATGTTGCGTCCAATGCCATCGAGCCGTCGTTGTTCACCGTGATTCCCAGGCTGGACAGGTTGTTGATGTCCGACGAGCTGGTGTAAGCCAGCTTCGAGGTGCTGGTGTTGGTCGTGTCGAGAACGCTCGATTTGATGGAAAGCGCCCCAGCCGAGCCATTGGCGCCGGAGGTCAGCGAGATTGACCAGGCTCCGTTGCTGCTCTCAACCGGCGTTGCTGTCACTCCCAGGTTGGCTAAGTTAATTGCGCTGGACAAGCCCGCAAGCGTGGCATTGGAAGAAGGCACCAGAATCGTGGTCGCCGGCCCACTGCCCACCTGAACAATCAGCGAACCGGAAAGCACATCGTTTCCCGCGCCGCCTCCGATCAGCCCGCCATCTGGAGTCGTGTCGGTATAGGGACTGGTATTCCCATAGCTCAGCAGCGTGTCGCTGGTAGCGGAAATGCTGGAGTTGACCGCCAGCGCCCCGCCCGTGCCCGCCATTGACGACATCAGGGAGAGCGTCTGCTGGTTTCCGCTGGTCGCCACGTTTGCGGTCACCCCAATGCCATTCGCT
The DNA here is from genome assembly GCA_050014335.1 of Occallatibacter sp. GTDB lineage: Bacteria > Acidobacteriota > Terriglobia > Terriglobales > Acidobacteriaceae > Telmatobacter. The sequence goes on along the minus strand of JBEKDN010000118.1, from coordinate 12,727 downwards.
GTTAGGCTCGGGTTGACCGTCAAGGTCCCGCCATCACTTGAGGTTCCCGACTCAAGCGCCAGGCTGGAGGTGCCATTGCCATTGATCACAACCGACCCGTAGTACCCCAGCGTGGACTCGTTATCGTTAATGAAGCCGGCCAGACTTGAGAGCGTGCTCACGCCACTGCCCGTATAGATCGTATCGGCGGCCGGACCGGCAGCGGGCTCCGCGCCAATTACAATGTTTTCCGCCGTGCCCGTGCCCACCTGCACCGACAAGGAACCAAAGATCGCGGCTCCGCTATTAATGATTCCCGTCAGCAAGCCATAGGAGTAACTGCCGCCGCCCGCCGTCGCCGTGTAATTCAATGTCGTCGGTTGGTCAGCCGCATTGATCGCATCCGCCAGCCCTGAAAGTGTATTGACACCGCTGCCCGTGTAAAAAGTGTTCGAGTCTGGAGAAGCTGGCGCCGCGCCGATGACAAACTTCTCGGCGGTCCCCCCCGCCACGGTCAAACTCATCGAGCCTGAGAGCGTAGTATCCGTATTGGAGCTTATCGGCGTAAGCGTCCCATTTGGATTGGTCATGTTCAGCCCGCCCAGCAACTGCTGCTGCAAGAGCGTCAAAGTCGGCGAGCCAAAGAGCGGCTCCGGGTTGCCGGAACTGTCGTTGCCCTCCTGGGTGTTCACCGCGCTGATCAGCGAGTTGTAATCGGAGACCATCTGATTAACCGTGCTCTCCACATACGTGTTGTCGTTGGCGATCACCACCTGAACCTGCTCCAGGCCTCCTCCAGTCTCGGTCGTGCTCGGGGCCAGCAACTGAAAGGTCACGCCCGGAATCAGATTTGCAACGGTGTTCGAGGAACTGGTCAGCGCCACGCCGTCAATCGTCAGCGCGGCGTCGACGCCGGTCACTGAAGTCGTATAGCCCAGTGAGGTGTTGGTATCGGAAAGCGTCGAGGCCACGGTTAGGTTCCCCGCCGTTGTCAGCGTCGAGGATGTTATCGAGAGGGTCGCCGATCCGTCGCTGTTCGTCACAACATTGGATGTAATGCCCAGCGCCGAGGAGTGGGTCATGATCGCCGCGGCCAGCCCGGCCAAGGTGTTGACGCCGCTGCCTGTATAGAAGGTGTGCGCCGCCGCGCCGCCGCTAGGCACGCCGCCAATCACAATCTGCTCCGTCGTGCCGCCGCCCACCGATACTGAGAGTGTGCCGCTCAGCACGTCGCTCGCGCTCGCAACGGTTGTCAGTGAGCCATTCGATGCCTGCGTCGCCGATCCGGAAGAGCCGGTATAGCTCAGCGATGCGTCGGTCGAAGTCGAGATCGAATTGGAGAGAATCGAAATCTGTCCCCCCGCACCCGAGGTGCCTGAGACCAGACTTAAACGCGAGATATTCGAGTCGGTCAGCACGCTCGCCGTCACTCCGGCACCAGAGGCGTTGATCGCCGCCGCCAATCCGGCCAGCGTGTTGTTGGAAGAAAGCGTGATCGTCTGCGATGCCCCATTGCCGACGGCCAGCGTAATCGATCCAGTCACCGTGGCGTTGGTGCTCGTGACCGGCGCAAGAAATCCGCTTGAGGTCTGCGCCAGATGATTCACCGTCACCGTATGCGTTCCCGCAATCGCCGTATTATCGGCCGCCGTCAGCGTCAATACATTTGTGTCGGAGCTCGAACCTTCCTTCTGCGAAAGAATCCCCTGAAAGTCAGTCAGGGAACTCACGTCGTTCGAGAGATTGGAAAACAGCGTTCCCAGACTCGAAATCGCTGTATCCTGGCTGTCCAGAGAGGTCAACTGCGTCTTCCACGGCGTCTCCACATTCTGCAAATTGCCCACGATCTCTGAGACCGTCGTGCTTACATCGAAGCCCGCTCCACTGGTCGGTGAACCAAAACTAAGTCCTACTGTGCCCATCGCTCACTCCACCAGGTACTTATGCAGCCGGAGAACCACCCCATACCAGGCCAGATTGCAATTCACTTAGAATTGCCGCCCGCCTTCCGCGTAGTTCCAACCAACCCGACCCGCTCGCTCAACCTTCCCTTCATCGGCGCGGAGTCTGTCCGGCTTTAGTACAAAATCGCTTCACCCGCCGCCGCTCTCGCCGCCTGGATGGTCTGGATATGTCGCCGGCTCGCTCCCTCCTCGTCACACAATCTCCTCCCAAAAAGAAGGGCGCCCGCGCGGACGCCCTTCCCGGTTGATTGCTTCCCTTCCCGGCGGCACTTTTGCCACCAGAGAGTTCCGCTCCTCTTCACCCTAGCGGCCAGACCGCGTCGCCGGGAACTTCAGCTTACTGCAGCAGCTTGGTCACTTCCTGCTGCATGCTGTTGGCCTGTGCCAGGGCTGAAATGCCGGTCTGGCTCAGAATTTCGTACTTGGACATGTTCGACGTGGCCGCCGCATAGTCGGTTGCTTGCACCGCGTTCTGCGCCGATTCCACATTCTCCTGCTGCGTGCCCAATACCTGCGTGACGGAATTCAGCGTGTTGATCTGCGCGCCAATGTAACCGTCTTGCGCCGCCACATCGGTGATCGCCTTGTTCAAGGCGCTCAAAGAAGCTTCAGCATCGGTCTGGTTGCTCAGATCGGTTGCGCTCAGAGATTGGCCGGCGCCATCCGAGTAGCTGATTGTCGCCGTTCCGCTCCCGTTGCTCGTGTTCGCGGTTAGACTCTGGTTAGCCGCGCTGTACCCGCTGGGCGCGGTCTCAGTCGAAATCGACGAGTCGTAGACGCCGGAGCCGGCCACGTTCGATATTCCAACGTTATAAGCGCTGCCGCCTGAATAACTCAAATTCGCGGCTGTGCCTCCATCGCTGATCGACGTGCCCGTTCCCTGGTTGGTGATGTTGCCCGTGGCGCCGTAGGTATTCGAGGTCAGTTGAATGCTTCCGAAGCTGCCATTGCCGCTCGATTGCCACGATGCTGTTACGCCGTTGACGCCGTAGCTGCCGGCCGCAAGCGTGTTCGAGACGCTGCCGGTGTTGATCTCGTTGATCAACTGCTGGGCCGTCACGGTGCCGCCGGGGTTCATGGCGGCGATCGAGCCAAGCGCGTAAGCCGTGCTCCCCACGTTGTAGTTCACTGACCCTGTGACCGCATCGCTTTCGCTGGCAAATGTACCCAGGGAAGCGGTTGCCGACGCATGGCCAAGCGTGTCGGAGAGGTTGTTGTTGGAGATACCGATGGCGTTGGCGTCGTTCGTTCCCGACTTCAGCGCCAGTGTTCCCGTGCCGACACCGGTTGCCGTGATCCCCTGATTGGAGTAAAGCGCGGCCACCAGGCCGCTGACCGTTGAGTTGGCGGCGGAAAGGTGCACCGTCGTCCCGGTCGAGGGAATGTTATTGGTATTGTTCGCCATCACGTAGTTCGTTGTCGCGCCGTCGGCCGTCACGCTGATCAGGCCGGTGAGCGCGTCGCTGCCTGTAAAGTTGTTGCCGGTACCGCCCAGTACGATCGAGCCAGTTGACTCCCCGGCGGGCGATGCCTGCGTGCCGGCTGTGAATCCCTCTTTGGTGGAATCCGTCAGGCCAGTGCCGCCAACCGTGATCGTAGTGTTGGTCGGGTTGGACTGGATCTCCAGTGCGCCGGTTGACTGGTTGATAGATGCGGTCATATTCAAGGCAACGTTGGTGTTGATTGCGCTCATCAAACCGTTGACTGTCGAGTTGCCGGAAGTCAGGCCGATCACGTTTCCGACTACGCCCGCATTGTTGTTCATGTTGAAGGTCACCGCCGTGCCGTCGCTGCTATTGGTCAGAATGATCTGGCCCGCCAGTGCGTCGGTTCCCGCGGTTGACATCGTCGCCGAAGTATTGATCGTGGCGATCGCATTCGTAGCCGAAGTCGGACCCGTGCCTGCAACCACCGTGGGTGTGCCGGTGCTGTAATTGTCGGTCAGGGTATTGGTGCCGACGGTGATCGTGCCAGTGCCATTGGGCGCCGTCGAGGTGACGGTCAATCCTGCCGAAGTCGCAGTGGCGCTCAAATCCAGACCGGCTTGAGAGATTGCAGTAGCCAAAGCGCCCAGTGTCTGCGAGGCCGCGTTTCCAGCCGTGCCTACGTTGACCTGGTTGCCCACCACGCCTACGCCGCCCATCAGGAAGGTCGTCGCCGCGCCGGTTGCGCTATTGGTCAGCACGATCTTCGTTCCCTGCGTGAGCAGGTCGTTGGCCGAACTGGTTCCGCCATTGCTGTCGACCACTACCGCCGGTGTATAAGTAACCGCCGACGCCGCCGAAGCTGAGTAATTCAGAGAAGTCGAAAGCGTGTTCGAGCTTGCGCCCATGTTCGTGTCAGTCAGCGACTTCGACTGCAGGAAGAGACCGCCGGTGCCCGCATCCTGGGTCGCGGTAAGGTTGAGGTTGTCCGTGCCCGCGGTGTTGATCGCGGTCAGAAGATCGCTCAGCTTGTTGCTGGCGATGTTGTAGGTTCCGTTTGCCGTCGATGTGCCCGGCGTGTTCGCGGTGCTGTTACCCATGTTGAAGGTGTCGGTCACCGTGTGGCCGCCCGTTGTGGTTGTAATGCTGATCGAGCCGGTCAAGGTGCCATCTTCGGCAACCGTTCCGCCCTGAGCTATCACTCCGTTATTCTGGAGAGCCAGCACCGCTTCCGCCCTCGACCGGAGTCGTGAAGGCCCGGGAATTGGCAGCCGTCACTCCTGTGCCGCCCGTGGTAATGGCAGCGGCCGCGCCGTTGGTTGCCGTCAATGTTAGACCGCTGACTGCGCCACCGGCCGTCTGGTTCAATGTGGCATTCAGATCCAAACCGGCATCTGCGTTAATGGCTGCCATCAGGCCAGCCATATTGGACTGAGCCGCGGAAAGGGTTTGAGTACCGCCGCCCAGCGCCACGCCAGCACCTGTGCTCATGATGAAGTCTGTCGTGTTGCCGTTATTGGTGACCGAGAAATCGCCGGTCAGCGTAGTGCCGGACCCAGTCAGAGATCCCTGTCCGGTTGCTGGAGCGCCGATGCCGGTCGTCAATGTGACGGCGCTCTGGTTTGCAATCACCGGGCCCACGCCGCTGCCGGTTGGTGTGAATGTCGCCGATGCGCCGGTCAATGTGCTGACTGCCGAAATCGAGGTATTGACCTGGTTCGAGCTGATTACGATCTTGCCGCCAGTAATAGCAGCGCTCATCCCAGAGGTTGCCGTTGTGCTATTGATTGCCGTCAACAAACCCTGGGTCGTCAAAGCGCCCGTGGTTTCAGTCGTCGTTCCCGCGCCGACCGGCGCTGAGCCCATGGTGAAGGTATAGGTCGAGCCGCTGCCATTTGTCAGAGCCAATGTGGTGCCAACAGTCAGCGCATCGGTGCCGGCGTTATTGAAGCCGGTCGAGTCGCCTGTCATGGCCAGGGAAGTCGATCCATCCGTGCCGGAGGTTGCTGCCACGCCTTGCACAGTGCTCGCGTTCTCGGCAAGCGCAGTTGCCAGTGTCGAACCAGCCGCTTCCGTGATGTTGGTTCCCGGTGCGGTGGACGTGATTGAAATGCCCGTCGTGCTGGCCACGGCCGTCGTTCCCAAAGCCGACGAAATTGCGGCTGCCAGGGTCGTCAGTGTCGAAGTGCCGGAGCCTAGTGTGATCGTATTGCCGCTGGTTCCCTGCACGCCGCCCATGACAAACGTCTTTTGGTTGGTGCCGTTGGAAAGCGTAATGCTGCCCGTCAGAGCCTGGTTGGGGCCGTTGCTGCCCGTCCCGACGATGCTCAGGCTCGCCGTTCCCTGCTGGCCCACCGCGCCGTTTGTGCCCGGCGTAAAGCTCACGGTCTGCGGGTTATTCGCGCTCGTGATCGCCGTACCCGGTGTCAATGCATTCGGAACCACATTGGCTGGCGTCGTCGTTACACTCAAAGCGCCGCCATTGGAGCTGCTGTCGGCCAACTGCAGGCTGGTAGCTTGGCCGGCGCTGTTGTAGACAACAGTCGCTGTCACGCCGCCTGTGCCGCCGGTGCCTTGGTTGATCGCCAGGGCAAGTCCCGCAAGCGTGTTGTTGGTCTGGGTGAGTGTTACCGTGGCCGCGTTTGCCGAGCCCACATTCACAGAGATCGTCTGGCCCACGGTAAGCTGGCTGTTGGTAATCTCGCTGGGGTTCAGCGTGCCGCTGGTTACTGAGGAGCTCGGATCGACGCCGACTGAAATCAGCCCGCCGGTGATCTGAATGCCGGTCTGCGTGCCGCCGCCGGCCACGCCGGATTGCGCCTGTGTGCCGAATGTCGCCGTCAAGCCAAGACCCGCGCTATTGATCGCGGAAATCAAGCCATTGACTGTATTTGAAGGTTGGCCAGCCCCGCCCACGCTGATCGAAGTCTGTGCGGCTGTCATGGCGCCGTTCGCGCCCTTCACCAGATAGTTCACATTGATCGTGGAAGTGCCGTTGACGTTCAGCGTATCGGTCGATTGCGCATTCTTCGTCGCGCTCGAAAGATTTAGGAAGACGCTGCTTTGACCGTTGCTATACGCCATCACGCCCTGCGAGTCGCCGACGTTTGAAGAAGACAGGGAGCGGATATTCAAATCGTCGATAGCCGCGCCGGCCGTCGAGGAGTCGCCCGTGTAGATGTTGGTGGAAGTCTGGCCGAATACTGCCGTGTCATTGTAAGTGGTTGTCGAGCCGATATTCGAGATTTCCGAAAGGATCGACTGATATTCCTGGTTCGCAGCCGTATCCTGCGAGCTGTTGAGGGTGCCGTTCGAGGCTTCGGTAGCCAGCGTTACGGCCCGGTTAAGCAGGCTTGTCACTTGCGAGAGTGCGCCGTCGGCAACCTGCAACAGGCCTACGCCCTCTGTTGCATTGGTCTTCGACTGGGTAAGTGCCTGCTGGTTGGCCTGGAGGCCATCAACCAGGGATAGACCGGCTGCATCGTCGGCGCCGGAATTGATCTTCGATCCGGAGGACAACTGTTGCAGTACGGTGCTCAGGCTGTTGCTTGTGTTGTTAAGGTTATTTTCCGCATAAAGCGCATTCAGATTGTTTAATACACCCAGGGACATGGGGTACTCCTTGTGGGATGCGTGGATTTACGGACCTGCTCCAGATGTGCCCCCATTTTTTTTACTAACCCTGGGTGGCTGCCTCCGGCTTAAGTTACCGTCGCATCTGGCCCCTTCTTCGGCGCGATGGTGGGGGACTTTACCATGCCTCGCTTTGTGTCCTGTAGCGGACAATAAGCCCCTCCCCGGTTTTAATCTTTGAACCTTTCTCATCCTTCGCCGATAACTTCCGCAAAGGAGTTTGGGACGATGATCGAACTTACCCGGCTCAACGGAACACCGATCGTTCTCAACAGCGACCTTATCAAGACCGCTGAAGCATCTCCAGATACCATGCTGACCTTGATCAACGGTGAAAAACTTATCGTGCGCGAAGACTGCGGCGAAGTCGTCGAACGCGTCATTGCATACCGCGCCCGCTTGCTCACAGCCGTCGCCAAGCGCCTGCCTTCGCACGGCGATCTCCAGCGCGCCGTCTCGCTCTCCAGCCTCGATCTTTCCGGTCAGACCAACTCACCCCTCGCGCCACCCAAAAACTATCCTCCAGAGGGCCGATGAACAACGAGTCCCCGTCATCCAAATCGATTCTTCGAGGAGTTTCTTATGGATAAAGGCAGCGTCGGCGGAGTCTTGTTAGCCATCGTGGGCATCATGGCCGGATTGCTCCTTGAAGGAGGAAGCCTTAGCCAGATCGTCCAGCCCACTGCGGCATTGATCGTCTTTGGCGGCACCATGGGCGCGGTCCTTCTCCAGTTCCCCCTCCCCACTGTCATCGCCGCATTCCGCAGCCTCGCCCACATCTTTTCCGCGCCTCAGAAGCATAACCAGGAGCTTCTGCAACAGCTCGTCGACTTCGCCAACAAGGCTCGCCGCAATGGCGTCGTCTCGCTCGACAGCGACCTCGAATCCATCCACGACCCATTTCTTCGCCAGGCCCTCATGCTCGCCGTCGACGGCACCGATCCCAACGAGTTGCGCAAGATCATGCGCGTCAGTCTTGATTGCACCGCCGAGAACGATGAGCGCCTGCCCGCCGTCTTTGAATCCGCTGGCGGCTTCTCGCCCACCGTCGGCATCCTCGGCGCGGTCCTCGGACTCATACAGGTCATGCAGCACCTGGACAACATCGAGGAAGTCGGCCGCGGCATCGCCGTAGCCTTCGTCGCCACCATCTACGGCGTCGGCGCGGCCAATCTCTTCTTCCTGCCTTTTGCCGGCAAAATGCGCATCCGCATGCACGATAGTCATCAACGCCGCGAGATGATGCTTGAAGGCGTCATCTCCATCCTCGAGGGCATGAATCCACGCATGTTGGAAGTCAAGCTCGCCGGCTTCCTCCATGACACTCCCTTGATTGTCAAGGAGCACAAGGCATGACGCGCGAACGGCGCAAAGGAAATATCAGCCGCGATCGCTGGCTGGTATCTTATGCCGATTTCATTACCCTGCTCTTTGCCTTCTTCGTCGTCCTATACGCCTTTGCCAAGGCCGATCAGAAGAAGCAGGCGCAAGTTTCGGCCGCCATTGACACTGCCTTCCATTCGCTGGGAATCTTTTCCGATCACTCCCGCCGCCCCTCCGGTGGAGCCAGCAGCGCCGCCGGCTTCGGTCCCGCGCTCTTTCCCGGAAACATCGTCATGGGAGAGAATCTCGTCTCGGCAGACCGCGTCAAAAACGACCTCAACCACATTCGCGGCGATCTCGAAGAGAAGTTCGCCGGACAAATCGCCTCCCACAGCATCTCCATCCGCATGGGACGCGATGGCTTGGTCATCAGCTTGCGGGAGGCCGGCTTCTTCGACTCTGGATCGGCAACTCCAAAACCTGAAACCATCCCTACCTTGCACCAGATCGCTGAATCGCTCGGCTCAACTCCCTACGACCTCCGCATCGAAGGTCACACCGACAACATCCCCATCCATACCACGGAGTTCGATTCCAACTGGGAGCTTTCCTCCGCGCGCGCCACGCGGATTGCGCGCCTTTTCCTCAACATGAGAACCGTGGAGCCGGGACGCCTCGCCGCCGCCGGCTATGCCGAATTCCATCCCATCGCCACCAATGACACCGTCGAGGGACGCGCTGAAAACCGCCGCGTCGACCTCGTCATTCTCCCCCGCTCCAGCGTGGATCTCTCCACCTCGGAAGCTCCCCGCCAAGACAACCTGTGGCACAAAATCACTGACAACGATCCGTCCGAAGAGACTCCCTCCCCCCTTCCCGGCCACTGATGAACAGCACAAATCTCTCAACCTAAGCGGCCGGAACGCAGCGAACGGAATCGAAAAATACGCGATTGTTCCGCGGAATCTTTATCAATTAATTTCAGGCGAGATCTGCTCGCCCTTCTATCCTTTGGCAAATCTCAAAATAGAACAGCTCTGTATCAAAGCACGACTTCCGCCGCTTCAAAATTGAACAATGAAATCACTGCATAAATCAGTCTCTCAACGCCCCGCCCCATGATGCGCCATCAAGAACATCAAAAGCAAAATCGCCACCGGAATCAATGCCAGTCCCGAATAGTAGAAAATCTTTCGCCAACCTTGGCTCTTGCGCTTCTGCCAGTCCCGCAGCTCCGCTCTATCTTCCACGCCCACCTGGTCCAGGTGCGCCAGATCCCGTGCAAACTCACTCGCCGTCGCGTAGCGATTCTTCGCATCCCGCTCCAGCGCGCGGTAGAGCACTTCCTGCAGTTGCGGCGTAATCGTAGGATCGGCAACCATCGGCGGCATCGGATAATTCAGCAGCCGCTCGTTCATCGCGGCCATCGGATTCGGCCCCGTAAACGGCAACTTGCCGCTCAGCATCTCGTATAAAATCACGCCCATCGAGAAGATATCGCTTCGCCCATCCCCGCGTTTGCCCTTCACCTGCTCAGGAGAAATATAATTCGGCGTCCCTATCGCCGCAGTGAAGTTCGCATACGTCAGCCGCCGCGCCGCTGAGTCGCCAGCGATCCCAAAATCGATCAGCTTGATTTTGTCCTGATCGTCCACCATGATATTTTCCGGTTTAAGATCGCGATGCACCACGCCGTTGGCATGGATATATTCCAGTCCCTCCAGCACCTCTATCGCAACGCGTATCGCGCGCTCATGCTCCAGCGGCCCCTCGTCCAGAATCTCGCGCAGCAGCCTTCCATGGCACCACTCCATCACCATATATACGCGCGCGCGCTTCTCGCCTCCAAAGACGTGCATGACCTTCGGATGGTCCAGCTTCTCGCCAATCCCCGCCTCGCGCTTGAAGCGATCAAAAAGAATCGGATCGGCTTCCATATCCGGATGAGGTATCTTCAACGCCACTTGGCGCCCATCCCTCACGTCCGTCGCTCGATAAATCGTCGCCATGCCGCTGCGGGCTATCTGCTCTTCTATGCGATATGAATCGACCTGCGAGCCAACTTCCAAGGCATCGTAAAATCCCATCCTGCGGCACACTCCAAGGCGTTGATTGATTCTATCGGAACCCGGCCTCTATTCCCTAGTCCCCGCTCCCTGCCCTATGCCGGCATCCGGTAAGGTCGCCCGCGATACATCCCCACCTGCTCCACCGACCGAACCCGGATCACCTGCGCCGTCGTATTGTCGTTGCCGTCTATCTCCACGGCGCGCGCCACAAGTTCGCGGGCAATCTCGTTGATCTTCTTATCCTGAGAAACAATCCTCGCCATCTCCGCTTCGGGCATCTCGTCATGCAGCCCGTCCGTGCACAGAACCAGTACATCGCCCGCCTGCACCGTCAGAGAAATCGTATCCGGCGAGACAAACATCCCCGGACCAAGCGAGCGCAAAATCACATGTCGCGACTCCGAAGTGGCCATCTCGCTCGTCGTGATCAGTCCCATCTTGCGCTGCTCATTCACCCATGTGTGATCCTGCGTGATCTGCTTCGCTACTCCGTTGCGGATCAAATAGCAGCGCGAGTCTCCCACATGAGAGACCACGGCCTGGTTGTAGCGCAGCGCGCAGCACACCAGCGTCGTAGCCATCTTCCGGCCTTGGTACTCCGGCTTCAGGCCGCAATCGTGAACGGCTGAGTTCGCTTGCTCAATCAGTCGCGGCAATAGCGTCGTCAGCATCGTCCCAGCCTGCGCTTTAGGGAATTCTTCTGTCAGCGTTTTTACCGCCGTTGCCGAGGCAACCTCGCCAAAATCCATCCCGCCCACGCCGTCGCAGACCGCAAAAAGATAACCGTGGCTGCGCGCCTCGCGCCGCGACCCAGGCACAAAAGAACCCATCGCGTCTTCATTATTCGTGCGGACTTTTCCAAAATCGCTTGCCTGGCCGAACTGAATGTCGAGCATGAGTGGTGCCGCCTGAAGATATGTCTTCGATGTTTGTAAAAATATACCCGATTGAGAACTATGTAAAACCGGGGCAGGGTCAGCATAAGAGCCGCGCGGGAAGCGAATTCCGTTCATCTTGAACCCCCTCCTTGCAGCCCTGGTACGCTATCCTTGCCTGCTGCAAACCACCACCGGGTGGCCGTCCCTGCCTCAACTTGCAAAGCGGAGACGCCACCCAGCGTTGTGTTTCTGTTGTGCTAAGTTAGCTTTTTGACGTAAGCAAGATATCCTTGCCCTTGGACTTGGAGGACCGCAGGAAGTAGATCGCTCCGTAAATGCCCCAGACGGCTGCAATACCAATTGCCAGTAGCGGTTCTTTGAACGTGCCAAGACCGAAGACCGGGCTGATCAAGTAAAACGCCATGCAGACCAGGTTTGCTAGCAGACCGAAGCCAGGAACCAGCGTGTGCTTGATAAAACTGTAGTCGGGACGGTTGTGGAAGGCAATGATGCACAGCAGGCAACTCAGTGCATAAAGAATGAATGTGCCAAAGTTCGAGGTCAGCGTAATCGTCAGCAGCGAGTTAGGCAGCGCGGCTAACTGATCGTGGCTAAGGTATCCCCAACTTGAGAACAATCCCTGCGGCAGAGCCTTGATCGCCGCATCCGTCGGTGCGCCGGCGTCGCCAAACACCAGGCTGACAGCGATCACGCCGATTACCGCGCTGATGGCGACCAGTGTCCAGATGGCTTTCCGCGGTGAGAGTGACCCGGCATGAAGGATGCCGAAGTGCTCGGGAGCCTCGTCGTCCTTGCCCATTGCGTAAGTCACGCGAGCGCCGGTATTCATGCAAGAGAGCGTCGTGCCGATCAGAGCCAGGAAAACCGTGAAAGCCTCGGCCAGCATGAAGTACTTTCCATGACCCTGACCCAGCAGCCAGTCGCCAACAATAATCATCATGTCGCCGATCGGTGCCGCTGAACTCGATGCGCTTTGCATCGAATACCCCGAGTTAAGGAAGTAGTTGGCCGCAAAATACTCGATCAGATAGCAAACCAATCCCTGAATCAACAGCGAAGCGATAACTGCAATCGGTATATGTTTGGTTGGATTTTTAGCCTCGCCTCCCATCGAGGTCACCGATTCAAATCCGACCAGGATCAAAATAGCGACCGTGGCCTGGATAAACAGATAGCTGAATTTGTGCGGCGATACTACCGAGGCGGCATCCGGGTGCGCCAGGAAGTTGCCTGTCGCATCCTTCTCCGCATAGCTGATCGTAAACGGAACCTGCTTGCCGGTTGCATCCAGCAAAGGCTGGGGCACGCCGCTCGCGTCGCGGATCGTAGCTCCCGTCTTGTCCGTTGCAAACTGGTAGGTATAAGTCGCCAGCGTCTGTCCGTCGTACTGGAAAGCAGCCGCGCCCTCGGGATGGCTGACACGGTGACCGATCGCG
>JBEKDN010000117.1:0-12461 GCA_050014335.1 Occallatibacter sp. | reverse complement strand
CGGCCCTTAATCGCCGGCGCCGCCCTCGCGCTACCCCTCTTCGTCAAGCAGAACATCGGCCTGCCATTTCTTTTGACCGCATTCGTTCTTATTCTTTTTCTTTTGGTTGTACAGTCATTTCGCCGCACTCCCGCATCGCATCCCACACCCGGCCGCGCGGCCCTGTGCGCGTTGCTGGCCGGTGCAGCCGCATTGCCCGCTTTAGCGGCTCTGCTGCTGCACTTCACCGCCGGGGTTGACAACTACATTCACTGGACTATCCGCTTCGCAGCCGAGCAACGCCTGCCCGGCTTCCACGATATGCTTTCTATTTACGCTGAGCCGGCGCTGCTCTGGGAATTGCCGTCGATCGCCGCAGCCCTCCTGCTTTTGCGCAGCATTATTGCCCGAAATATCTGGACGCGCCTTGCCACGCTGGCTCTGCTTGCCGCGCCGTTTCTGTGGACGCTGGCCGGTCTATTTCTCTCTTCGGATGCGGACGACCGCGCCGACAGTTTTCTCGCGCTCTGGCCGCTGCTCCTCATCCTCGGCGCCGCGCTCGCTCTGTGGAATCTCTTCCGCAAGCCCAGCCTGCGCGCCGTGATTCCGGTGCTTCTGCTAGCCGCGATTCACGGTACCTTTCTCTCGCAGCAATTGTGGGGATCAACCTATGCCATCTGGCCGTTGCTCGCAATTCTGATTGCCGAAATGATCGCCTTTCTTGCCGGCATCGAGCAGCCCAGGGCAATCGCCGCCCCCGCCGTTCGGAACCACTTTCTTGCGCAGGCTGTGGCCACGGTTATCGCTACAACGCTACTTATCCGCGGCGGCCTTTACACCGCCAGCGAGGAACGCCTCAGTTACGCGCAACTGCCCGATGGACCCGTATTACATTCCACATTTCCCGCGCTCGAAGGGCTATCCGTAGCCGGCCCTTACCTGCCTGATTTTGATGAACTGCTGCGTTTCTCCGCCAAAGAAATCCCCTTTGACGACGGTCTGATTCTTATCCCCGGCGAAGATCCGTTCTACTTTGCCACTGGCCGCGCTCCGCGATTTCCAGTGCTGCTTTTTGACAGATCCACAGACCCTTATTCGCCCGCACAACTTGTCGATGAGGCGCAGAGGCGCGGGATTCGCTGGCTTATTATCAAACGTGATTTACAAATCAAAGAAGACGTGACTCCGCAGCGCGAAGCCACAATGAGTGTTCTCCGTCAAGTCTTTCAGCCCTATCGCCAACTGCGCGCTTACGATATCTATCGCCGCCAATAGTTCGGCTATCAGCGATGCCCCGGCATACTTGACGCGCTACATTTCCTATTAGTTCTTTCATTATTCACATAGTTCGTCCCAAGTTGATTTAGCGCTGACAACGCAAACGCCTACTGCCATCTCTTCCTCTCCATCATGTGCAGCATGAAGGATGGGCTGCGCAGCACGCGGCCAAGCTGGTGAAATAAGACAGGGAAAAACCGTGATCGATAAATGGCCTTGAACTTGGCAATTTTCGCAACGCCATTGTCGCCTGGGCCTGCCTTCCGGCCCAAGAAATATAGATCGAATGTCTGCCAATGGTGAACAAATCCCTTGGCCGAAAATGAAGATAAGTCCACCTTTCCACTTATGTGCCATTTCGTAAGGTTCTTATAATAATTCCATCCCTTATCCACCGTGTGCGGCGAGGTCCACGGCGTCACTCGTGTTGTGCCATGTTCCGCGCGTCCAACCGTTGCGCAAGACATGACCATGAGCCCGCCCGGCTTGAGCACGCGAATCATATTGGTCAGCGTCTCTGCCCAGAAAGGATTGTGCTCCATCGCTTCGCAACTGATTACCACATCGAAGCTCTCGTCCGGAGCATCGTACTTTTGCCCTTCGCAAATCACATCCACGCCCTTGCCAGGGCCTATGTCCAGACCTATATATTCGCAGTCTGAAAATAGGGTCCGGATCGTGCCGTTGATATCCAAACTGCCTATCTCCAGAACTTTCTTGCCCACAAACATCTCTGGAAACAGGGACTTTGAAATCTCTACAAATTCCTTCTGCGCGCTGTGCATTGGAACCTCCATTGGTGGGTCGGGGTGTTTTCAGAAACAGCAGAATCGTCGGCTTACCGTACCTCATCCGAGGGCCGGCGACGACAACTTCGAGCGAGTTCATGGCTGACGATTACTAAATGTTGAAAACTCAGAATTAGGACTCAAGGGGGGGTGACAGTTCAGAATCGCCACAGGTACTGGCGCATTCCTAATTCTGATATCTATTCTCAATTATAATGGACCTTATGGCGGTAAATTCACAGATAATTCATGCGCGGGCCGGAGAGTTGATTGGCGACACGGATGCCAGACGCAAGCTGCAAGCAATGCAGGCTCATCTCAAGCAGTTGGGCAGCTTGATGGTAGCTTACTCGGGCGGCGTCGATTCGGCCTTTCTTGCCGCCACCGCGCATCGCGTTCTCGGGGATCGCATGTTAGCCGTGATAGCCGATTCTCCCAGTCTGGCCCGGCGCGACTTTGAAGCAGCCTGCGCCTTTGCGCGCGCCCAGAAAATGCCTCTGCGCGTAATTGCCACGGAAGAACTTGAGCGCCCAGAGTATCGGCGCAACGACGCCAATCGCTGCTTTCATTGCAAGGACACGCTCTTTGAAGCCATGTATGCGCTCGGCCCAAAGCTTGGCTTCGACCGCATTGCTTACGGCATGAATGCCGACGACACAAGAGACTATCGCCCCGGTCAGCGCGCCGCCCAGCAGCACGCCGTACTAGCGCCGCTGGCCGATGCCGGACTGACCAAGCTTGAAATTCGCGCGCTCGCCAAGGCCGCCGGTTATCCGCTTTGGGATCGCCCCGCCGCGCCATGTCTTTCTTCCCGCGTCGAGTACGGCCGCAGCGTAACTCGCGAGGTGCTTGCGCAGGTGGAACAAGGCGAAGAGAGCCTTCGCCAGTTGGGATTCCGCGAGCTGCGGGTGCGCCATCACGGCGATTTGGCCCGCGTTGAGATTGCTCGCGCCGAGATGCCGCTCGCCCTCAACTTCGAGATGCTTGATGCCATCACCGCTGCTCTAAAGCAGGTTGGGTTTCAGTATGTGACGCTCGATTGCCAGGGCTTTCGCTCTGGCGCAATGAACGAAATTCTGGCGAATGTAATTCTGCCGGTTGAAGTGCTCTCCAAGCGCGCCGAATAGCCAACAGTTTAAAATCACACTGAGATGCGAATTGCTTACCTGGATTGTTTTTCCGGAATCAGTGGCGATATGGTGCTGGGCGCTTTGGTGGATGCTGGCGTTCCGTTTGCCCGCCTTGAAGAGACGGCCTCCGCCCTGGGCGTGGGCGCGCGCCTTGAGATTCGCAAGGTAAGCCGCGGCGGGCTGGCCGCAACCAAAGTCGATGTGATCACTTCCGATACGCCGCACGATGAGCCTGGCCCTGCGCCGAGTTCCCCTGCTTCCGATTCTTCGACCGTGAATGCGACGAACCATCACTCGCGCACGCATCAAGAGCACGCGCACGCAGCGGATGAACATTGGCATGAGCATGAGCATACTCAGACCCATGCCCCGCATCGATCTTTGTCCGCCATTCTCGCAATCATCCGCTCCGCTCCGCTGTCCGACTCAGTGAAGCTGCGCTCCACGCGCGCCTTCCAACTGCTTGGCGAAGCTGAAGCAGCCATCCATTCTGTATCTGTCGAAGAGGTGCATTTCCACGAAGTGGGCGCGGTAGACACCATCGTCGATATTGTCTGCGCCGCGGCGGGCGCGGAGGCTCTCAATGTGGATCGCTGGCTCGCTTCGCCGCTCAATGTTGGCAGCGGTACAGTCGTCTGCCAGCACGGCACTCTGCCTGTTCCCGCTCCGGCGACGCTGGCTCTGCTTGGCGATGCGCCGGTCTACGCCGCCGGTCCCGCCATGGAGCGCGTAACCCCGACCGGCGCGGCTGTATTACGAATGCTGGATGTGTGCTACGCTTCGCTACCGGCGATGCGTGTTGCGCAAACCGGCTACGGCGCGGGTGGGCGCGAGACGCCCGGCCAGCCCAATCTGCTGCGCCTGCTCGTCGGGGAAGCAGCTTCCGACGCGCAAAACGAATCGATCGCTGTCATTGAAACGGTGATCGACGACTCCAATCCGCAGGTACTTGCCTACGTCAGCGAGAAGCTGCTCGAGGCCGGCGCGTGGGATGTCTATCGCGTCTCGGTGCAAATGAAAAAAGGCCGCGCCGGCGTGCAGATCACCGTGCTATGCCGCCCAGATCTTGTTCCCACATTGCAAGAATTAATCTTCCGTGAGACCACGACAATTGGCCTCCGCTGGCGTCTAGAGAATAAGGCGGCTCTGGCGCGCGAGTTTTTTGTAGTGGAGACAAGCTCCGGAAAAATTCGCATCAAAATCGCCCGCCTGCCAAATGGCGACATAGCCAACGCCTCGCCGGAATACGAAGACTGCCGCAAGATTGCTGATGAAAACTCGCTCCCCCTCAAGCGAGTGATGGAAGAAGCAATGCTTGCGTTTGCCGCTCAAAAGGAGAGCATTTAATGGATCGTGTGCGAATTGAAGCCTTGCTCAACGGAGTGCGCGAGGGCCGCACTGATGTCAGTGAAGCTCTTGACCGCCTAAAAGATCTGCCTTTTGAAGAACTGGGTTTTGCCAAGCTCGATCACCACCGCGCGCTGCGCACCGGCATGCCTGAAGTGATTTTTGCCGCCGGAAAAACCGAGGCGCAAGTCGCAATGATTTTTTCCCGCATGGCAAAGGCTGGCGGCAATGTACTGGCCACGCGCGCTACAGCCGACATGTTTCGCGCGGTCCGCAACATTGAGCCTCGCGCTGAGTACCATGAGACCGCCCGCGCCATTACGCTCACGCAGTCGCCGCTCACCGTTCTTGGAAAAGGAACCATCGGCGTTGTCTGCGCCGGCACCAGCGACTTACCCGTGGCTCAAGAGGCAGTCGTGACTGCACAGTTGATGGGCAACACCGTCGAGTTGATTGCCGACGTCGGCGTCGCAGGAATTCATCGCTTGCTTGCGCAAAAAACTTCTCTGCAATCGGCGCGCGTGCTCATCGTTTGCGCCGGCATGGAAGGCGCGCTGCCCACCGTCGTCGGCGGACTGGTCAATGCGCCCGTGCTTGCCGTGCCCACCAGCGTGGGCTATGGCGCGTCCTTTGGCGGCGTGGCGGCGCTGCTGGGCATGTTGAACACCTGCTCGCCCAACGTCTCAGTCGTCAACATCGACAACGGCTTCGGCGCAGCATGCATCGCCTCGCTCATCAATCACCTTTGAGATGACATTCGATAGAATAATGCCGTGAGGCCGGACGATGCGATACTTTTTCCGCTCGCTCTCTTTTCTTCTCCTGCTTGCCTTCGCGGCTACCGGCGCGATGGCCGAGCAGTTACATTCGCCGTGGGATAATCGCGCCATTGTTCTTAGCGGCGATGCCTATGACTGCCCCGCGCCGCCGCCTTTCGCCAGAACAGTCGAGGCCAGTTCTTACTACATTGACAGCCATGCGTCGATTGCCGACCCAGCCAAATTCATCGCCTTCCAAAAGGCCTCCGAACCCTCCACGCATCTCAGCCAATTCGCAACCATTGCCGCAGATGCATATTTATACAAAGGCAACCGCGCCGCCGCACTCTGCGTCTACTCGCTGCTGGATACAGCCGCCAAAGCTGACGCATGGGCAGGCCACATGCCCAGCTTCCAAGGCGTCTACGTACAGAATTGGCTGCTCAGCGCCGTGGCTATTTCTTACCTCAAAGTGCGCTCCAGCGGCCAGGGAACGCCTGCGCAAAATGCCGATATTCAACGATGGTTCAAGCATCTCGCAGCCGAGGTCCGCGAATATTTCGATGCCGAGGTTATAAGGCTGGCCAGCCAAGGCGAAAACAACCACATCTACTGGGCTGGACTGGCCGTGGCCGCCGCGGGCATTGCCGATAACGATCAAGCGGACTTCAAGTGGGGACTTAACGCTTACCGCATGGGCATGGATGCAATTCTGCCCGATGGCTCACTCAAAGCGGAGATGAATCGCGCGCAAATGGCCCTCCACTATCATCTCTACGCTTTAGGCCCGCTCATCATCCTGGCCGAACTCGGCGTCTCCAACGGCATTGATATGTATGGCGCAAACAAGGGTGCGATTCACCGCCTTGTGAATTTTTGTGTTGCTGGTCTTGAAGATCCAACCTTGCTACAGAAGCGCACCGGAGTGGCGCAGCTCGTCACGCTTCCCTACGGCGGCTCCGACATCGGCTGGGCCGTGCCGTATCTGCGCCGCTTTACCAACGCGCAACTTTCCGCGCTTGCGGCCAAGGCGCAGGTGGTGCGCTACACATCATGGGGCGGCGCGCCGCCGGATTAGCAATGCCCCCATTGTGTGCCCCAAGAAATCCGTTTCGCATAGTTGATTCTTTGTGAAATCGTTGACTGCAAATGCCGTCGATGCATCTTGCCATCAATGCATAGAACCGATAACTTATGGACATGCATACCATCCACTGCACGCGAAGTATTGCCGCGCTCATCGCTCTCTGCGCAGTGGGCGTCTGCGCGGCGCAAAAGAAGTCCACATTGC
This sequence comes from Occallatibacter sp., assembly GCA_050014335.1. Classification (GTDB taxonomy): domain Bacteria; phylum Acidobacteriota; class Terriglobia; order Terriglobales; family Acidobacteriaceae; genus Telmatobacter. Next base: position 5,890 of record JBEKDN010000117.1, on the reverse strand, counting down.
CGGATGTAACTCTTGCGCCCCCTACGAGCGCGGCTGTGAGCGCTGTTGCAATCGAGCCTGCAATGGAGCCCGCGATCTCGCGGCAAGAGAAGCTTCGTCTGATCCGCGAACGCATCAAGTACGTCTTCGTACTCTTTCAGGAAAATCGCTCCTTCGATTTTTACTTCGCCGGTTATCCCGGCGCCGATGGACTCTATGCGGGGCCAGCCGGGGCTTACGCTCCGGAAAATGTAGCGGGCTTCACGCAGCCCATCGTCAATACCGATGGAACAGTGAGCAAGATTTCCGCCTTCAGAATTCCAGCCTCAATTGTCGACGCCAAAGGCAAGACAGTCCCGCTCTATCCGGCCGACATCGCCTCGGTGAATCACTCGCACGTGGCTATCGCACGCAAGATCGATCTCGATGTTAATGGCGTGGCGCGCAACTCACAATACGCTTTGACGGAAGAAGGCGTGACGCTGAAAGATGGTAAGCCTTCGATGGCGCCGACGCTGGAGCGCAAGCAATTCGGCGAGCTCGTGATGGCTCACGTGGATTGCGACACGGCGCCTTTTCTCTGGCGCTATGCGGACCGCTTCACGCTCTTCGATCACTTCATGGACACCATCATCGGCCCATCCACGCCGAATGCGATTGCGATGATCAGCGGTCAGGGCGGAGAGACGCAGTGGATGTTGCATCCAGGGCAAGCCTCGACAGGCGGTCAGGGCAAGGACGCAATTGTGCCGATGATCGCCGACCCCGCGCCATTCTGGGGCTCGCCGCTCGACACTCCAGACCGGCTCAAACAACCGCAGGCCAATAAACCCTTCGGCGGCGTTTCAAAGAACCTGACATTCGCCACTCTTCCGCTCTCTTTTATGGGCAGCGAAATCGCAAAGACTACCGCAGCCGATTTCGATCCATCTTTCGATTTGCCCGATGTCCGCGAAGACATTGAAAAGATCGCGGGTCACGGCGTCAGCGCTGTCAATTGGGGCTGGTATCAGCAAGGCTATGAGCACGAGAAGAACGACCAGCAAGGCAAGGCATCGCATCTGGGATACGTGGCGCATCACAACGCGCCGCAGTATTTTGGCTACATCGCAAACAATCCGCTGGCAACGACACATCTGCATGGGCTCACTGAATTCTTCAGTGACATCGCGGCGCGGCGGCTGCCGGTTTCGGGCGTCTTTTACATTCGCGGGGGCTACGGCAACATTGATGGTTGGGGGCCGCAGGATTCAAACCCCAAGCTGGCCACGGTCTTCAATGGCAGCGACGATCATCCCGGCTACTCCGACACGCAGATCAGCGAGGCCCTGCTTGCCGAGGAGATCGACGCCATCGCGGCAAGTCCCTATTGGAGCCACAGCGTCATCATTATCACGTACGATGAGTCCGACGGTCTCTACGACCATGCGCGGCCGCGCATTCGATCGCATGATGCGGCGGGTCTGCCGCTGGAGCAGGGACCGCGAATTCCAGCGATTGTGATTTCTCCTTATGCGGTTGCGCATGGCATCTCGCACGTGCCTTCAGAGCATAGCTCGATCATCAAGTTTGTAGACGAACTCTTCAATCTGATTCCACTAGCCGACCTGCCCGATGAGATGCGCGCGCGGCAGGTTGGCGCCGTGAAATTCGGCCAGCCCAATCTAGGCCCCGCCGACGATATTGTGCCGGGCGTGGGCGACATGACCTCGGCCTTCGACACGCTGCGCCTTGAAGGCAAGCGCGCGCCGCTCACCGCCGCTTACGCTACAATTCCGCAAGCTGAGATCAACAGCTTTCCTCATGAGGCCGGTGCGGGCTGCAAGCAACTCCAGATCACGCCGACCGATTGGAAGCTGCCAAATCCTCTGCCCGCGGACTTCAATCCGCGCCCCGATACCACGCCGGGAATTCCCGCAGCAGGCGGATGGACGCCGTAATGCGCGCCTATGCAATCCACTCGGCGCTGGCATTGGCGCTGCTTCTCGCCGGCAATGTTGCGCGCGCTGCCAACACCGGAACCCTATCCAGCGTACGCGCCGCCGGCGTGCTCCGCTGCGGCATCGATCAAGCCCAAGCCGAGTATTCCACCTCCGACGATCATGGTAGCCGCGAGGCATTCGACTTCGATCTCTGCCGTGCCGTCGCGGTTGCAGTACTCGGCAAGAACGCGCAGATCCGCGTCACGCATTATCCCGACGACCGCACCGCAATGCAAGGGCTCAGCGCAAATGAAGTGGATCTGGCAGCCACGCTCTCGGATGATTTCACGCATACCGTAGAAATGCATTTGCAATTCACGCGCCCGCTTCTTTGGGATGGCGTTGGCTTTCTCGTCTTCGGAAAAAACGCCATCGCAAACGCCCGCCAATTGACCGGAAAGAAAATCTGTTTCCTCGCCGAAACCAATACGGAAGAAAGTGTCCGTGCCTGGTTTGCGCGCGAGCATCTCAACTTTGTTCCCTTTCCCTTCCAGGAAGAAGGCGAGATGGAAGCGGCCTTCGCTACCGGCAACTGCGCGGCCCTCGCCGGCGACGCGACGCGTTTGGCCCAGACCCGCGCGGCTCTGGCAGCGCACGGAAAGCTCTCGCGCCTTTTGTCCGATCGCATTTCAAAAGACCCGTTGGCAACAGCGGTGTGCGACGACGATCCGCAATGGGCATTGCTTGTCACCTGGGTGATGGAAGCACTTGTGCAGGCCGAAGAAAACGGCGTGAATCAATCCAACGCGCAGACGTTGCAAGCGCACTCGGCTAACGATCCCGTGTTGCGCTTTCTGCTCGGCGCATCGCGCCAGATAGGCCCCGCGCTCGGCCTGGAAGACGATTGGGTCGTGCGTGTGATTGAAGCAACGGGAAACTATGGTGAAATCTATGAACGCGATCTCGGCAGCCTATCGCCTCTGAAACTGCCGCGCGGTGAGAATAATCTGCGCCAGCACGGCGGCGAAATCACTGCATTGCCATTAAAGTAATGCTGATCTAATGTGAATTTTCTCTCGTCTTTCGTCCGAACCGCCGCAAGATGCGAAGATAAGAACAGGCTCCCGCTTGCATTTTCGCTCCGGGCGCGGACTTCCAGGAGGAACTCGCGATGCGCCGCGTTGCGCTTATTTACAATCCGGCATCGGGCCAGCACTCCGCCAGGCGCCGCTCGGCCATCGATCGCGTTATCGCCGTTCTTCACGCTGCCAAGATCGAAGTTGAAGCCATCGAAACTCTCGCGCCGGGTAGCGCGGGCGCGCAGGCAGCCGATGCCGTCCGCCGCGGCTGCGATACGATTCTCGCCTGTGGCGGCGATGGCACCGTGCATGAAGTCTTGCAAAGCCTGGTCGGCACAGAGACCGTTTTGGGCGTGGTGCCGCTGGGAACCGCCAACGCCCTGGCAGCGAATCTGGGGCTTGGCGCCAACCCCGCAAAGGCCGTTCGCAAGCTGCTGAACGCGGAGCCCACGCGCTTTTCCGTGGGTCGCATTTCGTATGTGGACGCTTCCCGCGTCACTCGCTCGCGCTACTTTACCGTCGCTGCCGGCGTCGGTGCGGACGCGCTTTTTCTCTCTCGTCTGGACCCGGGACTCAAGCGGCGGCTCGGATATATTCTCTATGTAATCGAGGCCTTTCGCCTGTGGGCCACGCATTCCTTCCCGCTCTTTGAAGCGGCCTTTGCGGAATCAGGCCACGCGGAGCCGCGCGTCGAAGCACTCTCGCAACTCCTCGCAGTGCGCATTCGCGACTTCGGCGGCGCGCTCAACCATTTTGTTCCCGGCGCATCGCTGCACCGCGACAATCTACGCCTTGTCGCCTTCAAAACGCGCAGCCGTTTCCGCTACTTCTGCTTCATGATGGCCGCCGTCATCGGCCGTCATGCATTCACAGACGACATCGAATTGCTTGACGCCGTCTCGGTCGAATGCCGTCCATGTAGTGGCACGCTGGCCCGCGTCTTCGCGGAAGCCGATGGCGAACTGCTCGGCGATCTGCCCGTCCGCATTGAGATTGTGCCGCAAGCCATCACGCTGCTTATTCCAACGGGCGCAAAGCCGTAAACCAGCTTTCATCTCAGTCGCGTTGCGTGCTGCCGACGGCAATCATTTCCGGATCAAGGACTTTTCCGCGGCCGCCGCCACAGGTGTTGCCGACTTCAGTTCGCTCAGGTCGTCTTGCAGCGCTTGGCGCTGTGCGGGATCTTCGCTAGCGTCAACCGGCAGTGGCGAACCGCCATAGAATTCCAGAATATTTGTTCGTAGCTGAGCCGTTGTCTGATTGAAGTTATTCGCCGCCAGCCGCACCAGCAGCTTTGCGTAGCTCGCGTCCGCAAGCGAGTATTCCCCCGCCTGTGACAGGCTGCCGTCATCCAGATTGCGGTCAGGCAGCATTAGTTTGCCGGCGCGTGCTTCTTCCAGCAAGCCGCGATAATCATCGGTCGCAGTGTTGATGCTCTTGATATAAAGGTCTTCGGTTTGAGGGGTCGGGTTATTGAATCCCAAGCCTTTCAGCGGGCCAATCTTCGGTAAAAAACGTAGCAGCGTAGACAGGATTCGCGTGCCCAGCCCTGGCTTTGTATATGTCTTTCCCCACTCTCTCTGATAATCCGAGCGCGAGAGACGGTACAAGAACTTATTCCTGGCAAAGTCCGGCGTTTCGCGCATCAGATCTTTCTTGTGCGTCTGCAGCGCCACCTGGGTCAGCTTTGGAATCAGTTGGCCAACCGAGAAGCGATAAGAGCCAACCGCGAGATCCTCATGCGGCAGAACTTCCTTCAGATCCACCCCATACACAACCGGAAAGACCCGCTCCAGCAGATCTTCTGAAACCAGGAATCCTATAAAGTCATGATACTGTTCCGGCGCATAGCGATTTTTCGCAACCTGTAATGTGTCAAAGCCAAACTCCGTTTTCAAATGCGCCGTCTTGTCTTGCGCATAGCGCACCGATCTGCCATATTTCGCTCGCAACTTTGGATAACAGATGGCCACCGCCGCATTGACCGCCGGGTGTCCGTCGATATCCGCTATATAGTGTGACAACGCTCCCAGCGCAAACGCATACTCATCGGCATTCTGGCTTTCAAGAATCAATTCGCTAACAAAATCTCCCGCCCGGACATAATGCGCCAGGTTGCTGAATTCCTTGTCGCCGAATGGATAGTAACCTAGATCCTGTATCACGGAGCCGCCATAGGCGTATGCATGAGCCTCCTTGATCTGGTCTTCAGTTATGCCCGGAAACCGCGTCATCACCAGCGGCCGGATCTCCGTCAGCCATGCCAGATCGACGATCTCTTCGTGTGTCAATACCGAGTACGCAAACGCACTTCCGCTCAACAGCAGCGCGGCCACAACAACCGCCGCCGCGCGGAAAATCCTCATTCGCCAGCCTTTGTCCGCTGAATGGAAGCCGTCGCTCAAATCTGGCCCAGAAGCAGAAGAATCACCACGATCACAAGCACGAGTCCGAGCCCGCCCGTCGGATAGTATCCCCAATTCCTGCTGTGCGGCCACGTCGGCAGAGCGCCAATCAGCATCAAAACCAGTACTATAATCAAGATTGTTCCAAGCATCTTTCCCCTCCTGTAATTCTCCATCGCCGCTTTTTCTGCGCGATAACTCCGCGATAATCGCGGCTACGTGAGTCTCTCACAGCACTTATCCACAATCTGGTCAATTGAAGACATCCCGCACTCTTCGCCTGTTTGAGTTGCGCTTGCGCCGCCGCATGAACCGCGCTGACCCACACTGCCACAGCCTCTACGGCGGCGGGGCGAATTCAATCTCCGCTGTGCTTTGCGATCCGGCAATCCACCACAAGAATCGCGCGGACCGTTTGAAGGTCGCGGCTTTTGTCAAAAGCTTCTTCTTAACGCAAAGCGAGCCTGAAACGGTTCGACAGGATGGAAGACGCGCGTGAAAGCCG
>JBEKDN010000116.1:0-12650 GCA_050014335.1 Occallatibacter sp. | reverse complement strand
CCACAAACCTTGGAAATCGATGAAGCCGATTCCCACATTCCCACCGCCACGACGACGACGAGGATGAATTTAATCCTCAAAACCCGGCCAGTTAAGAGATACGCATTCTGAGGGCAAGGTCAATGCTTTTGATGGCCGCGTCTATTTGAATACTGCTTTGGGATTAATCTATTTTGGTTTCGCCACCCAGTGGCTGAGGATTCGTGAAACGGAAGGTTGCATTTAAGCGCAGGGGAAGGAGCGCTCCGCAAGATGGAAGCTAGTGAAGGAATTAACTCACAACCAAAACGATGGACCGCTGGAGGCTCCGCCCGACGACTCGCTTTTTTTATCATGCTGGATGATGAATGGCAGGTTGGTGACGATTTGCTGCGCCTCGCCGGAGATTTCCTTGGTCCAAAAAAACGTCAAAACACCGCCCTCGACTGTTACTTTTACAGGATCCATGTAGGTGACTGGATCCCCTTTTGGCTTGTACAGCGTAATGGTCCGCACTGCTCCCCCCTCCCTAACCCAATTATATGTGGACGATACAGACGAGAGTTTGGCCATGTGGAAATCTTGGGACGGATTATCTTGCAGCCCTTAAGGAGTTCCTCGGCGGCTAAAAGAGCACATTTCGGACTACGGCCAGCCGCTGGTTTACGGGAGGCCGGAGACGCCGCAGGGCAGCACGGTACTCTTGAGAGAGATGCCTCCAATACTGAATGCGCAGTCCGTGACCAAACAATTCGGCGCCAAGCCGCTCTTCCTTAATATCTCGCTCACGATTGAAGACGGGGATCGGATCGGGCTGATCGGGCCGAATGGCGCGGGCAAATCGACTCTGCTGGCCATACTGGCCGGGCAGGTTGAGCCGGATACGGGCGAGGTGGCTGTGCGGAAGCGCGCCCGCGCCGCTTACGTTCCGCAGGACTCGCGCTTTGCCGCGGGGCTGAGCATCCGGCAGGTGTTGGAGGCTGCGCTGGCGGCGGCGCACGTGAATGAAAGCGAGCGCGAAGGGCGGCTGCGGGAGTTGTCTGGCCGCGCGGGCTTCACCGATCTGAAAGCGGAGGCGACGTCGCTTTCAGGAGGCTGGCGCAAGCGGCTGGCGATTGCCGAGGCGTTGGTTTGCGAGCCGGAGGTGATGCTGCTGGACGAGCCGACCAACCACCTGGATCTGGCGGGCATTGAATGGCTGGAGGGGCTGCTTTCGGGATCCAACTTTGCGGCAGTCACGGTGAGCCACGACCGCTATTTTCTGGAATCGACGTCGAGCCAGATTGTCGAATTGAATCGTATTTATGCCGATGGGCTGCTGCGCGTGAAGGGCAACTTCAGCCGCTTTCTGGAAGAGAAGCAGGCCTATCTGGAGGCGCAGAGCCGGCAGCAGGAGAGCCTGCGCAACCAGGTGAAGACAGAGATTGAATGGCTGCGGCGCGGACCCAAGGCGCGGACGACGAAATCAAAGGCGCGGATTGATTCAGCGAACGCGATGATTGGAGAGCTGGCGGAGTTGAATGCGCGAACGGTGGTGGCTTCAGCGGGAATTGATTTCGACGCGAGCCTGCGCAAGACCAAGCGGCTGGTGGAGTTCAAGGGCGTGGCTTGCGAGGCGCCCGCATCCAAGGATGAGGGGACACTTGACGACACAAGCGCCGGGGAATCCCACCCTAGCCGCAAAAGCAAGGACGCGACGAGGGTGGGGCACCCTATATCTTCCGCGCATCAAGAGAATTTCCCTAGAGACGAACCGCGTCCAAGGCGCTTGTTTACGGGGCTTGATTTTATCCTCACCGCGGGCATGAAGGTGGGTTTGGTGGGTCCGAATGGCAGCGGCAAAACAACGCTGCTGCGGCTGCTGAGGGGAGAGCTTGAGCCGGCCGAGGGGACGATTCGCCGGGCCGATGCGCTGCGCATGGTTTACTTCAGCCAGATGCGCGAGCTGGATGAGAGTTTGACTCTGCGGCGGGCGCTGGCTCCAGAGGGCGACGGCGTGCTGCACCAGGGACGCGAGGTGCATGTGGCCAGCTGGGCGGCGCGGTTCCTGTTTACGAGCGAGCAACTGAATCAGCCGGTGCGGAACTTGAGCGGTGGCGAGCGGGCGCGGGTGCTGATTGCGAAGCTGATGCTGGAGCCGGCGGACGTGCTGCTGCTGGACGAGCCGACCAACGACTTGGATATTCCCACTCTGGAGATTCTCGAAGAGAACCTGCTCGACTTTCCCGGTGCGCTGGTGCTGGTGACGCATGACCGCTATCTGCTGAACCGGGTTTCTTCTACGGTGCTGGGGCTGGATGGGCGCGGCCATGTCGGCCGCTTTGCAGACTACGGCCAATGGGAGGATTGGCTCGAGGAGCAGGAAGACGCGGCGCAGCAGGCGGCGTCGAAGGCGAAACCCGAGCCTAAGTCGAACTCCGCGAACTCGGCCAAAAAGAAGCTGTCTTATTTGGAAGCGCGGGAGTTTGCGGGGATTGAAGAGCGGGTGGAAGTCTCCGATGCGCGGCTGGCTGAGGCGCGCGAGCGGGTGGAAGCTCCAGAAATTGCCACAGACGCCGCCGCGCTTGAAGCGGCGCTGCGGGAACTTGATGCGGCGCAGCACGAGAACGATGCGCTCTACGCCCGCTGGGCGGAGTTGACTGAGAAGGCGGGATAGATTGGTTGTGGATGGCGACAATGTTCGATTCAACTGCAAGCCTGATCGCTGACTGGTTACAGGAGATTGGCCTGACGGTTCGAGAGGCTGCTCTCAGCGATGACACTTTTCTTCCCGGCGTGACCATTGAGCCGGGTGGGCTGATTGTGGACCCGGAGCGGCTGCTCTATCCCGGCGACATGCTGCACGAGGCCGGTCATCTTGCCGTGATGCCGCCGGCGCGGCGAGCGGTGACGGGATCGAATGTGGGCTCGGATATGGGCGATGAGATTGCGGCGCAGACATGGTCCTATGCCGCCGCCGTCCATCTGGGATTGCCGCCGGAGATTGTCTTTCATCCGGCCGGCTACAAAGGCTCGGCGGAGAAGCTTATGGAGATTTTCAGCGAGGGCAAAGCGGGAATTCCGCTGTTGCAATGGATGGGGCTGACGATGGACGCCAAGCGGGGCGCGGTGGAGGGGGTTGCGCCGTATCCGAAGATGATTCACTGGCTGCGGGAGGAGGCGGAATGAGGCTTGCCTTCCGGCTGATTCAGATTTGACTTTCATGCGGCGCGAACCTAGTATTTAGTTATGACAGGTCCACTTTGTTGTCGCTTTTGACGATTGCTTCGTGCGCAGTGGTGGCCTGAGTCGAGAAATCGGATCGAAATTTACGGTTCCCCAATGCCCGCGATGCAGCCAAAGCTGCCGCGGGTTTTCTGCTATTTCTGAAGAGGAAAAATGACCGAGCCTATTCCAGTGAAAGAGACCAATGCCCAGCGCGCCGAGCGCCTGAAGCGCGAGAAGAACCCATGGCAGGCTTTTGACGAGGTGCGCGAGTTTGCCCGCCAGGGGCGCGCCAGCGTGCTGCCTGAGTGGGCTGCTTTCTACTTCAAGTGGTGGGGAATTTACACGCAAGGCGACGGCGTGGGCGCAACCGGCGGCAAGGGCGGCGAGGGGATTGTCTCCGATTACTTCATGATGCGCATCGGGATTCCCAACGGCGTGCTCAGCGCCAAGCAGCTACGCGCAATTGGCGAACTGACGCAGAAGCATGCGCGCAATCTGGCCGACATCACGGTGCGGCAATGCATTCAGCTTCATTGGTTGACGATAGAATCGCTGCCCGAGGTGGTGGACGCGCTCAATGCGATTGGGCTGTCGCCGATCAGCGCCTGCGGCGATGTAACGCGCAATGTGACAGGATGCCCGGTGGCTGGAGTGGCCGCGGACGAGCTGATCGATGCAGCGCCGCTGGCCGCGGAGATCTCGCGCCTGCTGAGCGGCAATTCAGAATTCTACAATCTGCCGCGCAAATTCAAAGTTTCCGTAACCGGCTGCCCCTCATGGTGTTCTCATCCGGAGATTAACGACATTGCGTTGACGGCGACCAAGCACAACGGGCAAGTCGGCTATTCGCTGCGCATTGGCGGAGGGCTGAGCAAAGAACCGCATCTGGCGGTCCGGCTGGATGCATTCGTTCTTCCCGAGCAGGCCGTGGCAGTGACGCGCGCGGTGGCGGAGATCTTCCGCGAGCAGCAGGGGCTGCGCGAGAATCGCAACCAGGCGCGGCTCAAGTATCTTTTCCTCAAGGAAGGCTGGACGGCGGAGAGCTTTCTCGCCGAGTTGCAGTCTCGGCTGGAGTTCAAGCTGCTTCCGGGCGTGCCTGAAGTTGTTCCCGACGACATCTTCCGCGATCACGCGGGCATTCATCCGCAGCGGCAGGCGGAACTGAGTTATGTTGGGGCGTCGGTGTTGCGCGGGCGTTTGAGCGGCGACCAACTGCTGGCCGCGGCTGAGCTTGCGGAGCGCTTCGGCACTGGCTCGCTGCGCACTACGGTTTCGCAGAATTTGATTTTCATCGACATTCCCAAGCAGAAAACCGCGGAACTCGCGCTGGAGTTGAACAAGATCGGGCTGCAGGTGGATGGCTCAAACTTCTGGCGCGGCGCTGTTTCATGCACTGGAACAGAGTTCTGCAAGCTCGCGATCACCGAGACCAAGGGCTTTACGCGCTGGCTGGTGGATGAGCTGGAAGAGCGGCTACCGGGCTTTGATCAGCAGTTGCGGATCAACGTTACCGGCTGCCCCAATAGTTGCGGGCAGCACTGGATCGCCGACATCGGCATTGAAGGCAAGAAGATCAAGCACGAGGGCAAGCTTACCGACGCCTACTATTTCTGCCTGGGCGGAGCGGTGGGCCAGCACGCGGCGATTGCTCGGCCAGTGGGCTATCGCTGTCCCGCGCCGCTAGTTCCTGAGTCGATTGAGCGGCTGCTGCGCCATTACCTGGCCACGCGGCAGACGGAAGAAAACTTGCGCGCATGGTTTCTGCGGCACAGCAACGACGAGCTGCGCGCGCACCTGGCCGGTGAGGTTTTAGAGCCGGTGGAGCGCGACGTGCCGAGTGGTCCCGTGCCGCATGCCGTGGCCGACTGAGGAGGAAACGATGAGCCTGTTGCCGGTCTTTCTCAAACTCGATGGACGACGCGGGCTTGTTGTGGGCGCGGGGGCTGTTGCGTTGGAGAAGATTGCCAGCCTGCTGAAGACTGGCTTGCGGCTGCGCGTTGTCGCACCGGATGCAAGAGCCGAGATTCAGCAGCTTGACCGCGAAGGCCGGCTGGACTGGGCGCGGCGACCGTTTGAACTCTCCGATCTGGATGGGAACTTTGTGGTGATCGCGGCCACCGATTCCGCCGAGATCAACGCACAGGTTTATTGCGGCGCGGTCGAACGCGGCATTCTGGCCAATAGCGTGGACGATCCTCCGCATTGCGATTTTTATTTTGGTTCTGTGGTGAGCCGCGGCAGTTTGCAGATTGCCATTTCGACCGCCGGAGAAAGCCCCGCCGTTGCCCAGCAATTGCGCCGCGAGATCGACGAGCAATTGCCGGCGGATTTGGGACATTGGCTGGAAGAGCTGGGCATTCTGCGCCGCGAAGTTCTGGCCACGCAGCCGCCCGGCGAAGCGCGCAAGGCACTGCTGCATCGGCTGGCCGAGCGACCGCTTTGCGATTCGGTTACTTGTCCGTCACGGCTAATGGCTCGTGCGCCGCTGGTGGATGAGAACGCTGGACCGGAGGGCAAAGTCTATCTGGTGGGAGCGGGCCCAGGCGATCCCGAATTGCTCACGGTTAAGGCTCTGCGGCTGCTTCAATCCGCTCAACTCATTCTGCACGACGATCTAGTTCCGCAGGCAATTCTTCGCCTTGCGCCGCCCCAGGCCAAGATTGCGAATGTGGGCAAGCGTTGCGGCGAAAAAAATATCTCTCAGGGCGAGGTCAACGCGTGGATGATAAAGAGCGCTCGCGCCGGCACCACGGTTCTGCGGCTCAAGAGCGGCGATCCGCTGATCTTTGGCCGCGCCGCCGAAGAGATTGCCGCGCTCTCGGAAGCCAGCGTGGCATTCGAGGTTGTGCCGGGCGTTACGTCAGCGCTGGCGGCAGCCGCGGCAATTGGCTGCTCGCTGACTAGCCGCAACAGCGCGTCGAACGTGATCTTCTCAACGGGCCATCATGCGCAGTCGCACAGTAGAGCACCGCTGCCGCAGCTGGAAGACGCAACCCGCGTGGTTTATATGCCGGGACGCGATCCGCGGTTGCTGGCGCAGCAGTGGCTAGACGAAGGCCTTCCGGCGGAGTTCCCTTGCGCTTTGGTTTCTCGCGCCGCGCAGCCTGACCAGCGGGTGGAGACCACTACGCTCGGCGAATTGGGCGATACCGCACCCGCGGATGCGCCCAGCCTGCTTGTGGCCGGGTGGGCCTTGCTGGAATCCCCCGCCCTATATCATGCGGCGCGGCAAGGCAGCGAAATCACGGCCTGAGATTCGCTGTCGCCAGCCTTCCGAACGCAGCGATTCGAGCATAGCCCCGCTTTATAATCGGGAACCAGAAGTACGCCTGAAGCGTATAACTTTCCAAACGCGCACCCTCGGCGTCCAAAGCCTATGCAGAGATTCGGCGACACTCTCGGACAAGTCTTCCGCGCCATCATGGCGAACAAGCTGCGCACCTTCCTGACCATGTTCGGGATTGCCTGGGGCGTAGGCTCGCTGCTGGTGCTGGTAGGGCTGGGCGAAGGCTTCCGCAGCGGCCAGCACAAGAACTTTGCCTCACTGGGCAAGGATCTGGTCCTGATGTTCAACGGCACCATCCCGGCGCTCGCCAACCAGCACACCGGGATGCGCCCCTATCAACTGACGCTGCGCGATGAAGAGGCAATGCGCCGCCTGCCTGAACTGAATGGCGTAACCGCCGAGCTGCAGCGCTCAGATCTTTACGAAGTGAGCCAGTGGAGCAATACCTCCGGGCATGTAACCGGGGTCGAGCCCAACTGCACAGCGATTCGCTACATTCCCTTAACTCAGGGCCGTTTTCTGGACGACATCGACCTGCATGAGAACCGCCGCGTGGCCGTGCTGGGACAGAAGGTAGCGCAACTGCTTTTTCCTGGCCATCCTTTGGTCGGCGAGACGATCACGATCAATGGCACCGCCTTCACAGTTGTTGGGCAGGTGGATAAGATTGGCCGCGGCAACAACACGTGGGACGACCAGAAGATTTATATTCCGATCACCACGATGCAGGAGCTTTATCCGCTCAAGGGCACCAACATTCCCCGCGATGCGGTCTTCAGCCTGCAATACCGGCCTGCCAACCGCAGCGACTCGGCGGCCGCCGTGGCTGCCGTGCATCGCGTGATCGCGGACGATCACGGATTTGACTCCTCGCTCAAGGACGCCTTCGATGAATGGGACACCATCAAGGAAGAAAAGATGATTGGCGCGATCTTCGATGCGATGGATGTTTTTCTGGGCGGGGTGGGGATTGTGACGCTGGGGCTGGGCGCTGTGGGCATCATCAACATCATGCTGGTCTCAGTAACGGAACGGACACGGGAGATTGGGCTGCTGAAGGCTCTGGGCGCGACCAAGCGCAGCATTCTGGCTCAGTTCTTCTGGGAGGGCCTGCTGTTGACCGGCATCAGCGGAGCGATAGGAATATTGCTTTCAGCAGGTCTCATGAGTTTGCTTCAGCATTTTTTGACGGACAAGATGCCCGGCTGGGATCCGCCGAGACTGGTGCCTTGGTCAGCCGCGCTGGCCATGGGTTCGCTGGTGCTGAGCGGCGTGGCTGCTGGGCTTTATCCTGCCAGCAAGGCGGCTGCGATGGACCCGATAGAGGCGCTGCGGAGAGAGTGAGAAGGCAGTTCTCAGTTCTCAGTTGTCAGTGATCAGTTGTCAGCTTCTGGCCGCTGTTTCACTAATTGAGATTTTACGAATCAAAAAGCAGGGAAAGAACGATACAGGCCAGTTGGCGTTGAAGTTCCGTCGTCCTTAACTGAAAACTGACAACGGATTACTGACAACTGAATGGGAGCGAAGCCACCATGTTCAAGGACATACTCGGCCAGGCGTGGGAGGCGATGGTTTATAACCGCCGCCGCACCGCCATCACGATGATCGGCATGGCCTGGGGCATTGCTACCGTTGTGCTGCTGCTGGCCTACGGGGCAGGTTTCAGCCGCGCCATTGAGACCATCTTTGCCCAGTGGGGAACCAACACCATCGGCTTCTTCCCCGGCAAGACGACCGAGCAAGCCGGCGGCGAGAAAGCAGGCGTGTGGGTGCGGCTCACTCTGGACGATGTGGATCGCGCCGCCAATGCCGTGCCCGGTATCGCGCATATCTCGCCATTCGTTTATAAGAACGTGATCGTCCAGAACGATTTGCACACTTACACCTGGGGAGTGAACGGCGTCCGCACCTCCTATCAGGACATTCTGAAGATGGAGCCCGATCAGGGGCGTTTCTTCAATGAAGCCGAGGACCAGCAGCGCGCCCATGTTTGCGTGCTTGCCTCCGAAGCCAAGATCAAGCTTTTCAGCGGCAGTTGGGCGCTGGGCGAAACCATCCGCCTCAACGGCGAACTCTTCACTGTGGTTGGCGTTCTGAAGCCCAAGATGCAGGAGGGCGACGAAGACGACATCAACCGCGAGATCTACGTGCCCTTCAATACCATGAGCGATCTTAAAGACACCATGTATATCGACGGAGCCTGGTTCAATTACCAAGGCGACTATCAATTGGCGGAGAAGACTCTGCGCGAGACATTAGGCGCTGCCCATCACTTCCGTCCCACAGACCACGAAGCGGTTCATGTGGCCAACCTGATGACGCAGCTTCACCAGTTCAGCATTCTTTCCCTAGCCTTACAGGTGCTTCTCTCACTGGTGGGCGCGCTGACGCTGGGCATTGCCGGTATCGGACTGATGAATATCATGCTGGTGGCGGTGCAGCAGCGTACCCGCGAGATCGGTATTGAAAAAGCTCTAGGCGCGCGCCGCTGGCATATCCTGACGCAGTTTATGGCCGAAGCGCTGGCGATCACGATCGTTGGCGGCGTGGCTGGAATCGCGCTGGCATACGCTGTTTCTTTGATGGTCGGGCGGATTACGTTTTACAGCGCGCTGGCCAAGAACGCCGAAGCCGCGGACATTCGCCTGATCATATCTCCGGCTTCAGTCATTGTCGCCACTCTGATTCTTGCCGTGACGGGTCTGGTCAGCGGAATGATTCCCGCCATCCGCGCCGCCAACCTGGACCCGATCGAGGCGCTGAGGTACGAGTGACAGTTTTCAGTTGTCAGTTGTCAGTATTGATTGAACTGCCGGCTTCTTAAGGGATTCCAGCAGCGCGTAGATCATTTTGCCAACTTCATGCGAAAGACTTTCGGCTTCATCGATCCGCTTTGAATTTCCGAATCCCAATGAACGCGCTATTACCAGTTTGGTTTGCAATGCATTGGTGGGCACTCACAGCTGAATACTGATAACTGTTCCCTACACCGGCGGCAGCGCATCCACCACCGGCACGCCAGCGGGCGGGATGAAGTGGAAGGTTCCGGCTGGGATGGGTGGGTTGAGTTGCTCGGCAGTGAAGGTGAAGCGGGTGAGCGCGCCGTCGGTTTCTTCAATCTCGATACCAGTGATGGCTCCCTCGGCCGTTACGGTCAGCGAGAGGCGAGCGACACGCTTCTCCTGCCCCCTCGGTTGGCCACTCAGCGTGAATTGGCCGTTGGCGGCGGGCTGAAGGGTCAGGCGATTCAGCTCTTTTTCCAGTTCCGTGCGGCCGAGAAGAAAGCGCAAGGGCGAGCGCAGATCGTCAAGCTCTTTGGCGGGGATGCGCTGCACTTGAGAGTCGCCGCGCGAGTAGAACCAGGCATACTTGCCATCAAGAAGAAAGAGCTTGCCGGCGGGCTGGCCGTACTCCCACTTCATGCGGCCGGGCTTCAAGAGCAGCAGCACTCCGCTCTCAGTGCGGCGAATTCCCAGGCCCTCATAGCTCTCTGTAAACCCGGCGCGGAGTGAATGCAACTGGTTGTAATGGCGATCGACGCGCTGAGCCAAGTCGTGCGCGCCCTGCGCGGAGTCCTGCGCGGACGGCGAACGTTGTTGGGCGCAAAGACCAATCGAGATTATTGCGGCGGCCAGAATCAAGCCGCCGCGCCGCAAGAGATTGACTGACTTCATTGGCCGGTGTTCTGGGTGCAGTTGGTGCCGCCCGCTGGATCCTGCTTGATGACGCCGGTATCATCGCTGCAGAAACCGCGGTTGCCGGTCTTACCGACGGTCATGGGAACGGCCGTGATCTGGTAGCCGGTGATGCGGTCAGTGCCATTGAGATTCACCTTGGTGCAGTTGCCAATGGTGAACATATAGCCCGACTTGATGCCGCTAGCCAGGTCGGCTTGCAGAATCTGCGCTGAAGTTGGCGATGGCGGGCCAGAGGTAGGATCACCACCCAAGGCGGATAGCGTGCAGGCATAGCCGCTGGATGGGAAGGTGCTCGAATACTGCATCTCTGCCTTGGCGATCACCTGGACCGAGTTCATGGCTGAGGTCTCGTTGGCCTGCTTCTTGAGGCTGCCAATGGTCGGAATCGCCATCAGCATCAGGATCAGGATGATAGCAATAACGATCAGCAATTCCATCAAAGTAAAGCCGTTTGGTTGCTGAGCGCGGCGGGTGGGACAATTCGGGTTCTTGCAATTCATGGGATTCCAATTCCTCTTCAGAGCGGCCAAAAGCCTGCGGGCCTTCCGAGAAAATCCTACAACTTATGGACGCGGAAGGGAAATGGGACGCTCAAAAGGCAGCTTACTGCCGCCAGTTAACAGATTACAGTCTTAAAGCAATCAAAAAACCACACATTTAATAAAGGCTCGGCTCGCCGGGTGGGCGGGTCTTCCAGCGGCGGTGAATCCAGAGCCACTGGTCTGGATAGCGTTGAATCCAGCTTTCAATGACGCTGGTGCATTGCTGCGTGGCAGAGAGGATGTCGGCGTCGGCATTGGAGGAGTGGGAAAAAGCCAGTTCGGGGCCGAAGTGAAGAACATAGCGGCGCAGAGCCTGCTCCCAGAGCATGAAGCCGGGCAGAACCGCCGCGCCGGTCTTGAGAGCTACGCGCGCCAGACCCGATGCGGTGCAGGCCTGGGCGCCGAAAAAATCGACGAATATGCCCTGCGGCGGGGTCATGTTGGTGTCCATCAAAATGCCCACAGTGTTACCCGAGCGCATGGCGGTGAGGAGGCCGCGCGCAAAGTCGTCTTTGTGCAGAACGCGGTTGCCGTGCAGGCAGCGGATGCCGTTGACGTAGGCGTCCAGGCGGTGGTTGTCGAGGCGGCGAATCACCATGCCCATCGGATAACCCATCAGCGAGTGATAGAAGCTGGAGAGCTCCCATGCGCCCAGATGGCCCGTGACGATGAGCACGCCTTTGCCGCGCGCCTTGGCGGCCAAGTAATTGTCCAGACCCTCAACGCCAATCCACTCGCGGGTGTTTTCAGGGGTGTAGCGAGTCATGCGGCAGAACTCGACAAGTTGCCAGCCTAGATTGCGAAAGAGACGACGCAAGATCTGGTCGCGGTTCCGGCCTGAGAGCTGGGGCAGGGCCAATTGCAGGTTGCGCTGGCCCACGCGACGCAGACGGCAGCATACTGTGTAAACGAACCACGCGAGCGCGCCACCAGCCAGCAAACGCGCGAGGCCGCGCGGTAGACGCCCAAGGGTACGCGCCACCACCAGTACGAGCCAGTATTCAAGGATTTCCCGCATCGTTTAGAAGGCAAAGCTCAAGTTTAGTCCTCTGGGGCGGGATTATTCTTGATGCGGCTGATTGAAATGCATAGGCCTCCCACCCATTCCGCATAGTACGCGGAATGGATGGGGCACCCAAAGCTTCGTTTTTTTATCTCTACTTGCCATGCTTGGCGGCGACAAAGTATCTTGCGACGCCGCGAACAAAAGCGACAGCACCTTCAGGAACCGCAACAGCGCCTTTAAGAATCGATTCAAAGCTGTGCGCCTGTCCGTAGTAGATCTCGGTGTCTTCAGCATTCTGGCTGACGCTTGTGCCGTCCAAGTCGATGCCGGCAAATAGGCCCTTGTTACGGGAGTAGCTGAGCAGCTCGGCGTTCATCTTCCAATCGGTGGAGGCCTGGCTGCTGCGGCCCACCGGACCGGCCGCTGCCGATGCGTCGCCGCCGATCTTGAATTTATTCTTTAGCAGATCCTGAAAGCCTCGCTCATTGACGGCCACCAGCACCAGGTCAGTGGACTGCGCGCCGATCTGCAGGCCCCACGAGCCGCCGGCCATGCGAATGAAAACCGGCGCGCTCCAGCCGTGGCCGGTGCGGCATGTGACGACGCCCTGGCCATACTGCCCGCCAAAGACGAATGCGCCCTTGACCAACCCGGGGACGACGCCAACACAAGTGGCCTGGGCTAGGATATTCGAGGGAATACTGCTGTCCTTGGCGGCCATGATCTGGTCAAGGACGATCTTGGCGGCGTCGATGCGCTCCTGCAATGTCTCACGCGTGGAGGCGGCGAGTGCAATCGAGGGAAGCATGAAACAAAGCGAAAGCAATGCCAAAACTTTTTTCATTTGCTGATCCTTTCTACTCAAAGCGTCTACTCTACTGCGCTGGATGCCGGCGGCCGGGTTGCCGATTCCTTGTAGTGTGCGCACACGG
>JBEKDN010000115.1:0-12819 GCA_050014335.1 Occallatibacter sp. | reverse complement strand
GGTTATCCTCGCCGCCAAGCATAGAGCGGAAACAGATTCGCTAACTCCGCCACTTCGCGCCGAATCCCTTCCAACGCGGCATCGTCATTGCGCTGCTCCAGCGCCTTCGCAATCCACGCGCCGATCAGCCGCATCTCCGGCTCTCGCATTCCGCGCGTCGTCATCGCCGGCGTGCCAATGCGAATGCCTGATGCCTTTAGCGGCGGATTCGTGTCGTACGGGATCGTATTCTTGTTCACCGTGATGCCGGCCTTTCCCAGCGCCAGTTCGGCCTCGGAGCCCAGAATTCCCTTCTCGAAGACGTCCACTAACATCAGATGATTATCCGTTCCTCCAGACACGATTCGGTAGCCAACTTCCTTCAGTGAAGCGGCCAGCACCTGCGCATTGGCCACAATCTGCGCGGCGTAAGTCTTGAACTCCGGCCGCAAAGCTTCGCCCAGCGCAACCGCCTTAGCCGCCACAATATGCATCAGCGGACCACCTTGCTGTCCCGGAAAGACTGCCTTATCCACGGCGACTGCCAATTCCTTGCCGCACAAAATCAATCCCGATCGTGGCCCGCGCAGCGTCTTGTGCGTCGTCGTCGTGGTAATCTGCGCGTGCGGAACCGGCGAGGGATGCACTCCTCCTGCAACCAGCCCAGCGATGTGCGCCATATCAAAAACATAAATAGCGCCCACCTTGTCAGCTATTGCTCTCATCCGGGCAAAATCCCAGAGCCTCGGATAAGCGCTGCCGCCACCGATAATCACCTTAGGCCTCTCGCGCTCCGCAACTTCTTCCATCTGGTCGTAGTCGATCAGCTCTGTATCCTTCCGCACGCCATAAAACGTCGTCCGGTAGAGCTTCCCGCTGAAGCTGAGCTTATGTCCGTGCGTCAAGTGGCCGCCGTGCGCCAAATCCAACCCAAGAATCGTATCGCCTGCCTGCAATACCGCCGCATAGGCCGATGCATTCGCCTGCGAGCCGGAGTGCGGCTGCACATTCGCATGTTCTGAGCCAAAGATCGCCTTCGCCCGCTCACGTGCAAGGTTCTCCACTACGTCGGCAAACTCGCAACCCCCGTAGTAGCGCCGCCCAGGATAGCCCTCGGCGTACTTATTGGTAAAAATCGAGCCGGCCGCCTCAAGCACAGCTTCGGAAACAAAGTTTTCGCTGGCAATCATCTCCAGCCCTTCGTGCTGGCGGAGGGTTTCTTTTTCAAGTGCTGCGGCAACGTCGGGGTCGGCTTGGGCGAGAGTCAGAGACATGCGGTCGGTCATACTCAAATTCTATGGCATTTTCCCCGATACGGTAAGCATCTGGTAGGATTCCGCTACGCTCATCTTCCCAGCGCCAGCGATGGATCACCAGAAAGCCCGCTCCCAGCAAACTCACCACCCTCAAACCTTGGCCATGCGGCAGCGGCAATCATCGCCGCATTGTCAGTGGAAAGAACCAACGTCGGAAAAGCGACATACAGCCTCCGCCGGCTGGCCTCGGCGCTGAAGCGCGCGCGCAATTCCCTGTTCGCGGCCACTCCTCCGGTGATGAGAATCCGTCGCGCCCCCAGCGCTTCCGCTGCGGCAAAGCTTTTCTTCATCAGATCGCCCACCACCGCGCACTGAAAACTCGCAACCAGATCCAGTACATCTTGGGAGCAAAGGTCCAGAGCTTCGGCTTTGCTTTGCGGCGGACAAGCCGCTATTGGAGAACCGAAAAGTCGCAATTCCCGCGCTTGCGCCTCATCGCGAAGTCCATGCAACTCCACATAACGCAGCACCGCCGTCTTGATTCCGGAAAAAGAAAACAGAAAATGCGGATTGAGGTCTGCAATCGGTGCCGATCGAGCAGCTTTGGTACGCGGCGGCTTACCGCCCAAATGTACTTTCTGTTTAATTTGCGAGAAAGCGAACGGCACCGCCTTCGGATTGCCAAAGGCGGCCAGCGCGTCGATCCACGGCCCTCCGGGATACCCAAAGCCCAACAGCTTGGCCACCTTGTCGTAAGCCTCGCCTGCCGCGTCATCCACCGTTCGCCCAACCAGCCTGTAACTCCATGCTCCGTGAGCAGGCCGTGCAAAATAAAGATGCGTGTGTCCGCCAGAGACCACCAGCGCTAAGGCCGGCTCCTCATCAAGATAGTTCTCACAGTCCGGCAAGGATCGTTCATGCAGCAGCACCGCGTGAATGTGCCCTTCCAGGTGATTAACCGCGATCAGTGGCAGTCCGTGCGCAAAGGCCAGTGCTTTGGCAAAGGTAATGCCGACCAGCAATGCCCCGGCAAGTCCCGGCCCTGCCGTCACGGCAATCGCATCCAGGTCATTCAACGTCACGCCCGCCTCAACCAACGCGGCGCGAACCACCGGCACAATAGCCCGCAGATGCTCGCGGCTCGCCAGTTCCGGCACCACTCCGCCATAGCGCGCATGGGTAGCTATTTGCGAAGCAACCACCGACGAAAGCGTCCGTGACCCACGTTCAACTACCGCCGCCGCCGTCTCGTCGCAAGACGATTCAATTCCGAGAATAAGGCCGCGCGTGCTCATCTCTATAGTTTAGCGGCTGGTTTGGCCGCAACGGATTACTCTCGTAGAAGGTCATGTTCTCCGCCACTTCCCAATTCGAAGCCGCCCTCCGGATCATCGCGACTCTGCGCGCCAATGGCCATCAAGCCTATCTCGCTGGCGGCTGCGTCCGTGACCTGCTGCTGGGCCGTGAGCCTCACGACTTCGACGTAGCCACAAGCGCTACTCCCGACGTAGTCCTGCATCTCTTTCCGCGCACCTTCGCCGTTGGAGCCCAATTCGGTGTCGTCCTCGTAGCCACCGACCTAAGCGCACCCAACTCCCCTTGTGTCGCGCAAGCGGCGGCCTCACCGCAAGTGGACGAACATCTGGCAAGGAATTTTGCGCGAGCAAATAGTGAGCTGTTAACCCCACCGCAGGTGGTCACCGAGGTTGCCACCTTTCGTTCCGACGGGGCCTACTCCGACGGTCGTCATCCCAACGCTGTACGTTACACCTCCAGCGCCGAAGAAGATGTGCATCGCCGCGATTTCACCATTAACGGTCTACTCTTCGACCCTATGCAACCTACAGGCAATCTTCGCGTCGCCGTGATTGATCACGTCCAAGGCCTGACCGACCTCGACGCCGGTCTCATTCGCGCCATCGGCCAGCCCTCCGAGCGCTTTGAAGAAGATCATCTTAGAATGCTCCGCGCCGTTCGCTTCGCCGCCCGCTTCGACTTCCAGATCGATCCCGTGACGGCCGCCGCCATCCACCGTCTCGCACCCAAAACCAAAGCAGTTAGCCGTGAGCGCGTCCGCGACGAACTTACCAAGATGCTTACGGAAGGCCATGCCCGCCGTGCTTTTGAGCTTCTTGACGAGACCGGCCTGCTCACCGAGGCCCTTCCCGAAATCGCGCGCATGAAAGGTGTCGAGCAGCCCCCGCAATTTCATCCCGAAGGCGACGTCTGGACGCATACGCTTGGCCTCCTCGGCCAGCTAAGTGCAGGTTGTTCCGCAACCCTCGCCTGGGGCGCGCTCCTGCACGACGTCGGCAAGCCGTCCACTTTCCGCCGTGCCGATAGGATTCGTTTCGACGGCCACGTCGAAGTCGGTGTAGCAACCGCCGCGGAGATCTGCCGACGTTTCCGTTTCTCCAACGACGAAACGAGCCAGATCCTCGCGCTCGTCCATAATCACATGCGCTTTGCCGACGCGCCGCGCATGAAAGCTTCCACACTGAAGCGCTTCTTCCGCCTCGAAAACTTCCCTGAGCATCTCGCGCTCCATCGCATGGATTGCCTCGCAGGCAGCGGGAATCTCGACCATTGGAACTTTGTTCGCGAACGCCACGGCTCGATGCCCGAGGAGGCTGTGCGCCCCAGGCCGCTCCTTACTGGCCGTGAGCTCATTGCCGCCGGTTACAGGCCCGGCCCCACCTTCAAGAAAATGCTCCGAGCCGTCGAGGACGCGCAGTTAGAAGGTGAAATCACAACCCAACAAGAAGCGCTAATGCTCCTACAGAATCGTTTTCCAATTGAGTGACCCTTTAGTCGAATCGCCTGCCTAAAAGCTCAATCCACGGTAAGTATCAGTGTGATCGGGTGCGCAACACCATTGGCAGTCACGGTAACAATGATCGAATACGTCCCCGCCGGCGTAATGCCCGGTTGAGACGGAGGCGGCAGGATCGGTAGCCCACCACCCGACTCCGTGCACCCCGAGACTCCCCCAGCCAAAATTGCCAGAAGCAACACCAACGCCAGTACTCTCCGCCCGCGCAGGGCAAACGGCAAAAGCAGCAGCCCCCAGGCCAGCGGCAGTGCCGACCAGACGGAAGCACGCGAGGCCCGCACAACACTAGCTCCCGCAAGTCCGCCAGAAGTCACATTCAATCCGGTAGCGATCTCCACCAGTTCATTGCCGGTTGTGTTGGCCGGAATACCCTCGCTCCCTGGGTTAAACGTGCAGGAGGAATACGGTGGCAGAGTCCCGCACTGAAGAACAAAAACTCCTTGTGCGCCCAGCAGCGGAGTTAGCAACAGCTTGAAGTCGGCAGTTTGGCCGTTGGCAATAGCCACGCTGGAGGTGCCCGTGGGCGTCACGGCGAAGTCAAAACCCAGACCTGCAAGCGGCACCGAGGCCCCAGTCGGCAGCGTGCTGCTGCTCACCGTCAGGCTACCGCTGGTCGGCCCGGCGCTGGTCGGCGCAAACTCCACTGCGGTTGTGCAACTGGCACCCGCCGCCAGCGTCGCAGTGCAGTTGTTGTTTACCAGTTTGAAACCAGCTGTAACCGCCAGCGCAAAGCCGTTCAGGCTTGCAGTTCCGTTGGGATTGGTCAACGTCACTGTAACTGCGCTGCTCAAAAGGTTCACACCTGTTTGCGGGAAATCAATCAAACTCGGAAGCGCCTGTACCGAGCCCGGTGTGCCTCCCGTTCCGCTCAAAGGCACACTGGCAGCGGAGGCCAGCGACGGCGACGCAATCGTCAGCGTACCCAGATACGGACCATTCAGGGAAGGTGAAAAGATCACCCCGGTCGAGCAGCTAGCACCGGCGGCCAAACTGGACGTGCATGTGTTCTGGATGAGGCTGAAGGGTGGGGTTGCTGTTAGGGTTAAGGAGTTGGCCGGAGAGCCGCCCGTATTGATCAGTGTCACCGTCTGCGATGGGCTGGACTGCCCTGCGGCAACGATAGGAAAGAGAAGCTGAGATGGCGTCACATTGAGTCCGGCCGGAATTTGTCCTATGCCCGTCAGCATCACATTCACAGGCGCAACTCCAGAGGTAGATGAAGAGACCACAAGCGAGGCAGTGCTGCCACCTGCCGCAACTGGAGTAAAGATAACCTGCACCGTGCAGGTCGCGCCAGTGGCCAGCGCGGCGCCGCAGGTCGTCGTCCCGGTCGAGAAGCTTGCCGCAGACAGCCCTGAAATCTGAAAGCCAACGTTAGCGAGTGGTGCGCCGCCAATATTTGTCACCATCAGCGTCTGTGCCGTGCTTGACTGACTCACTGTCTGTGCAGAAAATGTTAGGCTAGACGGGCTAACGCCGAGCGCTGGCGGTGCAATCCCTTTCCCACTCAGAACCACTGTGCGCGGCGAATCGGCCGCACTGTCGCTGACCGTCAGCATGCCCGTCGTCGCGCCCGTCGCCGTCGGACTAAATTGCACGCTGATCGTACAGCTCGAATTCGGCCCCAGATTGGCCGTGCAGGCATTGCTTTGCTGGAAGGTTCCGGTTACCGCGATTGCAATCGATGTCAGCGAGACACCACCTTTATTGTTTAGCGTCACTGACTGCACCGGCGAGAGCTGTCCGATAACAGTGCCGGGAAAGTTCAGCGACGCAGGCGAAAGCGAGTCGGTAGCCAGCGCCAGCCCGGTGCCACTCAGCGCCACCGTCTGTGTGCCTGCTGCGTCGGTAAATGTCAGCGTTCCTGTGGCCGCACCAACCTGCAGCGGCATAAAAGTCAACATTAAATTGCATGAGCCGGTCGCCGGAATCGAAGCACCGCAGGCATTGCTCGCAATCGCAAATGGTTCGGTGACAGCACTGGTGAATGAGACCGCCGGTGAGCCGCTGTTCGTCGCTGTCACCTGCAAGGCCGTCGAAGTGCTGCCAAGCATCCAGCCGCCAAAGCCGGCTGTCGCAGGGCTCAGCGTAATCGCGCCAGAGGGCACTCCGGTCCCGTTCAGCGCTACCGTCAACTGTCCGCCTGGGATATTGACGGCGACAGTCAATATCCCTGTCCTGCTGCCAATCTCCGTCGGAGAAAAGCTCACCTGGATCGCGCAGCTTGCACCGGCGGCCACGTTCACATTCGCGCAATTGTCTGTCTCGTTGAAGTCGCCGCTCGCCGAGACCGAACTCGTCGCCATCGCTACCGTACCAGTATTCTTGAGAGTCACTGTCTGCGTCTTGCTCGCGCTCCCGTACGCCTGGCTGGCAAAGCTCAGAGACGCTGGTGTCACCGTCGCCATCGTTACATCCTCGGTAGCCGTCCACAGAGGCGCCATCCATATGCCGCGCCCGTAAGTTGCGGCAATCAAATTGTGCACAAGAGCGGAGGCGGGCGCGGCACTGAGCGCCACCACTGGCGCATCCGGCAGACCGCTTCCAAAGGCCGACCAGCAATTGTTCACCGCAGTCGCGCAACTGGCAATCTGCCGAGTCGAGTAGACTCCTGCATCCGTGGCCACGTAAACCGTATTGGCATCCTGCGGGTCTACCACCGCGCTATTGGCCGGGGCCAGCGGCAGATTCGACGTCACCGCCGTCCACTGCGCTCCCCCGTTAGTCGACCGGTAAACCGTTTGCAGATTCTCGCCCGACTCCGGAAGCCCCTCCACCGTAACGTAAACCGTCTTCCCTGTAACATCGTGAGGGTCAATATAAATGCTCGATATGTCGAATCCGTAATAATTCAATCCTTCGGTGTTGCTGGTCGCCGGGGTCAAGTCCGTCCATGGGGGAGCCGCGCTGCTCGTCGGGGTGAAGGTCGCCGAGAGAACGTGTCCCGGCAGCGTCGCGCTTCCATCCGCCGAGCCGTAAAGGCCCACATAAATCACTTCTTGGTTGTTCGGCAGCGCCATCGCCGCTATCGATCGGATCAATGTGTTTCCATCGCAACTGGCTCCGTTGCCCAGAATCCCTGCGGGGCTGAGCGCGTCGCCTGAGTTCCAACCAACCCCATCGGCCGGCCCACGCCACACCCGGCAGGTTCCGATAAGCAAATATGCATTCGAGAGCGGGTCCACAATGAACGGCGCGGGAGTAGTCATCGTCAACCCATCCCCACCAACATCCGCGTCGCTTACCACGGGGCTCGAGCCAAAAGCCGCCGGAGTGCAGGGTGTCAGTTGTGAGCACGCATAGATCGAAACGCCCGCCTCGTTGTTCACGTACCAGTTGGCGTTGTCGATCGGATCAATCGCGACCGGCCCGCCCTCCCCGCTTAGAATCTCCGGCCAATCCGCCGTCGGTCCTGAGTTGCTCTTTACGCCGCCGGTTCCATTCACCCCCAGTCCGGCCATCATCGTATAGGGTGTCGCGCCCGCCTGCGATAGGCTCTCCACTTCGGCCAGCGAACCCAAACTTCCATTCAGATTCTGAAAGTGGGACGCATCGGTTGGTGAGCAAACAGGCTCGGGATTGGCAAACGAGTTCTCGTTGATTCCATCTTCTGAGCGCCACAATCCGCTGTCGTTCCCTACCAGAATCTCCAGCGGATTCGCAAGATTCCATGCCAGCGCATGCTGATATTCGCCCACCTTCGCGCTCATACAGGTCGTCGAGTTGGTCGTATTCCGCCACTGGCATCCCTGCGTCAACGGGCAGTCGGTCTGCCAAAGATCATTCTCCCCGGCAAGCACAGTCGTCTCCTGCCCGTTCGGAACCGCAGCCAGAGCCAAATTGTAATCGCCGTTCTCGATCGTGGCCGGCCCTTGCAGCGTGTTCGTCTCCAGCGCCACTGAGTTCCACTGCTTGCTAAATGCCAACGTCTGATTGGTACAGGCCCCCGCGCTCACCGCGCACACATCCTGCCAGACCCCCTGGTCCTGATTGTCGATGTCCACTGTCCATGCGAACGTGTCGCCGGTCTGAGGATTCACCGCCAACGTTCCGCGAAAAATCGGGCAGGCCTGCGAGCCGGTGCTGCTGGGCTTCGTCGGGCAATAGCCCAAACTCGCCAGCGTGCCCGAGTTCGGCTGCGCGGCGATCCGCGCCCACGTTATGCCATCAACCGACTGGTAGTAGCCGTGGAACCGCACCGCCGCCACAAACATTTGCCGCACCGGATTCCAAACCACTGACGTGACCGCATTCCCGTCCGGCGCGGCAAAGGGTACGTTCGGGCCCTGTATAATCGCGTTCCCATTGTCTTCAATCGTCGCCAGCGCCCAAGTCGCTCCCCCATCCGAGGAGTAGTAAAGCCCTTCGCAACTCGTTCCCGGAGCAAGCGCATTCACCACCGTTCCTTCATAGGCTTGCGAAACCGCGGCCACCACCCGCTGCTCATTCACTGTGCTCCACGCAAAGCCGGCAAAGCCCTCGCCTTCAAAACTGTAGCGTCCATCGGTAGTGCCGGAAACAAGGCTCCAGGTCGTTCCTCCGTCGGCCGAGCGCAGAATTCCAGCCCCGTAGTATGAATCCAGCGCATCATTCGGATCGCCGGTCCCAGCCAGAATTACTTTGGAATTGCCCGGCTGGATTGTCAACGCTCCAATGCTGATTGACACGTCTACCACGCTGCTCATTGCCGGAACGTTGTCGGTGAGCGGCGTAAAGCTGATATTGGCAGTGTTCGAAGTATTCGCATTCTGCGACCGCCAGATCCCGCCGCCGGTCGTTCCCGCATAAAGCGTGTTACCCGTAGTGTCAGAGGGGTCCAGCGCCAGCGCCGAAATACGCCCGGTAACCAACCCATAGTTCGGCGATTGAAGCGCCATAGGTCCCAGCGGCAGCCAGAAACCAGCTCCGCTGGTCTGCGCTTGACTCTGAGTTTGCTGCTCAGTCGAAATCGTCCCCGCGCGCCGCCGAAGACTCTTGGTGGCACTCCTTCCCGGCTTCCATCCCCGCCGCAGCAGGAATCGCTGCGCCTCTATCACCTGCGGAGGCGGATTCTGAGTATCTACTGGATGCTGTGCGTTGAGATTCTTGGCGTGGAAAAGACCAATCGCCGCCAAGCCAATGAAGGCAAGAGCTTTGGCCTTCCCGCAGGCAGGGACATGCCTCCCGCTACCGCCATCAAAGTCGGAGTGACAGCAAAGCCGCTGAAGCGCAAAAAAACTCACACGCATACCGATCGGGATTCCTGTATCCCCTCCCTGTTATCGGCATTCTCCGAGGGGGACTTGACGCGAAATCCATGGATTCAAACGTGCGAAACACGCAGACTGCGGGTTTGAGTTTCGATTGGATTATAGACCACTTGCAGAATAATATGCACTCGCCATTATTTTTACCGAAAACAACCAATCTAGATAGCTCGGCGTGAATCCCAGCAGCACCCCTTGTGAGCGATGAGCGAGCGTTTCGCCGCTACGGATGCGCTTACCAGCTTCCCCAAGCCCGGCTGATGTAGTCAGCCAAAGTCATTGAAACCAGAATCAGAAACGTAAAGATACCCGCAAAGACCGTCAGCTTGGTCAGTTTACTGCTGTATTTTACTCCCATGAAGAACAGCACCACCAGCGAAGCCTTCGTCGTAGCGATTGCCAGCGCGATGACTGGATTCCACGGCCCGAGGTCCACAAATGAGGCCCATACAGTCAGACCGGTTCCCACCAGCAGCGCAAAGAGAATCGCAACATAGACCATCGGCCCGACAATAGGATGCGTGTGCTCGCTTGGTTCGCTCATGCCATCTCTCCGCTGTAGTATGGTTGCAAACTGTTCGATGTTAGCTGTCCGCTGATAGCTGCCCTTCGTCAATGCCTGCTAATCAAATACAGCAGAGCAAAAAGATAAATCCAGATGATATCCACAAAGTGCCAGTAAAGCCCGAAGTTCTCAACAAACGTCACGTGCCCGGACGTATAAGCCCCGGCCTTGGCGCGATAGATCATAAAGCCCAGAATCGCAATGCCAATAATCATATGCAAGGCATGCATCCCAGTCATCAGAAAGTAGAGCGAAAAATACAATTCCGTATGCCGCGCCATATCCAGCGGCAGCGCCTTATCGTGATACTCTTTGTAAATTTCTGGATCGGACGCCGGGTCGACAAACGATTGCAAGCTGTAATGAAACCCGGGCACGTGATGCTTCTCGATCTTCTCCGAATACTCAATCGTCTTGATCCCCAAAAAGCCCAGGCCAAGAATGAATGTGAGCGACAGGCAGAGAACCAGTCCTCTTCTCCGCCCCGTCTCCGCGCACCAAACTCCCATCGCCATCGTAAAGCTCGATAAAATCAGCACCAGCGTATTCGTGGTGCCCCACACCACATTCAACTGGTGAGAACCGACAACAAAGGCCTGATAGAACCAGTTGCGATAGATCAGGTATGCGGTAAACAAACCGCCGAAGAACATTACTTCCGTTAACAGAAAGATCCACATCGCAAAGTTGGTCGCGTCGGCCTGCTGCTCAGTGGAGTTGAAGTGATGGCGCAGATAGGCTGGGTGCTCCTCATGTGTGGAGTGCGCCTCCGCCGCGGCGTCATGGGTAATCAGGGGACTATCCGGCACTGGTCACCTCTTCCTGCTGTTGAGCCTTGTTCTGCTTCTCCAGCCACTCGTAGTCATAGGCCTCGTGATCCATGATCGGCAGCGTCGTAAAGTTTTCCGTCAGCGGCGGCGACTGCGTCTGCCACTCCAGGCCCGTTGCCTGCCAGGGATTGCTGCCGGCAATCTCGCCGTACTTCAACGACCAAAGCAAGTAGAGCACCGGTAGCATATAACCCACACCCAGAATCGTCGCGCCTGCTGTCGAGAAGACATTTAATACCTGAAACTCCGGCGGATAGGATGCATAACGTCGAGGCATCCCCAGCGTTCCCAGAATGAACTGCGGAAAGAAGGTCAAGTTAAAGCCGATGAAGGTAACCACAGCCGCCAGTTGCGAGATCTTTTCCGGATACATGCGCCCAGTCATTTTCGGCCACCAGAAGTGAATGCCGGCAAGAAACGCCATCAGCATTCCACCCACCATGACAAAATGAAAATGCGCCACAATGAAGTAAGTCTCTGTCAAATGAATATCGGTGCCCGATACGCCTAGAAAAACGCCCGTCAGTCCTCCAATCGTGAAGAGACCGAGAAACCCAAAGGCATAAAGCATCGGCGTTTCAAAGGTAATTGAGCCCTTGTATAGCGTAAAAGTCCAGTTGAAAATCTTGATCGCCGAAGGCACCGCAACAAGCATTGTCAGCAGCGAGAAAACCAGCACGGCATAATTCGAGATGCCCATGATAAACATGTGATGCGCCCAGACAAAGAAGCCGAAAACCGCGATCGCGACCGATGAGAATGCAATTGCCGTATAGCCGAAGACGCGCTTCCTGCTGAAGGTCGATATCACTTCCGAGATAACTCCCATCCCCGGCAAAATCATGATGTAAACAGCGGGATGTGAGTAAAACCAAAATAAATGTTGAAATAACAGCGGATCGCCGCCCTTCGTGGGATCGAACACGCCTATGCCGATCGTCCGCTCCAGCGCAATCAGCACAATCGCAATCGCCACCACCGGCGTAGCCAGTACCATCAGAATGCTCGCCGCGTAATGTGCCCACACAAACAGCGGCAGCCGGAACCAGGTCATTCCCGGCGCGCGCATCTTGTGAATCGTCACAATGAAATTCAGTCCCGTAAAGATTGAACTGAAGCCGGCAATGAAGGCCGCAAGACCTGTCGTTAGAACATTCGTGTTGACGTAGTGAGTAGAGAGTGGCGTTGTAAACGTCCACCCTGTATCCACGCCGCCAGTCGCCATCGTGTAAATCGCAAGAAGGCCGCCGGCAATGTAGAGATACCAGCTCAATAGGTTGATTTTGGGCAGCGCCAGATCCTTGGCGCCGATCATCATCGGGATGAGAAAATTGCCCAGCGTAGCCGGCACAGACGGCACCAGGAAAAAGAAAATCATGATGACGCCATGCATTGTGAACACCTTGTTATAGGTGTCGGTCGCCATCAAATCGGCTTGCGGAGTTAATAACTCCAGCCGAATCAGCCCCGCCAGCGCCCCGCCAATAAAGAAAAAGAAGCTCAGCGATATCAGATAAAGGATCGCGATTCGCTTGTGATCTCCAGTGAGAAGCCAACTCAGGATACCGTTCTCCCGAGTGATGTAGTTATCCTTCGGTATTCGGGCCGTCGATTGGTCGGGAAGACTGACTATGGTGTTTGTACTCATGGCTTCACCGTTCCTTTTTTGGCAGGATCTTGTGCGCCGGAAGTCTTTCCAGCCGGCGTCGTGCCTTCGCTCTCCGGCGGCAGATCGGTCGTCGTCAGCGTCTGTTGAACGCGGTAATCGGAATCGAGGTTCTTGATGTATTCAATCAGCGCGATTACTCCCTCTTCGCTCACCTGTCCCTGATAAGTCGGCATGATGGGCGCGTACCCCTGCGTGATATGTTCGGAGGGATTCAGAATAGCCTGACGCAAATACGCTTCGTCCGCGGTGACTTTCTCTCCATTCGCGAGCGTCAGTTTTGCTCCGTAAACATTGGCCAAACTAGGTCCCCGCGCATCTGGCCTCGTATTGTGACAGGCGGCGCAACTTAAACTGGCAAACAACCGTTCGCCATTCTGCGCAAGCGATGCGCCCGACGTTGAGCTATCCAGCCACTTCTTGAAATCTTCCGGCGTAAGCACT
>JBEKDN010000114.1:0-12847 GCA_050014335.1 Occallatibacter sp. | reverse complement strand
GCGGTCGTACCGAACTACCGCCTCATGCGGCCGCATCTTGCTTTCCTCGATGCGCTGTACGAGTACTTCGGACGTTATGTTTGGCTCGACAAGGATGACCTGACCAATAATTAGAGGATTCTCGAGCGACGCCGTTTTCAAAAGTCCCGACAAACCTGCAACCATGCTCTCAACTGGACCAGCAATCTGCACAAGCACCCTGCCAACGGGACGCCCTTGAAGAATATTCTGCAGTTTCTCGAAGCATGCCAGCGCATAACCGCGATAACGCTGCTCGATATTCTTGCCTGTGTCCACAGCAAGCACCCACGCCTCTAGCCTTCCCTTGTCTGCATCCGGCAGCTCGCAAAGTAGAATGTGATGTTGGTTGTATTCGGTACCCGCACTTATCTCTATGCCGCGTTGCTCCCAAACCGGCGTGAAGAGCATGGGTGTGGAAGTGGAACTCTTGCCCGACATGCGCGAAGAGAACCCTAGCATCTGCACACAAACGGTTCCGTCGCCGAGGCACAGATCCACGTCCAGTTTGCCCCCAAGCCCACTATCCTTTGAATAGCGCACCCAGGCAATCATTTGCGGAACGCATGGCGCTAGAATACGAATTGAATCAAGAGCAAACGGAAGACGCGGCCATTCGGGTTCCCCCTGGGGCTCTTCTATAAGCGCGACACACGCTTGTATAGCGCCATCCATGAGGCCAGGATGGAGAACAAATTCGGCAGTGTTGTCCTCCACGCCATTCTGCAATCGTAGATCGAGAAGGAGTGCGCTTTGCCCCCGACGAACCGTGGCAATTGTCTGGAACGTCCGGCCATAGATGAGGCCGGTTCGCGCGCACGCGGCATAGAATTGGTCCGTTGAAGGCCCACCCCGCGTCATTTCGGACTCGATGTGTTCAACATCGATCTTGGCAGGCACACCCAGGCGGCTCCAAGTCGCACTGCCTTGGCAATGTACCTGCTCTTTCCCACCCTCCTCGCTAAAGATTTCAAAATCGACAAGGCTTTCTTCACCAGCGGCCAGCGCAATGCAGATTTCCTTCTTGGTAGAGACAATGGCCGGCTGCGCCCACACCGTATTCCTCAGTTCCAGGCACATCGATTCGCGCTGTCCGGGAGAAGCTTGCTCCATCGCCGCTCGCGCCATTTCCAACAACGCAACACCGGGAAGAACTCTCTGTGCGGAGTCTCCGCCCAAGCGCACCCTATGATCCGCCAGGAAGAATTCCTCGCCTGTGAAAGTGGAGCGGTAGCACTGCTCGTCCAGATCTGAAATGTTGGTATGCAGCAGCGGATGAAGCACTGATGCAGCCGCATATTTCACCGCAGCCGAGTCAATCCAATACCTTTCTCGCGCGAATGGATAGGTGGGAAGACTGATGCGCCGCGGTTCGGTTCCCTCATAGCACTTCCGCCAATCGATGGCTGCGCCTTCAACCCAAATCAGCGCGAGTTGCTCCAGGTCTCGATCAATCAGCGCACGTGCAATGAGACGCTGTCGCTCACGCGAATCACGATCCCGGCTCATGTGGACGGGATTGACTCGATCCGACCATACATCCGCAGCCGCAGCGTCGGAGTTGTCGGCTAACCAGGCCCTGAGCTTAGTGATCAGGTCCATCCGGCCGCGCGCTCGAATTGCCAGCCGATACCGCATGGCAGTGCGACCAGTTTGCCAGCTATAGATAGCGTCGGCGAACTCACTGTCGTGCGCCTCGTTTTCGAGCCATTCGATGACACCGTTCGCAGATTCTCGTAAGCGGTCGCCATCAGCCGCGGAGAGGACGAATAGATACTCTCCCTGGCGACAACGGTCCTCCGGTATTTGCAAATACTCCTGCACCACCACATGCGCATTCGCACCGCCCGATCCGAAACTGCTTATACCTGCAAGCCGCAGTCCATGCGAATTCCATGCCCTTAGCTGATCCTGTATGTGGAGCGGAGAGCCGTCAAGCGAGATCTTCGGATTCAACTCCGTTAAGTTGATTGAAGCCGGGAGCTTGCCGTGATGCATCGACAGAATGACTTTCAGCAGACCAGCGACACCGCTTGCGGGCTCAAGATGTCCCAGGTTGCTCTTAATAGAACCAATGCCGCACACTTCCGGTCTTCTTCCAGACAGTGCGAGCGCGTAGGCCGTCTGAATACCCTGAATTTCAATCGGGTCGCCCAGGGAGGTTCCGGTGCCGTGCGCCTCAATGTAGGTCAATTCTTCGGGCACGATTCCCGCATCCTTCCACGCCGCCTGAAGCAGTTCGCTCTGTTTTTGCGGGTTAGGAACCGTGAGTCCGCCAGCCAAACCGCCATGATTCGTCGCACTCCCGCGGATCACCGCGTGTATCCGGTCGCGATCCGCGAGCGCCGTTGTGAGCGGCTTGAGAAGCAGCAGCACAGCACCTTCGGAACGCACGTAGCCGTTTGCGCGGGCGTCGAACACCTTGCATCGGCCATCGGGAGCGAGCATTCCTGCCTTCTGGTACGCGATCGACAGGTCGGGATGGCAGATGATGTTGACGCCTCCAACAAGTGCAGCGGAGCATTCACCGGAACGGAGAGACTGAATCGCCGTGTGCAGCGCAACCAGCGAGGAAGAACAGGCGGTATCAATGACCAGGCTAGGACCGCTGAAATCGAAGAAATAGGAAAGCCGGTTGGCCAGGACAGCGAGTGAACTGCCGACACCGTGGTGCATTTCCACTTCGACCAGCATGTCCTGAGCCAGACGACTGTAGTCGCAGTTACTGGCACCGATGTAGACTCCGGTGTTTGTTCCCTTCATTGCCTCCGGAAGTATGCCTGCTTCTTCCAAACACGCCCAGGCTAGCTCAAGTAGAATGCGCTGCTGCGGATCCGTGGTCTGCGCTTCCGCGGGAGAAATGCGAAAGAAAGCGGCATCAAACGCATCCACATCTTCGAGAAACCCTCCCTGATCGATACCAGGCCTGTCTGCGTCGGCTGGCCAGCGACCTCTGCTTTCTGGATATGATCCAACGACACACGACCCCGACTCAAGCACATCCCAAAGCTGAACTGGCGTGCGAATGCCTCCCGGCAATCTGCATGCCATACCTATTACAGCAATCTCATCACCCTTGATAGAGGCGCCAGGTTCCGCGGGAGATGCCATCTGCTCTTTATATGCTCCGTCTTTGAACTCTTCAGAAGTACCCATCAGTCGGGCGAGTTCATCGATCACCCTGTCGAGGCTATTATGTTCAAAGAAGAAGGCTGTGCGGAGTTTCAGACTGAGCTTGTCTTCCAAGTGCCGCTGAAGCTTCATTAGGTCTGCTGAATCCAGCCCCATTTCCATCAAGGGCCGATTCGATTCCAGGTCGCTCCGGTCTATTCCCAGTAAAGCTGCCGCGGAACCGTGAACTAAATCACATATCTGCCTACGATCAAATGACGGCCCAGCCGCAGCAATGCGTGCTTCAGAACGAGGTCGTGTTCGATTTCGAATTTCGTAAGTAACCAACACACCGTATCCCTGATTGACACGGTCCTGCGGACGGTAGCCGGCAATGACGGAATCAATCGCCGCGCCATGGGCCTGATGAAATGCCAGTACAGGATCTTGATCGGAGCCCTGTTGTCGGATATATGCTTCAAACGATTGACCAGCGTCGGCACGAAAGCTCTTGCACAGTGTTACGCCCACAACTTGCCGTACTCCGACAAGCAGGGCGCACTGCTGCAATATGAATTCCAGAAGCTGATCGCCGTAGTTCTGGCTCTGGGACTGCGGGTCGATGTTGACGGCAAGCAACTGAACGATCGAGCCCGTGGCCTCGTGAAGTTCGTGTACATTAGCGGCCGTAACCTGCTTAAGCCCCTCCGTATCCGCGATCCGCTGGCTGTAAACTACGCCGAGAACCCTGCCATCCTGTTCCAACACAAACTGACCCTGCGGATACCTCTGCAATCGCGCGCGGATCTGCTTTCTTGGGGTCTGTGTGTGCTGCCAGCAGAGCTTCTCGAGTTCGCAGAGCCGATCCAGGTCGTCGAGTTTGGCGTAGCGGACGATGTAGTCGCGTTTCACCATTCTATGAAGTGTCGCAAGACATGGATCCGCGATCTTTGGGAAGCGATTAAAGCATTCGTCATCAAATAGCCCTACGTTCGCGGCTAGCGTCAGGAATGCATCGGCGGTTATCAGGCGTTGACGGTCAATACGGCGAATTATGTCAAGACAGTACGGCCCGACGTTGGTGATTTCCACCTGGCTCACGGCGCGCGGCGCAGCGTGAGCGACCAGTGCGATCAAGCGCGAACCTTCCATTTGCTGTGACAGATCCCGGAGAAGATCTTGCCAGCAATTCAGCACCGTAACTACATCTAGCAGGCCACCCTGCGCGTCCAGATAGTGAGCTGGTCCATCCTTCGCCAAGATGGAAAGTCCAGCGTTTGACGGACCCGACTGCTCTTCGACGTCGGGCAAGAATAAAACGTGTAGCGCAGATTCCCCGGAGTCTGGGGCAACCTGGTCGTCCTCGTGCCCAACCACGTGCAACGGATACTTATCGAGGCATCGGCCGCGCATCGTCTGCTCATGAATAGTCTGGGATATCACCGCCCGCAGCGCGTAACTCTCGTGCTCATGGAAGACAATAGAGCGAGGCTGCGCCTCGATCGGCTCGCAGTTGAAGATGTCAATTATTTCTTGCTCGAATTCCTTGAAGTGTAATTCGTCCCTGACGCAGGAAGTGCATTCTTTTTCTGCTGACGCTTTTGCCTTGCCCTTGCCGAACAGCAGATTATCTATCGCGTCGAGCACGGGACGACAGGATGCAGCTAGCTTAAGGATGTCTGCCTGGAGCAATTCGCGTCCGGGCGCGGTCCACTCAACGCCGTCGGCCAAGATCCACTGCTGCTCACGGAAGATTTTCATTGCCAAATGCGCCAGCTTGGGATCTAAGTGCGCAAGGGTCTCCGATACGCTCTCGCCCGACCGTAAGAACAGAAATAAAAGTTCAGCAATAGCCGCAGATTGTGCGATCCGGCTCGAAGCATCGACTTTGCCATCGGTATTGAACGCTTTGTCCAGCTTTTTCGCTAGAGTGCGAAGGCTGGGCTTTTTCGAATCCCGTCCAAGATTCCAGGAACGATTGCCCGCTCCGTCCGATAACCGGTAGGCATCATCCTTCCGTTCAATCAGAGCCAGACTTTCCAATGCTTCCAGAGCAACGGTAAAATATCCCGGGTTGGCCTTCAGCTCTGCGATCAGTGATTTGCGTTCACGGAACTCCGTCGAGTCGAGCATTTTAAACAGTCCACGTCGCTCCAATGCCGCGATGATCGGTGCGGCAAGATAAACACCGCTATACAAGTTTGCCTGTTCTGACATATATTCTTCCCGCCGCGGTTGCTCTTGTTGTTGTCGCTCGGTGCGAATCTGTGCAGGCTGTGGATCGCTGATAATTCGCAGCATTCCACAGCCTGCGCGAAGGCACCTCGGAATCTCACCGATTTCTGCTACTGGTTCTCGATGAAGGGGAGTTTCGCCTGCTGGTACTTCGCCACATGTCCCGGCAAGCTGGCCAGCACCCTGTAAACGAACTTGGGACGCCGCCACCTTTCCAGGAAATTGGGCACGAATCCGCTGAATTTGTCGTCCAGGATGTATTCGGCTTCCACTACGCCGTCCTTCTGCGGAGTGAACCGCCACCGGTTGTAGAAGTCGCTCACCCGGAAGTAGCGGTCATCCGGCGGAAGCCGATCAAGAGCCGGGTTCATTTGTATCAGCACCTCTTTCGAGCTCTTGTCCTGATAAATGAACACCCGCGCTACAAACTGCCGCGGCTGAAACGGAAATGGATACGGAGGATTAATCATGAACGTGGTATAGCCCACCTGTAAGTCGCCACCTATCCCTTTCGGATCGTAGCATCCGATTTCCGTGCACATGGTAGGGTCGTACATCAGCATCACGAGTCCGGTCAGGGATGAACGGACATTCACTACTCCCTTGAATTTTTCCGCAGCTTCGCCGGGAGTCTTCAAGGCATATATCTTGATCCCGTTCTCGTCCCTTATCAGTTCCCATCGATTCGATCCGGACATCGTCCAGATCCAGTTAGCGATGGTGATTACCGCCCCCACAACCAGGCCTGCAAATAGCAGCAATTTGAGGATCGATTTGAAGCGGCTCCTGCGTAGCGTTTTCGGTTCAATTGTCGACGTACTCATGACTTGTGTTCTCCTCAGAGTTTCATTTTGTTCAAAGCTTCGAGCTTCCTTTGAAATCGAACGGAGCCAAACGCGGCCGGCAGTGTCTGCGCGAACAGCCTGAGCACCACTCGGCAAAGTTCACACTCCGATTGTTGTGAGGCTTTGACCATCCGACCGACACAGTTCAGCTAAGATAGCCGCTTGGCAAGGTACTTTCCGAGACAGACCAAGGTTAAAGTAGGCGAGACCATATTGGTACTCTCGGGAAGGACGGATCCATCACAGACGTGCAAGTTGATGCACTCCGTTTGCAGGTTCTCGTCCAGATGCTCCTTGAGCCTGATCGTTCCTCCCATGTGTACCGCACCTACTTTCGTCTTGAAAATCCCCCTTGCGCCAGCGTTCTCCAGGATGCGGCGGGCCGCCTGTTCTCCCCTACCCAACTTTGCAAATTCTTCCGGGTTTAGCCTCTTGTGATAGCGGCTGTTTTCTTGGAGCCCGCCTCCCAAACTGTCACGAACCAGGACCGCAACTCCAATACTTTTCGAGTGCTGGAACGCGCTGCGAAAGCGACGATTGAAAAGCATAGTCAGGCGATACATGTTGCGGGCAAGGTTCCCGTCGCCAAGCGCGATTCCGTCTTCCAGACCAGTTCCCATGCAGGCAGCATAGTTTTCCCTTGCGTTCATTCCTGCGACGGTTCCGAGGACCAAAAAACCAGGAAGGCAGTAGAATCCGTCACGCCCCACGTTTTTCATGCCGCTATTGCGAAGAATAAGCGGTGAATGCGCGGCACCTGCGGCTAGGATTACGCGTTCAGCATAGGCCCGGCGCACCGCGATTCGTACACCGCCCTTGAAGAGGCCATACTCGACCCCGACGGCGCGGCCTTCATCGATGAGGACTTTTCTTACGCGCGCTCGCGTGAGCAGAGTCGCTCCGCCAGCTACCGCGTCTTGCAAGAAGATCCTTGCATGCCATTTGCTCTGGTACGTATAACCGTCGGGGCACTTTGAGAGATCGACGAGCATCGCGTTTTTCTGCCATTGGTGCCCAAGTGCCGTCGCGCTGTCTCTTACCCGTAGTGCCTGCTCTCCAAGCATTTCATCGGGCAGAATACTGATAGGCAATTCCCGCTTCACTTCGTCGATTTCTCCGGAGATATCGATGCCGACTACTTGCAGCGCTTCAACCGGGGGCAATCCCGCAACCGCGAAGTAAACGGAGGTAGCACCACCCGTCGTAAACGCGGTTGGCGCCCATAGATTGTCTCCAACCGTCACGCCGGCGAAGAGACTGGCAGTCGAGAAGAACCCTTCTTGGCGCGGCGCCGTGCGCCCCTGTTCAAGGATCAGGACGCGCTTGTTACGTCGAGTCAATTCTTTAGCCGCCGTTGCACCGCCGGGTCCCGAACCGACGATGATTACGTCCCATT
Organism: Occallatibacter sp.; assembly: GCA_050014335.1. Lineage (GTDB taxonomy): Bacteria > Acidobacteriota > Terriglobia > Terriglobales > Acidobacteriaceae > Telmatobacter. Next base: position 5,242 of record JBEKDN010000114.1, on the reverse strand, counting down.
TTGTGCTGTCTGCCTGTGTCGTCATGGCAACTTTCCTCCGCACTTCCCGAACAACTCTGGATCAGATTTTGATCGTCTTCCATTTACCGCCGGTCCAGATCGCAACAATCAGAGCCGTCGCCAGGAGAGCGTACGCCGTGTACACCAGCCAGACCTGCATTAGGCCAAGCTTAAGGTGCAGACCCACCAACCACACCCCCGGAAGAAAGACGCCCCATTGCGTTCCGAAAGAGACCATGACTACTCGCTTACCGTCCCCAACGCTGATTAACGTGTACCCGAATATATAGATCAGGCTGCCAATGCCGGTTAGAGAAGCTACGAGCCGCAATGGCATGACAGCGTCGGCTATGGCCTGCGGATCGGTCAGGAACAGTGAGAGGAACTGCGGCGCGAAGACGGAAAGAGGCACTCCAAGCAGAGTGATCAGCAGCACGCCAAGTATTCCCGTATCCCATCCCCACTGCACTGCGTCGACCAGATCTCGTTTACCGACGGATTTCGACACCAGAGTCGCCGATGCCATCCCCATGGCAGTGGCAAGGATGCCTAGTATGCCCGAAACACGCACCAACACATTTGTGACAGCCAGTTCTACGGTTCCAACTTTACCCATCATCCAGAGAAAGATCACAAAGCCGATCGAGAAGAAGAACTCCTCGAATGAGGCCGGCAGTCCCAGTTTGAGAATGCGCAATAGCAGTTTTTGAGTCGGCCTCGCTACCAGGAAGCCGTCTAATTTGTAACGGAACCTGGCCAGCGCATAATTCACAATCAGGCCGACATGCAAGGATACGACGGTCCCAATTGCAGCCCCCGTTGCCCCCAGGCGAGGAGCACCGAAGTGTCCAAAGATCAGAGCGTAGTTCAGCACAATATTGAGGCCATTCATGAAGAGGACGATAACCATAAACACTTTTGGCTTTTCCACTCCAGCCCAATGGCCTTTGAAGGCGCTGAGCATTCCCGCCGCAATGAGACCGAGATACAAGGTCCGCAAGAACGGCGCTCCGACCTTAGTCACTGCGAGGTCCGACGAGATCGCGGAAAAGAAAAACGAAGTGGTGAAGTAGCAAAACGCCATCATTGGAATTCCTACGATCAACGCGAGTAACAGACCTCCGTTGAGCGGTAGGCATTTCGGTTCTGACGAGTTCTCGCCACAGAGGCGTGCAATCAGACCTTGCACGGCTGGCGCAATCCCGTTGAGAAATGCCAGGACCAATGTATAGCTGAATGCCGATAGTCCCACGGCCGCCGTGACGTTAGTCCCAAGCTTTCCGACCATTGCAAGGTCGATGACGGACATCATCATGTTGGTGCTGAGCGCAATACCAATTGGAAAGGCCAGTTTGAATATTACGTCTGCCCGTTCTCTGGTTATCATGCATTTCTCCTGAAATCAATCACGGTTTTTGAATGTGTGGTTGCCTAGAAAGGCCTGCGCACCCGACTTCCACGCTAGGATTGTGTCGAAGATAGAATTGTCACCGGCGTGATTCTGTTTAGCTTTGCGTGTCAATGAGCATCAAGTCACATTACGCGGTGCATGGCAAAGGCGCGCTTCAGCGGGATGGGTAAGGAATTACTTCTGGGTAGGGCGGAAAAAGTGGCAAAGTTTACATTTCGCCCTTCAGGCGGCTGCCGGAATTCCACCATAACCGTCAGATCGAGAACTCTTTTCCATGTATCTCTCTATTTCCATGTGTCTCTTTATAAATTAGATGCATGAGAACAGTTCAATATTTCCATCGTTCATCGGAATCCATTTCCGATCGACACCTAAAAGGTCACCATCTCATATGATTCATTTGGAATTGCGTTATGCCACTGAAGCTTGTCCAGAAGCTCGGAACCAACACCATTGACCATTGCGCTCTTTGGATGCGAATCGCTATGCGGACTACTTGTAACGTCTGTCGTCTTGACCACCTGAATTGCAGCGACTTTTTCCGGATATACCGACGTCAGGTATGCCGCCAGACTGCGGATGTCCGGGTATCCAAGAAGTTCGCCAACACTGAGATTCTCTCCAAGAAGTTCGTTGAGGCATTGAAGAAGATTTGCGATCTCGATCGAAGAGTATCCGAGTTCAAAATAGCCGGCATCCGCAGCGATCTCGCCCAATTGCAGATTCAGTTGGAGCGCCGCGTGTTGTTTGAGAAACAATGTCATCTTCCCGTCCAAGCTGACGCTAGTGAGTTCCGCGATGCCACCACCCCTTGCGTCGCTCGCGTTGAATTGCAACTGAGATTCCTGCGTCGCTGGGAGCCCTTGCGGGGACTCGCATTCATCACCCGCCGCTACCTTTTCCGCAATTCCGGCGGCCGCCTCCCTGGTTACCCAGTAACGCTTGCCCACAAAGGGATAAGTTGGAATGGATACTTTGCGCGCCGACGTCTGGTCCAGACGCGCCTGCCAGTCTGCCAGCAGTCCATGAACCCACAACGTAGCGAGTCCGTGAGGGTCGCGTCGCTGCGAGAGGATTCGGGCGAGTTCTTCCTTTTCCTTGCTATCAAGCAAACCCGTCAGGCCGCGTTCATTTTTTGCCTGTCCTTTAAGGACGCCCTCTGCGTCCCCCACACTGGCAAAGCTCATCAGCTTCTCCCGGAGATACTCCTTCGTGCTGGCAACAATGGCAATGCGATGGTCGAACGACTTCCGCCCGACTTGGAGGGTGTACGCAATGTCGCGCATCTCTACTTCACTCTCTTCGAGGAAATCCGCCAAGCGGAGGGCCAACATGCGAAGCTGTTCTTCGCTTCTGGCTGAGAGCGGATAAATCAGCTCCTGCTGTTTAACGACAGCACGCTCGCGCCGCCCCACGCGTTCATAGGAATCGAGAATGATATGTGCGTTCGTTCCTCCCGCGCCAAAGCAGCTAACTCCTGCTCGCAGGGGCTGTAGTATACCGTCCACCTGTCTGGCTTCCCATCCTGAGAGTTGTTGGACGACATAGAATGATGAGTTTGCGAAATCAATCAATTCGTTCGGCTCGTTCGCGTGAAGGGACGGCACAAGCTGGCGATGTTTCATCTGTAAGAGAACCTTTGAAATACCCACAACGCCTGCAGCTGCTTCGAGATGCCCAATGTTGGTCTTGACAGTACCGATTGCACAGGATTGTTTATCCACGCCGTAAGGATGGAAGGCATCCTCCAACCCTGCGATCTCTATGGCATCTCCCATCTGCGTACCGGTGCCGTGCGCCTCGATATAGCCGATGCTCCGTGCGTCAATACCGGCCTTCTCGATCGCGGATCTGATCAACTGCGATTCCGCTTTTGGATTAGGGATAGTGTATCCGGCAGTTCGCCCGCCGTGATTCACTACGGCGCTTCGGATCACACCATAGATATTATCGTTATCGCGGATGCTCTTATCCAAGGGTTTAAGAAGGAGTGCGCCTACGCCTTCACCCGCCACATAGCCGTTTGCCCCCTTGCCGAAGCTGCGGCACACGCCGTCGCTAGAAAGTATGCCGGCGGCCAGATTGATCTCATGCTTGGCCGGATGTAGATCCAGGTTGACACCACCCACTATCGCAGCACAACATTCGCCAGACCGGATCGACTCGACTGCAAGACACACAGCCGTCAAACTGGAGGAGCAAGCTGTGTCGAGCGTCAGGCTGGGACCGCATAGATTCATCCAATAGGAAACACGGTTGGCAATACTCCAATGAAACGAATTCGGAGCAATGCGCCTGACCGCTTGCGAGTCCTCAAAGCCCAACATTTGATACATCGACCAAACCGCGCCGACATAGACGCCGATGTTCCGCGCTCCATCGTCGCCGGCCAAAGTCTCTGGATAATACCCGCCATCTTCAAGTGCTTCCCAGGCCACCTCCAGAAATAGGCGCTCCTGAGGGTCGAGCATTTCAGCCTCATTCTCCGGAACCTTGAAAAACTGCGCATCGAAGCGGTCCACTGAGTCGATAAAACCGCCGCGATATTTCTCATTGAATCTGCACTGCGAATTCAGTTCATAGCGGCTCTGCGGAATTTCCTCGACACAGTCCATACCAAGCACAAGATTACGCCATAGTTCGCGGGTATTCGCCGCTTTAGGATAGCGGCCAGCCATCCCCACGATGGCAATGTCCCCTACCTGATGCGCTATGGCGCTGGGGAAGAAATTCGCCGGCCCAGGCACACGTGGAGAGACGGCCGGCACCGCCGTGCATATTCTGGCGCCTTCATCCAGGGTGTTCTTATCTAGCTTGTGATACCGGATAAGCTTATAGTTCGCGTTGACCGCTCCGAACGGCTGGGGCGTTTGGCTCTCCAAAGCCAGCTCGGGAATGTTCACTTTCCTCTCGAACGCGCCCACCAGCTTCCCGATAACCGACTCTGCTTCGATCCGCGTCAGGCCGACCGGAACGGCTAGGCGAACCATGCCGTTGATAGCGGTGTGCTGCTGCATGCCAACGCTGTGCGCGCCACCGCGAATACCTGTGTTCAAGTACAGCCATGCTAGAAAGGACACTACCGGATGGGCGAGGCCGGCAAAATCCGTGATCTGCTTGACGTCGATCAGAATGCAGTGCCCTCCCACCGGTTGCGCAACAGGAACGCCGCATTCATACAGTGAATGCCAGATCATTCTGCAGCATTCCATCCGCCCAAGCACCTGTTTTTCGATCTGCCTGCGACTGGCGAGTGAGAGCGCGATTTGCTTCCTTTCGATAACGTCAATGCCTGCGCATTCCTCTTCAGCCAACTTCTCTACTCTTTTGAATAGCGCTGTGTCGTTGGTGGCGATGATGCCGCCGCGATTCACACAGAAATCCTTGGTCAGGCTCCCGATAACCGCATCTGCGCTGGACAGGATTTCCCTCGCAACAGCCCATAAATCGCGGTCGGCGAATTTCGCGTCGCGCTCAATGAAAAACTGCGCATTCTCAAGAATTCGCGTCGCGTCAATCACAAGTGGGATAGATAGCTTGGTCAGCAGACTCTTCAACTCCCGCAAGTGCAAACTTGAAATCGGGCAGCCGCCAGCGGCATTATTACTTACTTCAATGCAGACAAATGCTATCGCGTCTTTATCTTGGCGTACTATCGCGTCCAGAGCCGTCAGATCCAGATTGCCTTTGTACAGTTCCTCGGAATCCAGGCGAAACACTTCCGGCGAAGGCAGTTCTTGACTGTTGAAACCTTTGTCGATCAGATGCATTGTCGTGCTGGGAAACAGCAGATTCTGCAGCACGATTCCTTTCTTCTGCCACGCTCTCATA
>JBEKDN010000113.1:0-13093 GCA_050014335.1 Occallatibacter sp. | reverse complement strand
CACCGATGAATACAATTCCAGCAGCCTGAGCTTGAGCTGGATAACCGAAGTTGTACTGCGATGCCAGCACGCCGCCCGTGTCCCATCTTGCCCAGGCGCGGGGCACAACGTTTGGCGCCATCTCGAAAACCTGTGGATCTCCCGGCCCAAGTAAATCCCAATCCTGGCTGAATCCGAAGACTGTCCATCCGGTAGTGGAGCCAGTTCCATAGACCGCCGGATCGATGGAAATCTGCTGATAGGTTCCTGCGCCTTGCGATGGATTAGCGGTATCGGGCGTGGCGCAAACCGATTGAATTACAGCGGCAGTCACAGTGAAACTCCGCGTAAGTGGAGCGGCGGGTGCATAGATGCTGTTGCCCGGCTGAGTAGCTTGAATGGTGCAGTTCCCCGAGGCAATCAGTGATGCCGTCGCGTCGGCGACTGTGCAGACAGTGTTTGTCGTCGATACGAAGCTGACCGGCAATCCGGAACTAGCCGTGGCCGACAAGGTAAGCGTAGTTCCGGCAGTTTGGCTGGCAATGGCCACGAAGGTGATGCTCTGGCTCAAAAGCGGAGGCGGCTGTTCTTGCCGCACCGATCCGCCGCACCCGGCAATGAACAGGCCGCAGATCAGAACAGTTAAGCAGCCCATCGCACAAGGCCAGGACAACTTCGCTGATGAATCAATCCGTGGCATGGCGACTAAACACCTCTCTCCGGTGGTAAATCATCCGGCCGGTCGCGCATAGTTACCATAACCTGATCGTGCCGCCGCCATCAACTCGCCAAAGAGAAGTGGCGGCATGCCCCTCCATCCTCTCTGATTTCCGATTCTTGCCTTCTAAAAAAAAATGGGCGGCAAGAGTTTCCTCCTGCCGCCGCCCGTCCCTGGGTTGTCTTGAAGTTGAAGCAATCGTGCGTAAACCTTATTGCAAGAGCTTGGTCACTTCTTGCTGAACGGTATTAGCTTGCGCTAATGCGGCAATGCCGGTCTGGCTTAGTATTTCGTACTTCGACATATTCGAAGTCGCTGAAGCGTAATCGGTTGCCTGAATCGCGTTCTGCGCTGAGACCACATTCTCCTGCTGCGTGCTCATCACCTGGCTGATCGAGTTGAGCGTGTTAATCTGCGCTCCGATGTAGCCGTCCTGTGCCGCCACGTCGGTGATCGCAACGTTGAGATCGGTTAAGGCGGCCTGTGCGTCGGCCTGGCTCAGCAGGTCTGTCCCGCTGAGAGCCACGCCGGCTCCGTCCGAGTAGCTGATCGTCGCAGTGCCGCTGGCCGCCCGCGTGTCAGAGGCAAAGGCTGCCGTGGCCTGACCTGTGATCGAATCGCCAATGTTGCCTGCGAGACCCAGGTCATAGGCGGAACTGCCTATATAGTTCAAGTTCGCAGTGGTTTCAGTGTCTGACATGGTAGAGGTGGCGGCGCTGATTTGTCCCGCAGATCCGATGGAATTCGACGTCAGTTCGATGCTGCCATAGCCGTTTGTGCTGGGCACCCACTGCGCGGTCACTCCAAGAGTGGACGTGTTCTGCGTGATCTGGGCAATGAGCCCGGTTACCGTCTCCCCTGGGGTGGCCGTGACGGTATGCGAGGCGCCGTTGACAGAAAAAGTCATGAATCCGGAAACTGTATCGTTCTCGTTGGCAAAGGCCCCCAAAGTATCCGTGGATGATCCGCCTTGCGTAGCGTCGGCGATGTTGCAGGAGTTGACGACGATGGGGTTGCCATCGAAGGCCGCTGAGGTCAGCACCAGGCCGTTCGTGTTGGCTACGGCATTGACGCCAAGTGTTCCAAAACCCGAGATAGCGGATGCCAGTTGAGAGAGCGTTGTGCCCGCCGCCAGGTAAGTCGTATTGGCGGGAGGTGTCTGCGGAGCCGTGCCAATCGTGAAGGTCTCCGTGACTGTGCCGTTGGTGATCTGAATGCTTCCATTGGTAGCCAGCTGATCGCTGGTGTTCAGTCCGCCGCCTGCCACGCCAACCTGCACGGTTGAATCGACACCGGGAATGGTGGTAACACCCGCAATCGGCGCCGCGGAAGTGATGGCCGCCGCGCAGGCAAGTGTGGTTACACCCGGCGTGCTGATAATGTGGCCCGTGCCGGGGGTATTCGCCTCTAGATAAATGCCACCCGAACCGCCGCCCGGCGCTATTGCGGTAATTCCCAGTACGGCGTCGCTGGTTATGGTATTTACCAGGCTGGCGACGGTATTTGCGCCCGTGTAATAAGTGCCGGCCGGCGGTGCACCGCCAGTGTTGATGCCCATGATAAAGGTCTGCGTCGCTCCCGCGCCGTTCTCTATCTGGATTTGGCCGGTGAGGTTGGAAGCTCCCACGCCGGAATCTGTGATGATTCCTGAGCCGGGCAACTGCAGAATGGCGGTCGAATTTGTGGCCGGTGCTCCCGCCGTTCCTGTATGGGCCGCCGCATCGCCAGCGTCGACGCCAACCAGCGTGGCTGTGTGCGCGTCCGTCAACGTGTTGCCGCCGGTTACAGTGATGGCATTCGGCCCATTGGTGGTTGAAGTCAGCAGCAATGCGTGGTTAGCCGTGCTCCAGGCGGCGGTGACGCCCAGGTTGCTGCCGTCAATGGCTAGCGCCAGATCGGCGTAGTTTTGTCCCGCGGTCGCGGTAAATGTCATGCTTCCACCAGCGGCGCTGGTGAGGGTAATGGAGCCGCCGTTGGTGAGCACATCGTCTTGCAGAGAGCCCGCGCCCGCATCGATGGCCGTAACCTGAGGTGTCCCTGCGCTGGCCGCGCCGCCATCTTCCGGGAGATAAAGGCCGATGACCGCATTCGCGTTGGTCAGAGAGATTCCGCTGGCGGTAATGTTTTCGCCAGTGAGCGCGGTGGCCGCTGTCACCGTAATGCCCGCATTGCCGGCAGCCAGACCGGCCGTCGCTCCCAAAGTGGGAGTTTGTGAATTGATGGTTTGGATCAGGCCATTCAGTGTATTGCCATTGCCGTTGGTATAGAAGGTTGTGGCAGTATTAGTCCCAGTGCCCACAATGAACGTTAGTGCCGGCGCGCCGAGTGCTGGGTTGGTGTTGGTCAGTGTGATGCTGCCGCCCACAGATAGCGCATCGCTCGCGCTGTTGACTCCCGCCGCGCCGAAAGTCACCGAGCCCTGCGTCGGCGGCGTCAGCGGATTCCCCGTGACCGAGGTGCCTGGCAAAACTGCAAATACCGGAGCATTGGTCGCGTTTGTTGCCGCGGTAAAAGATGGAATGACGGGCCCAGTGCCGACCGTTGTGGTTACCGTCAATGCTCCGCCGCCCGCTGTATCTTGCAGGGAAAGGCTCTGCGTCCCGTCCCCGTTGGTTACCACGCTGGCTGTAGCTAGTCCGGCGGTCCCATTGAGGTGTGCGGTAATTTGTCCAGCCAGTTCCTGCAGGTTGTTGATGCTGGAAGTGATGGTGACCGAAGCCGCCGTCTGCGTGCCCACCTTGACCGTGACCGTCTGCCCTTTGGTGAGAAGTTCTCCGGCGGGAATTCCGTTGGGGTTGAAAAGTCCGCTGGTGCTTGCCGAGCTTGGGTCAACTCCAGCCGCCAGCAGTCCACCGGATATCTGAATCCCCGTCTCCGTTCCGCCGCCAGTGACACCGGCCCGCGATTGTGTGCCGAAGCTGGCAGTCAAGCCGAGACCGGCATTGTTGATGGCGTCGATCAGCCCAGTGACGGTATTGGAGTAGTTGCTGGAGCCGCCAACAGAGATTGAGGTGGTTGCCGTGCTCTGCTCACCGTCGGAACCCTTCACAAGATAGCTGACATCGACCGTCGTGCTGCCGCTCAGGCCGCCGTTCAGCGCATCGGTGGCCGTGGCGTTGGCGGTATTGGTCGAGAGGTTCAGAAAGACATTGTTGGCGCCGCTGCTGTAAGCCATCGCGCCGCCTGTGTCGCCCACACTGGCCTCGGAGAGCGAGCGAATATTCAGATCGTCGATCGAAGAACCGGCCAGAGAAGAATCGCCCGTATAGATGGCAACGTCCTTGCCGTCGAAGACCTGCTCCTGGTTGTAAGTCGTCGTTGATCCGATGTTGTTGACTTCAGCAAGAATCGACGAATATTCCTGGTTGGCCGCCGACTCCTGGGTGCTGTTGAGTGTGCCGTTGGAGGCCTCTGTGGCCAGCGTTACGGCGCGGTTGAGCAGACTCGTCACCTGAGAGAGGGCGCCGTCGGCTACTTGCAGCAGGCCCACACCCTCTGTGGCGTTGGTCTTGGACTGGGTAAGAGCAGTCTGGTTGGCCTCCAGTCCATTGACTAGCGAGAGACCCGCGGCGTCGTCGGCGCCGGAGTTGATCCTGGAACCCGACGACAACTGCTGCAGCACCGTCTGCAAGCTGTTACTGGTGTTGTTCAGGTTGTTCTCTGCATAGATCGCTGAAAGATTATTCAATACACCGAGGGCCATGGGGTACTCCTTTTTGATGCTCTGAATCCGCCCTGTCCGGCGCTTGAAGCTTTGCTTCGCCCCGGCCTTCCGAATCCTTCGGATGGGCTTTTCTGCATCCACCCACTTCATCGGTCCTGCCAAAAATAACTTTAGTCACAAAATTAAGAATCGTTCCAGGACACCCTGTCGCGTCCTGAATCACACTGTCCAACTTCGATTCATCAACTGTCCGAAAGCGATGCAAAGGCTGTACCATTTCGCGTCAGCGATTTGTCTCGGTTCGATACGGCGGCGAAGGGTCAAATGCCCGCTTCAAAGCCATTTATCCGCCTTTTTGTCCATCCCGCTACACCGCGCCCCGCTCGTTTCAGGCGCAAAAAACGGCGGCGGGAGATTTACCCCCTGCCGCCACCGGTCCCGATTGCAACCGTATTTTGCGCGCTGTTAAATATTGCTTCGCGAAGCGTTTCTACTGCTCGTCTCCCGATCCTGATGGAGTTGTTGATGCGGCACCCGGCGCGGGGGGCACTGATCCGTCGGGAGCAGGCGGCGGCGCGGGTGCACGATGATGGTACTTGTACTGGTACTGGCCGCCCGGTCCTGGGCCAACCTGTCCACGCCCATCAGGTCCATGCCCGTATGGACCATGCCCATCCCGCTCATGACCGTCACGCTTCCAGCCTTCATGCTCCGCTCCGCGTTCGGCGCGGAAGGCCTGAATCTGCTTCCATTGATCCGGCGTCAATTTGCTGCGAATTGCCAGCAGGAAACGGGCATTGGCCTTCTCCAGCTCGGCTCGGGCCTGCGCCACTTTGTCGATCTGCGCCAGAATCCGGCCTTCATCCGGCTGGTCGGCCCTCACCAGCGGCTCCATCTCCAACTCGGCCTTTTCCTCCACGGCCTTCAGATCGATCAGCTTCTCCCGATGCTCCAGAAAGATCCCATCGAATGCCTTGCGCTGGTCGTCTGTCAGCTTCAACCGATCGGCAACTTTAGGATTGTTCCACCAGCGGCCATGTCCGTTCTGCCCGCCAAAGGCTCGCTCCATCGGCGGCCGATGCTCTCCATATCCTCGCCCCATTCCGCCGCCTGGGCCCTGTGCCAGCGCTGTTCCCGCCAGCAAAGCTCCGGCAATCGACAAGCACAACCGTATTTCAGTGAATCCTCTCATTGTTCTCTCCTCTGTTTTGACCCTTGAATCATCCTTGATTAACGCCAGATCCACGCTTACTGGCTCGCATCTCCCGCCATCATTTGAGCCAACGGCTCCATGGCGCTGGGAACCTCTTGCGAAACGTCGCTATCCACCTTGGCCAGCAGGTCTTCTTCTTCCAGGCGAGCTTTTTCCTGAGCCGCAAGCCGTTGCTGCTCCGCCACGCGCTCGGCGGCAATCCGCATCCGCTGCTGCTGATGCCTGTACACTCCGCCTCCTGAGAGGCCGCCCGCAACCAATACACAACCCAGAGCCCAGCCGGCTGCCAGCCGCCAACTCCCGCGCCGCGCCGGTGCGGCGATAGTGCGCGGCTGGCTATACACAGCCTCGCTCCAGGAACAAACGCTCAAGCGAAAATCCCGCAGTGTCTCATTCATCTCGCTCAAACCGTCTTCCTTATCCACTCGGCCCGTCTGATCCTCAAAGCTCATCGCTTTCCTCCCAGTTCCGCGCGCACTCTTCCCAGCGCCCGCGAAAGGTGCGCTTTCACTGTGCCCTCATTCAGCCCGGCGGCTCGCGCTATCTCGCTCAACTCCATCTCTTCCACGTAGCGCAGCAGAAAGACCGTCCGCTGCCGCTCGCTCAGCCCCTCGACCGCCTTGGCCACCTGTCCCACCCGTTCTCGCGCCAGCAGCTTCTGCTCGGCGGAGCGCTCCCCGTTTGGCAGCCAATCGCTGGCCTCGTAGAGATCCACCGCATGGCTCTGCGTATGCCGCCAGAACTGCATCCGACGGTTGCGCCAGTGGTCCTTCTGCAGGTTGATGGCAATCCGCATCAGCCAGGTCATCGCGCTCGACTCGCCGCGAAAGCTGCCCCAGTTCCGATGCGCCTTCAGCAAACACTCCTGGGTCAGCGTCTCGGCCAGGTCCACGTCGCGCGTTGACGAGAGCAGAAACCGGAAGATCTGCGGGCGGTGTTTTGTGACGACAGCCGAGAACTCCTCGGCGGCAATCTCCTCTGCCGTGGACATGTTCATCGCATCCAATGCTGTGCTGGCTGCCATCACTCAGGTAGACGCCAGCACCGGCCGCAAGTTTACAGCGAGTGCATCTTTTCTGCCCAGTGTGAATAGAACGGAAGGCTAGCTTGGCGTCGATTACGGCGCGATTGGTTTGGACGCGGCAGGGCCCGGCGCGATGCTGCCGGCAGCTGCGGGCACGGAAGGCTGCACGGGGAAAACCGGATCGTTCTTGCCGTGCTCCGGATCGTATTGTACCTTCGCCATCCACTGCTTATACTTCGCCGCGGGTTCTTCCAATAGAAGGCCATTCTGCCGATAGTAGGCATTGCCGTCCTTTATCAGAACCTTCAGTTCGCAAGAGTCGTAGGCCCCCGGCTTGCCGAACTGCGGCAGCAGTATCTCCAGTGACTAGTTCGGCTTCTTCCAGCGCGCAAGAAAGGTCTCATACCCGCTGGAGTACCTCAACCGTTCGCCGCAGCGATAGCTGAAGTCAAAGCCGCGCGGCTCACTGTTCTCGAAGAGATTTGCCCGCCCCTCTCCGTCCACGTAATCCAGAGTTCGCGTCGCGCCGTAATAGTGCGAGACGCCGCCGACCTGGAAGATATGCACTCGCAGCGGATAGTTGGCGGCATCGTGTCCGCCAGCCAGCGCCACTGTGGAGAATAGAAAGCATATTGAAAAGACACTCACCCCAAAGAAAGCGGCACGCCGCATAAGTAACCCTCCGCGAAGATTCGCCAGTTGAATATCCCAACATCCTAATCCCGTTCCCCAAAAGCCGCAACAGCAAGATCTGTCGCGACATCGCAAAATCTTCTAGTTATTGCAGCTCCCATTTTTAGTAGATGAATCCCTTTTCATGTATGTCACCTCTCATTTGCCATATTTATCTTAGAGATTCCGTTAGGATCAAGTTGACCAATCCTGGAACTGTACGTCCATATCGTGCGTATAGTCAACTGATTGCCCTGTATTGGCGCGCGTTTGAAGCGTATTCCCGCATGGCAAGCAACGTGCTATAGGGCAGATGGACATAAGGCGCATTCCCCATGGAGAAAGGTCTCATCAATCGCTTGCAGGCGACGCTGCTGGCCACCGCCACGCTGGGTCTGGTCGTGCTTGCGGTTCTAAATTTTCTTCAGGAACGCCGCACCCAACAACTACCGACCGACGGTGTCTGGTGGCGTGAAGCCGTCAACGGCAGCGGCCTTATCGCGGACAAGGTGCTGCCGAACTCTCCCGCGGCGCGCGCCGGCATCCGCGAACGCGATCTGCTGACCGGCGTCAGCGTGGTTCCCGTCGGAACAGTCGGTTCAGACATTCATGCCAGCATTCCGCAGCAGGATCTGCTTGGAACGGTCAAACCGCTTCCCGACGAGTCCAGTGCGGGCTCTGAGACTGAGTCCGGCGCTTTGCCCGGCACCTTGCCCAGTGAGGCCAAATACACCCCCGTCTACACCCCGGTAGTGCGCTCGGCGGACCTGGAGCGCGCGCTCTATCGCACCGGCAGTTACTTCCAGATCAACTACCGGATCGTTCGCGATGGCAACCAGCTAAGCAGCCCGGTTGAAGTAATTCCGGAACCACTGGATCGCAGCCTGACGCTCGGCCAGCGGCTGATTGGGCTGATCTATCTCGCCATTGGCATCTACGTGCTTTTCCGCCGCTGGACAGCTCCGCGCGCCACGCATTTTTATCTCTTCTGTCTGGTTTCCTTCGCCCTTTACGCGCTCAAGTACACCGGCGCGCTGGATGAGTCACTTCACTGGAGCAAGTTGGATCAGTTTGTCTTCTGGTTCAACCTGATGGCCGAATCGCTGCAGCCTGCGCTCTTTTTGCACTTCGCGCTGAGCTTTCCAGAGGAGAGATTCAAGCGATTTGGCCGCCTCTGGCTGTTGCCGCTGATCTATCTGCCGGGTGCTCTGCTGCTGGGCATCTGGCTTTACGCAATCAACTTCTGGCAGGCCACGGCGATGCTCAAGCACCGCCTGGACCAGATCAGCACCGCTTACGATGCCGTTTTCTACCTGCTTGCCGCCGGCCTCTTTGTGCTCAGTTACAACCGCGCCAACACTCCGCTGCTGCGTCAGCAGTTGAAGTGGCTTTATCGCGGCGCGCTGCTGGCGGTGGGTCCATTTACGCTTTTCTATGCCATTCCTTTCCTGGCCGATTTTCCGGTGCCCAGCCTCTATACCAATCTCGCGGGGCTATCCATAGTCATTCTGCCGCTTACCTTCAGTTGGGCCATCATCCGCTATCGGTTGATGGATACCGACCTGATCTTCAAGCGCGGCGTTGCTTACACGCTGGCCACCAGCCTCATCGTCGGAGGCTACTTCGGCATCATTGCGCTGGCTACCCTGGTGATTCACACCCGCCTGCCAGATAATGTGCGCGAGTGGGGCCTGGTGCTCTCAATTCTCGTTGTCGCGGCGATCTTCGATCCCCTCAAACGGCGCATTCAAAGCTCGGTGGACCGCGTCTTCGACCGTCAGCGCTATGACTACCGCAAGGCGCTGATCGAGTTTGGACGCGGCCTCAGTTCTGAAACCGACCTGGCTGCCCTGCTGGAATCCATTGTGGATCGTCTGCCCAGCACCCTGCTCGTTGCGCGCGTTGCCGTATTCATGGCACAGAATGCCGAGGAACCCGGCCGTCTCCGCCTCACCGCCTCGCACGGATTGCCAGCCGAAGCTCTTGCCGCGCAGAAGCGCATGTCGCTTGGCTTTCTGGACTTTGACCGCAGCCAGGACCATACGCATATCTTCCTGGAAAACGCCCAGCAGGCCCTGCACCTTCCCGCCGACCAGCAGCGCACCGCTGCCCTGCTTGACCTGAATTACTATCTGCCCTGCCGCGTGCAGGATGGCGATGCCCAGCGCACCATCGCCGTCATCGGATTAGGCAGGACCATCGGTGGCGATTTCCTGTCGAGCGAAGACGTCGAGTTGCTTGAGTCGCTGGCTTCCTACATCGGCATCGCCTTGCAGAACGCCAGTCTCTACGCGCGCCTGGAAGAAAAGATTGGCGAATTCGAGCGCCTCAAGGAATTCAACGAAAACATCGTCGAGTCGATCAACGTCGGCATTCTAGCCCTCGATCTGGACGACCGCATTGAGAGCTGGAATGCGCAGATGGAAGCCATGTACGCGCTCAGCCGCGCCGAGGCTCTCGGCCAGGAGCTTTCCTCAGTGTTTCCCGCCGAGTTTATCGATGCGCTGGATAGCTTTCGCAACGAACCCGGCGTGCATCATCTTTACAAATTCCGCTTGACCACCAGGGCAGGCGAGCAGCGCACGGCCAACATCGCCATTGCTCCGCTGCTTTCGCGCGACTTCGTTTCCGTCGGCCGTATCATTCTGGTGGATGACATAACGGAGCGCGTCTCACTTGAGGCGCAACTGGCGCAGGCTGACAAGCTCAGCTCCATTGGTCTGTTGGCCGCTGGCGTTGCCCATGAGATCAACACCCCGCTTGCGGTCATTTCGTCCTATGCGCAGATGCTCTCCAAGCAGCTCAAGGGCGACACTCGACTTAGCCCGGTTCTTGAAAAGATTACCCAGCAAAGCTTCCGCGCCGCTGAGATCGCCAATGGCCTGCTGAACTTCTCGCGCACCTCCACCACGGAATTCCGCGATACCGATCTCAACCAGGTCATCCGCGACACCCTTTCGCTGCTCGATCATCAGTTCAAAACCGCCAGCATAGGCCTCGATCTCGAACTGGCTGAAGCGCTGCCCGTGATCCACGGCAACCCCGGCAAGCTGCAGCAGGTTTTTCTGAATCTGCTGCTCAACGCCAAGGAAGCCATGCCCGCCGGTGGACGCCTGCGCGTAGCCACGCTCACCGACGATCGAATGAGCCATGTCGCCGCGCTAGTCTCCGACTCCGGCTCCGGCATTGCCCCTGAGCATCTCAAGCGCATTTATGACCCGTTTTTCACAACCAAAACCATGCCCAAGCCGGGCGATCGCCGCGGCACCGGCCTGGGGCTTTCCGTCTCCTACGGCATCATCCAGGAGCACGCTGGCAAAATTCATGTCGAAAGCGCAATCGGCGCCGGCACAACCTTTCATCTCGAATTCCCCCTGTTAAGGAAATCAGTCCATGCCTGAAGTAGAAGTTCCCTTGAGTCTCTCCGCAACCGCAATTCCCGCCGGCGCCGGCTTGGCCAGCATTCTGGTCATTGACGACGAGGCATCCATCCGCGAGTCGCTGGAAGTGCTGCTTACCATCGAGGGCTACTCGGTCACCATGGCTGTCGATGGCGTCGAGGGTCTGCGCATATTGGATTCGGAGGGCTTTGACCTGCTGCTGCTCGACCTGAATCTTCCCGGCCAGAGCGGCCTGGAACTGCTGCCCCAGATCAAAGAGCGCCAGCCAGAGATGCCGGTCATCATGATCACCGCCTATGGCACCGTGGATAACGTTGTCGATGCCATTCGCGCAGGCGCTGAGAATTTTGTTCAGAAGCCCTGGGACAATGAAAAGCTGCTGGCCGATATCCGCTCGGCCGTCGCCCGCCGCCGCGCTGAAGAAGAGAACCTGCAACTCAAGCGCACACTCAAGCAGCGCTATAACTTCTCCAACATCGTCGGCAAAAGCGAGATCATGCTGAAGGTCTTCGATCTCGTCGCCCAGGTCGCCCCCAGCCGTTCCACCGTGCTGATTCAGGGCGAAAGCGGCACCGGCAAGGAACTCATCGCCAAGGCCATTCATGCCAATTCGCCACGCAAAGACAAGCCATTCGTCCCCATCAACACCGGCGCCATGCCCAGCGAATTGCTTGAGTCCACGCTCTTCGGCCATGTCAAAGGCGCATTCACCTCGGCCGTCGCATCCAAAAAAGGCCTCTTTGAAGTCGCCAACGGCGGCACGCTCTTCCTGGATGAAATTGCCACCATGGGCATGGACACGCAGGCCAAGATACTGCGCGTGCTGCAAGATCGCCGCTTCATGCATCTGGGTGGCATTCAGGAAATCCAGGTGGATGTGCGCATCATTGCCGCCACCAACATCGACCTCCGCCAGGCCGTGCGCGATGGCCTCTTCCGCGAAGATCTCTTCTATCGCCTCAACGTGATCTGCGTGGATTTGCCGCCCTTGCGCGCGCGCCGCGAAGACATTCCGCTTCTGGCGCAGCACTTTCTGGAGTTTTACGCCAACGAGAATGGCCTCGCCCCGCGCAAGCTCTCCTCCGACGCCATGCGCGCCATGGTCGATTACGAGTGGCCCGGCAATGTCCGCGAACTGGAGAACGCCATCGAGCGCGGCGTTGTGCTCTCCAGCGGCCCGGTCATCGGTTCGGACCTGCTGCCTGGCCACATCTCCGGGCGCAGCTTTCAGGACGCATTGCTCGCCCACAACCCCAACGCGTCGCTTTTTGACATTCTTGAAGACATCGAGCGCCGCATCATTGTTGAGAAGCTTGAGCGCTGCAACGGCAACCAGACCGACGCCGCCGAACAGTTCCACATTCCGCTCTCCACCCTCAACCAGAAGATTAAGCGCCTAAGCATAGAGATCCGCAAAAAGGGCAGGGAATAGCACAAACCGGTTTTTGTTAGTGTCAATCGATCTAATTCATTATGAAGATATAGCTCGCCTCGTCGAGTTACCGCTCCAATGAACTTTGCGCCAACTTGCTAACTAGCCATCACCGCGAAGCGGCGGCTAACTTGCCATTTTTTTTAAAAACGACCTCATCAGACCTTCCTGTTCATCGGGAGCCACCTTAGCCAAACGTAGGGAGCCAGATGCCCAAACCATTCCCCTCCTGAGCGCAGTCGAAGGTTCTGCGTTTTCTTATCGCGGAATGAGTGGGAAACCACAAACCCCGACACGCTTTTTCTGATCCCGGATCCCGGATCCCTGACCCTAGTATCCTTTCCCCATGAAGGTTCTTCTCCGCACACTGCTCTCTCTTGCGCTCATCGTCTGGCTCGGCGCTGAGATATTCTTCCCTATCGTTGCCGCCGTCACCTTCCATTTATTACACCCAGACACGCACACCGCCGGCCGCATCGTTGGCGAATTGCTGCGGACCATGCATTTCATGGGGCTGGCCTCTGGATCGTTGGCTCTCTTCGTGCTCACTCCGCTCTGGGGCCTCTACAAGCCGCGAGCCACGGCAGCCCCCATGTTTCTCCTGGCCGCAATGATAGGCCTCACCCTCTATTCCCAACTTGCGATTATCCCAGCCATGGATCGGGACCGGACAGCCGTCGGTGGCACAATCGACGCCGTGGACGCAGCCAACCCGAACCGCATCGACTTCGAGAAACTGCACCGCTGGAGCGTGGACGTGGAAGGAACCATCCTTCTGCTTGGCCTGGCCACGGTAGTGCTGATAGCCAAAGCCGAGACTCGGAAGAGCCAGGAATAGGGAACAGGCAACGGATCGCAAGACCCACCAACCACGCCGAAGAATAACCATGAGTCACACAAAGCTGCGCCCCTTCATCGCGGCTGTTCGCGATGAACGGGAGGATTGCAGATAATTATCCTCGCGGCGCGCATAATAAATGCAGTCGCAAA
>JBEKDN010000112.1:0-13278 GCA_050014335.1 Occallatibacter sp. | reverse complement strand
TATTCAACGTAGAGGCTTTCAAGATAAGTGGTCCAGCCTTCGTGAATCCACATATCGGCAGGATCGGCAGCGGTAATGCTATTGCCGAACCACTCATGCCCGCTCTCATGAATAATGATGAAATCGAAGCGCGGACTAATGCTGACGCCGGTCCAATCGCGGCCAAGATAGCCATTTTTGAATCCGTTTCCGTAGGCTATGGCGCTTTGATGCTCCATGCCAAGATAGGGCGTTTCTATGAGCTTATAACCGTCTTTTACGAATGGATATGGGCCGAAATAATGCTGGTAAGCCTCAAGCATTTCTTTGGCCTGCGCAAACTGTATTCTGGCCTTGTCCAAATCCTCCGGCAAGACATAGAAATCCAGTGGCAGATCGCCTAACTTATCGGCGAAATGCACATAACTTCCGATATTCAAAGCTACATCGTAGTTATTGATGGGATAGCTCACATGCCAGTCCCAGCGCGTATAGCCATCGCCCAGGTCGGTCTTGCCGACAAACTTTCCGTTTGAGATATCCACCAGATCGCTAGGAATCGCAACGCTGATGTCCATGCTCTCGACTTCATCGCGCCACTGATCTTTATTGGGCCACCAGACGCTGGCGCCGTCGCCCTCGCAGGCGGTGTTGATCCAGGCGCGGCCGGCAGGATCTTTCTTGAAGGTCATGCCGCCAAAGCGGCCGATCTCCTCGGGATGGCCGGAGTAAAAAAAGTCGATGGAATAGATTTGGCCGGCGCGCAGCGTTCGCGGAAAATCGATGAAAACCGCGCCGGAATCGCGCTGGTACTTGAGCGGCGTTGCGCCCCAGAGAATCTTGTCGACTTGCAATGTCTCAAGCAGGTCGAGCTGGATGCGCGCGCCATTGGCGAGCATCTTGAAGCGAATGGTGTTCTTGCCGCCGATTGTTTGCTTCTCTGGATCGACGCGGATGTCGAGGTGGTAATAGAGCAGGTCGTTGTTGGCGCGATACGGACCATAGGCACCGCGCAATATTTCTGCGCGCGTGGGCGGCGCGGGAGGCTCCGTATCGTTTGGCTTGGCTGAAGGCTTGGATGTGGCTGAAGGCGTGGAAGGAGTTGCGGCGGGCGTAGCGACTGGAACGGCGGTCTGCTTCGTGTCCTGCTGCTGTGATCCACGAGCCACGAGAGCCCAGGTGACGAGAAGCAAAAGGCAGCACCCGAGTATGCGGAGGATGCGAAGGTTAAAGAATCGCATGAAGTTATCCTAACCGCTGCGACTGCGCAAATTGACCCTCTAAATGAAGGATTGAGGCTCAAAGCCCCCCGTTTATGGGCGGGTTTTGAAAGAGCGAAATGGCCGATAATGCTACTCCGTAGTATTTTAGCGGGTAGGCTTCACAATGAATTTTGAACTATGTTGCTGTTTTTATTGATGTTACCAAGTGTTTCAGGGCGAGTGGCAGGGGATCACTGTTCCACTGCTTGACAGTAAATAAATAGGGGGCGGGGGGCTTTCGGTTTGGATTTTTGGCAATGAAAAGAGGAAGAAGCGATCGGGTTCGACCGCGGGAATGGGTGCATGGTCACCGGTATGTGGGCCTCTAATTTGCGACTAGATGCATTCTCCGCGTTGGGAGGGAAATTATCAGCACGGGTGAGGAGGAAATTTGATGGCTTTTATTTCAGATCGGTTGCGCGCGCATCTTCCTCGACCGGCTCGACGCGGATTTTGGCGATTCGACGGCCGTCCATTTCCACGACCGTCAGGCGGCGGCCTTCGTGAATTACAAATTCGCCGACGGCCGGGATATGGCCGAAGCGCATGAGGAGGAAGCCGGCAAGGGTTTCCACGCCGCCGTCACGGGGCAGTTTCCAGTGGATCTGGGTTTCGAGGTCGCGAAGGTTGACACCGCCATCCATAAGCAAGGCGCCGCTCACAGTGGTCAAGACTGGCAAGGCGGGCGAGTCGAACTCATCTTCAAGCTCGCCGGTCAATTGCTCGATGGCGTCCTCGGCGGTGACCAGGCCGACCGTGGAGCCGTATTCATCGACGACGATGGCGATCTGGCGGCGGCGGCTTTGGAACTCACGGATGAGGTCGAGGACGGTCTTGGTCTCAGGAACGACGAGTATGTCGCGCATGATCTGGAAGAGCTTGAGTTCCAGGACTGGCCGCTCAGGCAGGTAGAGGGAAGAGGTTCCCTCTGGGCCTAAAGCCCCTTTCGAGTTGAACTGGTTCATGTACGGGCTAAAGCCCGTACCCTTCATCGAATCGGGTTTTTCCGCAGCTTGGGAAGTCGTGCCCTGATAGAAAGCCTGGCTCCGGTTGAGTTTTTCCGCAGAATGTGAAGGCGCTGCTTCCCGGTTGTCAGAAACGGGATTTGAGGCACCTAAAGTATCTGGCGCACCGCGGCGGAAAAAGATCAATCGGGCGAGATCTTTGGAGTAGACGACGCCAACGATGTGCTCGGGACCGCGGCTCTCGTCGTAGACGGGGATGCGGGAGCGCATCTGGTCAATGACGCGAGCGCTGGCCGTTTCGATGGGCATGTTGGAGGGGAGCGAGAAGATCTTCTGGCGCGGGATCATAATCTCGCGGATGGGCACGTCGTCCATCTCCAAGGCGCGGTGAATGAGCGTCTCCTGCAAGGCGGGCAGCACGCCCATGCGCCGGGCGGCGGTGGCGATAAGCTTGAGTTCCTCAGGCGAGTGGACCTGAGCGCGCTCGGTCATGGGAATATCAAAGGCGCGCAGCACGATGGCGGCCGAGCTTTTGAGCAGGCGCACAGCCGGGCGGGCAATGGTCATGAAGATCAACATGGGCGGGGCGACGGCGACGGCCAAAGCCTCAGCGCGGCGCAGGGCGAGCGACTTGGGCACAAGTTCGCCGACAACTACGTGGAAGTAGGTAATGAGGGCAAAGCCGAGGGTGACGGCGGCGATATGCGCGTAGAGCAGCGCATGGCTCTGCGTAAGCGGCAAATGGCCGATCCAGCCCATGAGGACATTGGCTGCAAGGGGCTCGCCGATCCAACCCAGAGCGAGCGAACAAAGAGTGACGCCAAGCTGAACGGCGGGTAGAAAGTCGTCCAGGTCATGCTGGAGGCTGCGCACGGCTCGGGCTCCTGGAACGCCGGCGGTGAGCAACTGTTGGATGCGGGTGTCGCGGATGGAGACCAGCGCGAACTCGGCGGCCACAAAAAAGGCGTTGGCCAGAATGAGCATGGCGACGGCGACGAATTCGAGGAGGGACAATCCGTGCATCTGGGAGTGAGGATAGCACCCCGGCAGGGACTGGGGCAGGAATTGGGAACCAAGTGGGCCTAGAGCGCGTATGTGTGAGAGGCAATGCACGATGGCGGATGGCCTGGCATTCCTGGTTGACGAATGGCATTCATGGGCCGTCTGAGTTTTGGGATACCCGCACAGGCCAATCGGATACACTCGTTCACTTAATGGTTTTATCGCGTTTTGGGAGGTTACTTTGGCTTCATCGCGCAAAAGCAAGAAGTTCTGGATTTGGGTGGGGAGCGGCGTTGCTGTTGTGGTTCTGCTGCTTGGCATTGGAGTGGCGCGGCTGGCCAAGGGCTCGACGATCGATCCTAATAAGCTGGCCAAGGTGACGCGCGGAGATGTGGCGCGGTCGGTGGTAGCTACGGGAAAGATCCAGCCGATTACCAAGGTCGAGGTGAAGTCAAAGGCCTCCGGGATTGTGGAAAAGCTCTACGTGGACATCAACAACCAGGTGCACAAAGGACAGGAACTGGCGCAACTGGATCAGCAGGAGATTGCGGCTCAGGTCGAGGCGCAGCGGGCGCAATTGGCGTCAGCCGAAGCGAATGTGGGCACGTACGAGGCCAATGTGGAGCAGGACAAGGTGAATGCCGCGGCTCCGGATCTGCCAATGTACAAGGCCACGCTGGATCGCAATCTGGAGATGCAGAAGCAAGGCATTGTGAGCCATCAGGCGCTTGACGACGCCAACAAAGACTATCTGGCGGCGTTGACCCGGCGCGATTCTTCCAAGGCGCAAATCGGCGTGGATGGGGCCAGGCTGAAACAGGCGCGAGCACAGGTGATGCAGGCGCAGGCCAGCTTGAAACAGCTCGAGGAGCAGTTGGGCTATACGACGATTCTAGCGCCGATGGACGGCGTGATTCTCTCGCGCGATGTGGAGATTGGCGACGCGGTGAGTTCGATTCTGGTGCTGGGCTCGACGGCCACGCTAGTGATGACCGAAGGCGACATCAACCAGGTTTATGTGCAGGGTAAAGTGGACGAGGCCGATATTGCGCATGTTTACATGGGCCAGCCGGCACGGATCAAGGTGGAGAGCTTCAGGGACCGCGTCTTCAACGGGAAGGTGACGAAG
The DNA here is from genome assembly GCA_050014335.1 of Occallatibacter sp. Taxonomy (GTDB): domain Bacteria; phylum Acidobacteriota; class Terriglobia; order Terriglobales; family Acidobacteriaceae; genus Telmatobacter. The sequence continues at coordinate 8,941 of JBEKDN010000112.1, read as the reverse complement.
ATTTCTCCGATGGGCGTGGAGAAAGATAATGTGACTACCTTTGAAGTGCGGGTATCGATCGACAATCCCGGCGGCGAGTTGAAGGCCAATATGACGGCGAATGCGGAGATCCTGCTGGACGAGCACAAGGGCGTGCTGACGGTGCCTGAAAATGCGGTGATCTACGACAACCAGAAGAAGGCGACTGTGGAGATTCCGGACAAGTCAAAGAAGGAAGGCACGCGCAAGGTTGCGGTGACGGTTGGATTGTCGAACGGCTCGGTAACGGAGATTCTGAGCGGGCTGAAGGAAGGCGATCAGGTGGTGTTGCAGCAGTGATCAGTGGACAGTGGACAGTTTTTGCTGGACGCTGCGAAGAGATTTGGCTTCTGGAAGAGAAGGCTTGACTTGAAGCAAAAGCCGCTAACAATTCATCTGACCACTGACCACGAAAGGATTGGAATGAAGAAACTTTGGATTGCAGCAGCGGCATTGGCGCTGGCGGCACTTCCGGCGCTGGCTTCGGAGGCAACATTCGAGCGCACGCTTGCGGTAAGCGGACGCGTGGATCTCTCAGTGGCGACCGGCTCGGGAAGCATTCATGTGACGCGCGGGGCGGACAATCAGGTGCACATATACGGCAAGGTGAAGTCGGGCTGGGGCGGCAGTGAAGAGCGTGTGCGCGAGATCGCGACTCACCCGCCGGTTGAGCAGACGGGCAACATCATCCGCATTGGCGGCCATCATGAAAGCTTTCACAACATCAGCATCGACTACGAAATTCAAGCGCCCGTGAATGCCTTTCTCAGTGCCAGCTCCGGTTCCGGCGATGTTACGGTGGACGGCGTGGGAGAAAATGCGCGGCTCTCTACGGGCTCTGGCAGCATTCGCGCCACCGGCCTGCACGGCGGATTTACAGCGGACACCGGCTCGGGCAACATCGACGCGGAGCAGACAGGCTCTGGCGACGTGAAGGCTGAGACGGGATCGGGCAACATCGATCTGCGCAGCCTGCATGGTGGATTGCGGGCTCATACCGGTTCAGGCAACATTAAGGTGAATGGCACGCCGACGACGGAATGGAATCTGGAAACGGGTTCTGGGAACGCGGAGCTCTCGGCCGGCAATGCGGCATTTACATTGGACGCATCGACCGGTTCGGGCAACATTCATACGGACCAGGAGATGCTGACGCAGGGAACGCAAAGCCAACATCATGTTGTTGGCAAGATCAACGGCGGTGGGCCAACGGTGCGGATCGAGACGGGATCGGGCGACATTCGGGTGCATTGACAGGGATCAGGGTGCGGAGTTTCGACCGAAATAATGTCACTGCAAAGGCGCTGATTCCAGGCGGCATTTCGATTATGATTTGATCCATGCACGAGAAACTGGCGAGCGAGAAGTTGCCCGATGTGCGGCGCTGCTTCCATGCACATGAGACGGCGCGCACGGAGACTTTAAATGGACTACCGCTGGCTTCATTCTGGCAAAGATTGCTGGGGTATGTTGTCGATGTCCTATTAGCGGTTGCGGTTTGGGCACCGCTGGAATACCTCTGGAAGCGCTTTCTGCTTCATCAGGATCAGATTTATCTGACGTGGGATTTTCATGAGGCGGGCAACGTTGTTGTCATGCTGTTCTATTGGGGACTGTTCAACTACTTCGGCAATGGCCGCACTCCAGGCAAGTGGGTTGCGCGCACCAGGATTTTTTCGCTCACCGGGGAACGCATGGGGGTCTGGCAGTCCTTTGAGCGGGCGCTGGGCTATGGGGCGGCGGTGCTTGAGGGCGGCGTCGGATTCTTGCAATTCTTTTGGGACCGCAACCGGATGTGCGCTCAAGACCGGCTGGCGGAGACGATCGTTGTGGATCTGCGGAAGCGGGTCAATCCGCCGCAAGAGACTCAGGAAGTCGATGGTTTGGAAGAGACTGAGATCGTGTGATTCGATATCACTCCTCGGAGCCGAGGCTCTCGGCGGCCTCGGACTCCATTGCGGTGAGGATTGCGCTCATCCGCTGGAAGTTGCGATGGCCATGGAGGGGTTTGAGACGCGGGTCGGCCAGCATCTGGAAGAACCACGGACAGCGGGCCTGGTCCGCAACTTCGAGCTCATCGATAGCCTCCTCGATATCGCCCAAAGCCACCAGTACGGCGGGAGTAAATGAATTCAGCAGGAATCGCTCGCGGCTGAGCCATTGCAAGCGCTCCAGGATGACGCGTGCTTCATCCTTGCGTCCCGCGCAGGCCAGCGTGTAGGCATGAGCCGCGGCAGCGAGATCGAAGTGAGGCAGGCGCTGGGCAAGTTCCTGGGCAACCTGGTTGGCTCGCGCCGCCTCGCCGTTGTGGGCTAAAATCAGCGCCCCGTAAAAGCCGATGAATTCATGCTCGGGAAACAGACTGAGGGCGCTCTTGGCCAGCTCGACGCTCTCGGCGGCTTGTCCGTCGAGATGCAGGGCCCAGGCCAAGCGTCCTTGCAGCCACGGAGAAAAAGGGTCCAGCCGAATGGCTCCGCGCAGCAACCCAATGGCCTCGGCAAAGCGGTGACGGCTAACCGCAAACATGCTGCGGGCGCGCGTGACCCAGGGATCGTGTGGCAAATCGGCGCTCAGCGAGAAGGCTTGCCGTGCCGCGGCAAGATCGCGGTCGTAATGAAATTGAATCCAACCCAGCGCAGGCAACAGCATAGGGGCGCGGCGCTGATAATCGGGAATCGATTCGGCTGCGCGGTGAGCATGGTCGGCGGCAACGCCCGGCGGCATGAAGCCATAAAAGGCCTGAGTGACACAGAGATGCGCCAGATCGACCTTGGCCGGGATAAGCGATGGATCGAGTTCGATGGCGCGCAGCAGGTGCTGCAATCCATCTTGCATGCGATGGCGATGAAGCGTCTGCCACTCAAAATGGCCGCGCAGGTAAGTCTCATAGGCCTCGCGCTGCTGGAGGACGTGTTCCTCTTCCGAGTAGCTGGCGGTGGCGGAAATCTCCAGACCAATCGATTCTCGTGCCGGCAGCAAGGATCTATCGCCGCGCGGAACTACGCCGATGCGATGATAGAGCCGCAGCAGCAATTCCTTTTCGATTTCACCGGTCCAGGTGTGGGGTCCGAGCACATCCTCCACCCATATTTGCACTCCGTCCGGGACTCGAATCATCTCCGCGCGCAAGCGGCAATGCGATGTGAAGGCCTGCAAGCTTCCGGTCAGCACGAGATCGGCTTTCAGTTCCTTGCCAATCTGTTGCGCTGTCAACCCGCGCTGAGCCAGATTGAAGACCGAATCGCGAGCCAGGACCAAAACCGCTGGAGGACGAGCACTTGTGAGAGCGGCGATGGTTTCTTCAGCAATGGCTGGGCCGAGGAACTCAGGAACCTGATATCGGGTGGCAAAGGGCATAATGGCCAGGCGCATAGGCGCACCGCCAGCGGCAACGCTGTGCCGCGCAATATCCGCTGAAAAACGATAGCCGCGCTTGTAGACCGTCTGTATGCAATCGGCGGGCTCAAGCCGCGCGCGCAAGGATGAGAGGCACTTGGGAACACTGTCGGCGGTTACATGCACATCGCCCCAGAGAGCGCGCTTCAGTTGCAGCGGGGAGACCACTTGACCAGCATGAGCCATCAGGAATCGCAGCGCCGCAAGTTCCTTGGGTGGCAGATGAACCACTGCCTCGCCGCGCCATAGTGTTCCGTCGGCCTCCAGGCGCAACCCCGCAAAAGAGAACATGGGGTCGCCGGCGCGCCGGCCTGGATTGGCTGCGGGAAAGTCGCGATCCGCCGCCCGGCGGCCAGAACCGGCTCCAGCCAGCTCCAAATCCGATGCGCGACGCCCTAGCCTGGGCGCCGGAAAAACCGATTCCACTGCTCGTATCTCCGGTATGTCAGCGGGAGACTCCGCATCCGGGGTGCTTATCAAATCCGGGAGAAGCCTACGGTTCGCAGCCAAAGTAATGCCTCGAATTCCGGGCAATAGGTCTGTCCATCTTCCAGCCTATATGCGCAAGAGGAAGGACAGCCGCCAACAGAGGTCGCGGGAAGCTGCGTATTAAAAAACCCTATGGGGAAAAAAGTGCAACAATCCCTGCGAAGTCCTGTGCTTCAATGAGCCCAGTATTTTCATGTGACACATTTTATTATCCGCCTCAACCGGGCTGGCGTGAAGGGTTTGTTTGAGTATTTTCTTATTCACTAAGTAATCCGAGGACTATTACCGAGTAACCAATTCAACCTTATGCCCATTGAGCGCACCGGGGTCGATTCCCGATGCGCTCTTGCGAGGAGGATGACTGTCTCAGTGACGCGTGAGAGTGACACCGAGACCCGTGGTGAGAACAACGTCATTCTTGAGTGTTCCGGCGGGCGGAAAGGATGTATAGCTATCATTGAAGGTGGTGACCCAGTTGAAAATCTTGCCGATTTTGGTGGCGAAAGCGGAGTTGGCAGTGAACTGATATTGACTAATCGAATCGAGGTCGGGATAAAGATAAGCCTGCTCTGTCAATGCGCTTGAGGCACCGATCTTGCGTGTGTACTGTTCGCCCAGATCGAGGGCTGCGAAGCTGTTGACCACGGCCGGAGTTGCGGCGGCGGTAGCAGTGGCCGCGATCCCCGAGTAGTTTTCGTGCGTCCAGACAAGGCCGCCCATCACATCGAGCGATTGCTTTGGGGCCTTGAGCGCGTGCCATCCGAAGCCGCCGCCGAGGATGGAGCGGAGATCGAGATCTTGAAGTGCATTGGCGGAGAAATCTCCGCTGCCAAAAGCGAAGAGTTTGGGGTTGACGTTGTGGTCATAGCGCGCCCCGCCCGCAGTGGAGTTGGCGCTGGTGCTGGGGACGGCGTTTGCGTTTTCGCTGTAAAGAGTGTTGACGTAGAGAAAGGTTTTGTCGGTGCGCGTCGTTCGGGCGGCGGCGCCTCCGGCGGAAAAAGTGGTGGTATCGGAGTTGCCTTTGGCGAAGGCAAGGCTGAGGTTGGCAGCTCCGGCCCAGGCGTGTCCCCAGTTGGGATGCAGCGTGGCCTCATAAGCGGTCTGATCGGCGGGTGTGCGCAGCACGGTGACCGCAGATGACTCCAGGGTGGAAGAGCCAGTGGCGGTGGTAACGACTATCCCCGACGCAGTGCGCTCGACGGAGGTAATGGTCAGATTCCCTTTGGGCGTGGGCAGAATGAAGGGCTGGCTAGTGGTCAAACTTGTCACCTGATCCCAGGCGATTTCCAACGCGCCCGCGTAGGCTGTTTTGAAGGTGAGCTTGCCTCCCTCCAGCTTGATTGCGGTTCCATTGAGTTTGTCGCCGTTGGTCAGCACCACCGTATTGGCGCGAAGAGCCGGAGTGGTGAGCGCAGCAGCGAGGGCGCACACAAAGACAATTGAGAAAAAGCGCTTGAGAGAAAGCAGGTACATTGGGGAAGTCATCCTTGTTTAAAAAGTCTTGGGTCTGGAATCTTATCGATGGGATGCGAGCGAAGACGTCTCACATCCCCTCTGTGCTTGTTTTGATGCGGTATCTGGCGGCTGGATACGAAAAAACTAGATATCGAAAACCAAGAGTATTCAGAAAAACTTCAGATATTGGTCAGCAATTCTATGGGTGAAACGTGTGACGATGTTAACTGGCCCATCCACGCCTATTCTTTGGCGGGGAAATGGATATGCGCCGAAAGGAAGTTAGCATGACGAAGACGATCTCCTACGCCCAGTGGTCTCTCGAGCCTTATTGCATCGGTATGAAGCTGCGCTCCTTGCGCACCCAGAAGCGGCTGACGCTCTCGCGGCTGGCGGCCGAGACCAAACTCTCCACGGCGCTGCTTTCAAAGCTGGAGACCGACCGCATGATTCCCACGCTGCCGACTCTGGCGACGATCAGCCGAGTATACGGCGTCGGCATGAGCTACTTTTTTTGCGAGCCGGCAAAGCATACGCTTTCCATTACTCGCAAAGCTCACCTGCAAAGCAACAACCGCGGGCCGGAGCCTGCCAAGGTCACCCCGCTGAGCGTGCCGAGCGACGGGGCCAAGCTGGTGGCGCGCATGATCGAGTTCCCTCCTGGCGGTTCCTCGGCCGCGGCCGATGTGCTACGCGATTCCAGCGGCATGGTCTACGTACTGGAAGGCAAGCTGCAATTGGATGCCGGCGGTTTGCATGAGGTGCTTGAGGCCGGCGACTGCGCCTATATGGAGAGCGAGATGGCGGTGGGCTGGAGCGCCTCCGGCAAACATCGCTGCCGGATCTTGGCCGTTACGCCGTCGAGTTTGCACGCGGAAGGTTGAGGTTGCCCGCATCCATTTACCCGCGTTGGGCCCAGTCTGTAGGATGGTTTGGGAATTAAGGGAACCCAAACCATGCGGCCAAATCTTAACCTGTTGAAGGCAACACTTACCGGCGCACTGGGCGGCCTGCTCTTCGGCTTTGATACCGTTGTCATCTCTGGAGCCATCGACTCACTGGTGAAGCTGTACAACCTGAGCCCCTACGGCAAGGGCTGGACGGTGGCCATTGCGCTAATCGGCACGGTGGTGGGAGCGCTGGGCGCCGGGCAGGCTGGACAGACGCTGGGCGGGCGCGAAACTTTGCGTATCACCGCGGTGCTTTACGTAGTGTCGGCGATTGGCAGCGCGCTGGCATGGAACTGGCCGGTGCTGATGCTCTTCCGCTTTGCGGGCGGCCTGGGAATTGGCGCTTCATCGGTACTGGGGCCGGTTTACATTGCCGAGCTGGCTCCGGCCAAATGGCGCGGTCGGTTGGTGGGCGCATTCCAGTTCAATGTGGTTTTCGGCATTCTGGTGGCCTACACTTCGAACTACCTTATCCGGCTGTTGCATCTGGGTGCGGCGGAGTGGCGCTGGCAGGTGGGCATTGCCGCGCTTCCTGCATTTGGATTTCTGGCGCTGCTCTTTGGTATTCCGCGCAGCCCGCGCTGGCTGGCCTCCAAAAACCTTAACGCCGAAGCGCTGAACGTGCTGCGGCTGATGGGCGACCCCAATCCCGAGGCCGAACTGGCGGCGATTCGCGCCGCGCTGAACGAAGAACACGCAACGGCTCATGAGCCGGTCTTCCGCTGGAAGTATCGCTACCCGCTGTTTCTGGCCATCAGCATTGGCGCATTCAATCAACTCTCTGGCATCAACTCGATTCTCTACTACCTGAACAACATTTTTTCCTCGGCGGGCTTCAGCCAGATCAGCGGCGACCAGCAAGCCATCGCCATTGGCTTCACCAATCTGGTTTTCACTATGGTAGGCATGAGCGTGATCGACAAGCTCGGGCGCAAGACGCTTCTGCTGATCGGCGCGGCGGGAACATCCGGCTGCCTGGCCGGGGTGGCCTGGCTCTTCAAGACGCACACGCACCCTGGCGCGCTAGTGTGGGTGCTGGTCACGTACATTGCCTTCTTTGCGCTCTCACAAGGGGCCGTCATCTGGGTCTATATTGGCGAGGTTTTTCCCAACGCTGTCCGCTCCAAGGGCCAGGGCATTGGCAACGCCAGCCACTGGCTTATGAATACGCTCATCCAACTGGCCTTTCCCGTGGTGGTGCATTCGCTGCATATCGAGACACCGTTTATCTTCTTTGCGATTCTGACCGCGGTTCAGTTTCTGGTAGTGCTCTTTGGCTATCCTGAAACCAAGGGTCATACATTGGAAGCTTTGCAGCGCAAGCTGTTGCCCTGTGAATGAGAGACTCTCGTATCGGCAAAAGAGAATCGAGGCTCTGGTTTATTTTGCGTTTGGCTGGTTGAAAGATGCGAATGCCCCAGACCTTTTGTGGTCTGGGGCATTCGGTTGAAGTGAATCAATGTGAGTCTGACTTAGCGTGTGCCTTAGTGGATTGTGACCACGTTCATGCTCCAAGGGGGCAGAGTCAAACTCAGAGGCAGGGTTGGTGAAGAGATGGTTGTGGTGGTTGGCGGAGCCCAGTTGCTGGTTCCTGCTGGATCTGGGAAGGTCCCCGAGGGCGAACCGGACAAGTCATAGATAGCCTTGTCGTAGGTTTCGACGGTGACGGACGTTGCTGTGGTTTGTCCAGACAGCGTAATGGAAACTTGCTGGCTGGCTGCCTCATTGCGATTGACCAGGAACAGTGCCGTGCCGCCGCTATGAGTTGCAGCATACGCAACCACATCCGCGGTATCGCCGGAAACGCTGGCCGAGAGCACGTTTTCACCGGTGACGGCCACATTACTGAAGAGTTGGAAGGCGCGCGCCGTGGGCAACAGAATTCCAGGCGCCAGTGTTTCCGCTGTGCATTGGTAATAGTCGGTGAGCCCGTCGGAGAAGACCATGTAGCCGCCGAAGCTCTGCCAGCCGTAAAGCGAGGCAGCGTAATTGCCGCTAAAGCTCATATCCGCGCAACCGCCGTAGCCGATCCACCAAGTAAGACGCGTCATGCCATCGTTCATCATTTCGCCCAGTACCTGACCGGCATACAAGGCTTGCGTGATGGACATGGATTGTCTGCCTGGAGTGCCGTAAGGTCCGCCAATCTCGCCCACATAAATGGGCGTGTTCGGTGTTCCCCACTCCGCCAATTCGGCCTTGAGGGTGTTGAGGTTGGTGGTCAACAACTGTGCATCCTGGTTGATGAGAGTGGTGTCGTTTTCCTCTCCCGGAGCTTCGGGATAGAAGTGGTATTCGACGAAGTCGTAGTACCCTTTGGCGTTGGCAAGCACGATATTGTCCCACCCGCCAGCCGTGTTATCGAGGTCAACAACGACGCCGACAAGCGTGTTCGGCGATGCAGCCTTGATTGCCTCATAGAAGCCGGCGCTCCCAACCAAGGAGGCCGCGTAGGTTGTTGGATCGTTTGCGGGAGTGTGCAGGTCTTCTTCCCAGCTTGCTCCGTAAACCTCATTGCCCACGGTCATGTGGCTCACCGTGACGCCGAGGCTCAACGCGTTGGCTACCCAAGCGGCAGCTTCGCTCGGTACACCACCGCCTGTGCAGGCAGGATTGGTGCCGTAATCCGCCGT
>JBEKDN010000111.1:0-13311 GCA_050014335.1 Occallatibacter sp. | reverse complement strand
CGTCGCCTTGGGCCTGGGCGCGGGCCTCCTCGGGCGCTCCGTTGAGGAAGACGAAATATGGGACTTCACTCCCTTCGTTGACCTCAGCCTCTATCGCTGGATTCGCCGCAACCTCCGCCAGCCTCGCGTCGACCGCCAGTTCCTCATGCTCTTCCTCATCGCCGCCATGGAGGCCAGCCGGGACTGGATCGCCCACGCCCATCCCCTCCGGCTCTTTGCCCTGCTTTCCAGCCAATGGTGGCTTCAGGCAATGGTCGCTCTCAGCGCGCCCATCAATGTCGGTGTCGCGCTCAAGGTGTGGAATGCATTGCGTCTGGAGAAGAAGCTTGAAGAACAGAAGCGGTTGCTTCTCGAAGCCCGCCTCGACGCATTGCAGCGCCAGATCAATCCCCATTTCCTTTTCAACACTCTCAACTCCATCGCATCCCTGGTGCGCATCAAGCCTGAGCTAGCTCGCGAGATGACCGTGAAGCTGGCCAACATTCTCCGCGCGCTGCTCAAAGATCATGACAGCTACGTGCCGCTAAGCGACGAGCTGAAATTCACCGACGATTATCTCGACATTGAAGTGGTCCGCTTCGGGGCGGACAAACTGCGCGTCGAAAAACAGATCGACCCGCGCACGCTCGGGGTTCTGGTGCCCAGCATTTTGCTCCAGCCGCTCATTGAAAACAGCATCAAGCACGGCTTGGAACCCCGCCTCAAAGGTGGCACCGTCACCCTCCGCAGTCAGCTCAACGGAGATCGCGTGCGCATCGAGGTCGCCGACGACGGCGTCGGCATGGGCAACCGTCCAGCCACAGCCCTTCGCCGCAACGGCGCCGGCATTGGCATGAAGAATGTTCAGGAGCGCCTCGACGTTCTCTACGGCAACCAGGCCAGCTTCAGCGTAGTCAGCAACCCCGGACGCGGCACACTCGTATCCATCGACATTCCCGCCACGCTACCCGCCTCTTCCTGATCAACTTTGACTGCTCTTCCGTCCCCAAGTTTCATTACATAAGGGATCTGTCATCCTGAGCGATCGTAGCGAAGCGCAGGGAGTCGAAGGACCCGCGGTTGCTTTTGGTCATAGGCCCTAAACGCTCTTAGCCCGGCTCTTGGCGCGCGCCATCATCCACTGCTCGTACTCGTCCTGAATCGTCATGCCCGGCTTCCGTGTCAATGCATTCCGCTGTGCCAAATGCTGCATCCACGCATCGTAGTCCTCGGCTGATGCCTCCGCGATGGTTGTCGCAGCTTCCTCTGAGACCGGAGCAACCATTACTTTCGCCTCCCGGACCCGCTCTTTGCTATCGCTGAAGAGCCAATTGCGCTCAAAAAGAGCCAGGGGCGCCGTTAGAAAACGCAGCAGCACAAACAGAGGAATCGCATCCCGCGCCGCCACATAAGCAATGACGATTGCAAGACATGCCGCGTGGGTCAGAATCGTCGAAACGATCGGCATCGTAAAGCCGTGGTCGCGCCCCGAGTCAACTACCAGCCATGCCAGAAAAAGATGATAAAAAACCAGGTTGGAGGTATAGGCAGCCCAAGGCCCCTCCGGCAACATTGAGCCCAAAAAGTATCCAACCACCACGCAGATCACAAATGCAAAAAAATCAGCCGGCTTGGCGAACCTCAGCACGGCCCTCAACATGGACATTTTGCCCATAAGATCCTCCAACCCCAATTTCAAAGTCTGTCTAATGCTGATTCTAAAGCCCCTCACCTAGTCAGGCATATCTCCTGAACCATCTTTCACACTGCCGCTCCGATAAAACCCGCGCACCATCCGTCCTAATGGCACAAGCGCTTGAGGTCACCCGCTACGACCACACAACAAGCTGCGGTTTCCACCAAAACCTGCCCATCCACCGCTCTCTGGAGTGCAATACAATTCCCGGTTAATTTCCTATAAATCACTGAAAACCCTTGAAACTCCAGGTGAATCCAAGATATACAAAAGACAGTCCCGGCAACTTTGCCGGAATCCGTCTGGGGCCGCTGGCCTAACAGGGAGTCCTAATGCGCAGCAATGCGATGCGTTCCAATTTGCTTGTACCCGAGGTGCGCGAAGTCATGGACATTCGCCAGGCCTCGGAGTACCTTGGTATCTCGCCCGACACGCTCTACAAATACGCCTCCGAGGGCTTCGTGCCCGCCTTCAAGCTGGGTAATCGCTGGCGTTTCAAACGCAGCCGCCTCGACGAATGGATGGACCGCCAGTCCGACCAGCACGCCGCCGATGCCATTCTCGACCCGGAACAGAGAAAGCCCGTCCGTCCGGCGTTTTAAGGCTGAGGACCGACTCAGTTTTTACGTAACTGGTGAGCAAGGCAGTCGGCGGCCATCACTGGCGAGTCTTGTCTTAATAACCGTCATCGCTGTAGCGGGACAAATATGATAATTGGCTTTGCCGGCAATTACCATCAGGCAGCGCATAATGACAAATGAGGTCCAAAACAAACAGGAATGTCAGTATCATTTTGCAGAGCGAACGACTTCGAAAAGCAATCAAAGTCGCCCCTCGAAGCCCAACTGGTACCCTCCTATTTACTGTGGAGCGGTGAATCAGTGAACGCCTGCGAAGTACATGCTTCACCTAGGCAACTACATTCATTTCGATATCTTAAATAGAAATCCCAAACAAACATCTGCCGCTAAAAATATCGCAATGTGAGAGAAATCAAGTATTATCTCGCTCGCGGATGCGTCCTGTCGTAAACCACAGTCAGTTGCGCAGTCGTGAGTTGCGTATAGCGTTGTGTGGTGGAAAGCCGCTCATGGCCAAGCAGTTCCTGAATAGCGCGCAAGTCTGCGCCTTCTTCCAGTAGATGCGTCCCAAAGGCATGACGCAGAGTGTGCGGATGCACGTCAGCCGATAGGCCGCGCAAAACAGCGATGCGCTTCACAATGCGTCCGACACTGCGCGTAGTCAACCGCGCCTCACCAGCAAACGGGCCGCCGACCTTATCCAGTCCGCGCAGTTGCAGATTCAAAAAAAGCGCCGGCGTCGAAGCTCCCATTCCTCCGCCAGCCGCTGCGAGCCGCGCCGCTCGCTCTCCAAGATAGGCTCTCAGCGCCTGAGCCGCCGCGTCTCCCAGCGGAACGTAACGTTCCTTCTGTCCCTTGCCGCGAATCAGAATAGCCTCATTCGCCCAATGAATGTCTTCCAGATTCAAGCCGGTCAGTTCCGCATTGCGAATCCCGCAGCCGTAGAGCAATTCCAGAATCGCCGTGTCGCGCGCCGGCCAGCTTGCCGCATCCTTGCTAACCGAATCGACCACGCGATTCATCTGCTCGATCGACGGCACGCGCGGCAGATGTTTGGGCAGCTTCGGCGTCGCCACCAGCGAGGCCGCATTTTGCTCCAGTCGTCCGCTGCGCGCCAGCCACTTGAACCAGCCGCGTATCGCCGCCAGCGCGCGCGCGGTCGATGCCTTGGAAAGCCCGCGATCATAAAGCGTAGCCAGAAAGGCGCGGATATGCGTATGCTCGATCGCTTCCACGCTTTGATCTTTTCCGTAGTGCTCGCCGATCCAAGCCACAAAGTCATGCAACTCGCGATCGTATGCGCGCAGCGTGTGCTTTGAAGATCCACGCTCTTTGGCCAGCACGCGCAGATAGTCGCCAACCAGCGAGTCCAGGGATGCGGCGGGAACCAATGTCGCGGAAGCGCTCATGCCGTCTCCTTGCCAACCAGGTACAAGCCCTTACGCACGGGCTGGATCGCAGTCGCGGCAGGCTCGATCTCAATCTTTACTCGCGTCGCTCGCGGATGATGCTGGCGATGCACGTCCTTCAATCGTCCCAGCGCCAGATGCGTATAAACCTGCGTAGTGGAAATATCGGCGTGTCCCAACAGCAACTGCACACTGCGCAAATCCGCGCCGTGCTCCACCATGTGCGTAGCGCAACTATGCCGCAGCCGGTGCGGACTGGCTGTACTGTTGGCCGTCTTCACAACATGCCAAACCCATTGCCGCGTCAACGGCATTCCGCGCAGAGAAAGAAACAGGCATGACGCGTTATTGGACTTTTGCGCACTCCGAACTGAAGCGGATCGGCCTGACCTGATGCGCGCCAGATGCGGTCTTCCCTGCTGCAAATACTCTTCCAAGGCGCGCAGCGCGCTTCGCCCCAGCGGCACAATGCGCTCTTTGTCTCCCTTGCCGCGCACTTGCACACGGCCCAGATCCAGAGCCAAGTCGCCAGTTGAAAGCGCCGTAACCTCTGAGACACGCAAACCGCCAGCGTAGAGCAGCTCCAGAATCGCCCGGTCCCGCAACGCCGTGGCAAGCGCCTGCGGATGCTCGGCATTCAGCCCTGCGCGCTCCAGCATCTCCGCTACTTCCGGCTCGGCTAGCGATTTGGGCAGCACCTTCCAAGTCTTGGGCGACTCGATATTGACCGTCGGATCGTGATGGATCCGCCGGTCAAGCAACAGCCACTTATAAAATCCCCGCAGGCAGCTCAGTTTGCGCGCCGCCGAGCGCTGATCGATGCCGTGATCGCGCAAATGCTCAAGAAACGCCGCCACATCTTCCTGGATCGCCGTCAGCAGCACACCGTGACGCTCCTCGATGAATTCGGCAAAGGTCTTTAGATCGCTGTCGTATGCCTCGCAGGTCAGTGGGCGCAGCCCTTTTTCCACGGCAAGATAGGCTTGGTACTCCTGCAACAGCATCGAATTGCGCGCGATGTCCACAAATCCAATTATCCGCGTCTTCAACTCGCTCTGCCGCCTCAGCGCACTGCTCCGAACCTCCTTCATTACGGACTCAAATTCGCCAACAGCATCACGTGGGATGATCGAACCCATCTACAGTGGTGCGCCGCAAGCCCGAGAGAGTATAACCCTGAAATGGGGGCATTTGCGCCAGTTGAGATCGACGCATGGTTGCGCGAGGGCGGCATGGTGGTCGCAGCCAGCGATCGCGCCGCCCGCGCACTTGCCGCCGCCTTCCATCGCGTCCGTCAGGCCGAAGGTCTAAACGCTTGGCCCGCGCCCAACATCCTCGACTGGAAGAGCTTTGCCCGCAAGGCCTGGAACGGGCAAAGCAACGACTCGCGCATGCTGCTCAACCCCGCGCAGGAGCAGGCTCTCTGGGCTGAAATAGCCGCCGCCGACAGCTCTCCGGCCACGCTCCTTGCAGCCCCGCGTCATCGCATCGCCGCGCTGGCGATGGAGGCACACGAGTTGCTTTGCTCCTCTGCGCCGCGCTATCTCCATACGGCCGGGCGCGCCGGCTGGCAGCAAGATGCGGCATCCTTCAGCGCATGGCTCACAGCCTTTGACGCTTCTTGCCTCTCCGGCAACTTGCTCAGCCCCAGTCGTTTGCCGCTGGAATTGATTCCGCTCCTCGCCGCGAACTCAGCCCAACGCCCGCCGTTGCTACTCGTCGGCTTTGACCGCATTCTTCCCGTCCAGCGCAACCTCTTCGACTCCTGGGGAGTTTGGCGCGAAGCTGCTCAAAGCGAACCAGCCGCGAAAATTCAATTCCGTGCCGCCGCCGACGCACAGTCCGAGCTAGCTGCTTGCGCAGTTTGGTGCAGCCGCCATCTCGCCGCCAACCCCGAGGCACGCCTTTTGGTCGTAACGCAAGCCGCCAACACGCGTCGCGGTGAGATCGAGCGCGCCTTTCTTCGCCACGCCGGAGCGGCCTTTGAATTTTCTCTAGGTGTGCCGTTAAGCCAGGTCGCAATCGCCCGCGCGGCCCAGCTTCTGCTGCGCTTTTTGGACGGCACACTCCAAGAGCAGGAACTCGACTGGCTGCTTTCCACCGGCTACATCGCCGCCACAGCCGAGGAATCCGCGGCGCTCGTTTCCTACATGCGTACCCTGCGCCGTTTCAGTCTCGAACGAATCGAGTGGACTTTAACCGCCTTCCTCGGCGAGCGCTGCGCCTCGACACTTTTGCCCCGTTCGTGGGTCGAGCGCATCGCTACAGTTCAGCGCCATCTTGCGGCCACAGCGCGTCGTATGCTTTCTCCGCTCGACTGGGCCGAGCTGCTTCCACGGCTGCTCGACGATCTCGCCTTTGCCACCGCGCGTCCGCTATCAAGCACTGAGTTCCAAGCCCAGCGCCGCTGGCAACAGGCCGTCGAGGGATGTGCCTCGCTCGGCTTTAATGGCCAACGCATGAACTGGCGCGGCTTCCTCGCCGAGCTCGACCGCGCGCTCGACGAGACGCTCTTCGCTCCCGAATCCCATGACGCGCCCATTCAGATCGCCGGTCCCGCCGAGTCCGCCGGACTCACAGCCGATGCCATCTGGTCCCTGGGAACCGACGAAGACGCCTGGCCTGCCGCAGGCACGATGCATCCTCTGCTCCCTGTCGAAATCCAACGCCAGTCAGGAATGCCTCACGCCTCTCCGCAGCTCGATTGGGAGCTGGCAGCGGCAATCTCTCATCGCCTGCTGGCCTCGGCGCAAGAAGTCTACTTCAGTTACGCGCGGCAAAACGACACTGCGGAAGCTCGCCCATCGCGACTGATCGCACTGCTCGCCGGTCCTCCGCAACCGCTCCCGCCGGAACTGGAGCCCCAACCTGCGGAACCGCCGCTCACTGTCTCCTTCGAGGACTTCACCAGTCTCCCCTTTTCTCCCGGCAAGGTTCCAGGTGGCGCCAACATTCTCACCGCACAGTCGCAGTGCCCTTTCAAGGCCTTCGCCACCGCGCGCCTGGCCGCACAAACCTGGAACCCAGCTCAAGCGGGCCTTACCGCCGCACAGCGCGGCAGTCTGCTCCACGCGGTTCTGCATGGCGTCTGGTCGGGGCCACCTGATGGTATCCGCACCCACGCCGAGCTGCTTAGCCTCACCGATCGCCAAGCCTTCATTGCCGTCCACGTCCACCGCGCGCTCACACAGGAACTGCCGCCGCATCTTCGCCAATCTCTCCCTCGCCGTTATTTGGAACTCGAAGAGCAGCGCCTCGCCCTGCTCGTCTCCGAGTGGCTGGATTATGAAGCGGCCCGCATTGCCTTCCAAATTGCCGAAACCGAAGCCAAGCGCCCCGTTTCCATCGCCGGACTCACCTTTGATCTCCGCCTTGATCGCATCGACCGGCTCGCCGACGACTCCCAGCTCGTTATCGACTACAAATCCGGCAATGTCACACCCAGCGCATGGGACTTGCCCCGCCCCGACGACGTGCAACTGCCGCTCTATGCCGGATTCGCCCTGAACTCAGACGAAGTACTCGGCGGTTTGGTCTTTGCCAAAGTCCGAGCGGGAGACATGAGCTTTGCCGGTCGAGTTGGCGATGCCGCTGGAACGCTCTTCAGCAGCTTGAAGGGAACCAGCCCGCTGGTGAGAAACCCTTTCACCGCCGAACAGCTCCTGGATTGGCGTGATTGCATCGAGCAACTAGCCCGCGATTTCCTCGCTGGAAAGGCCGAAGTCGATCCCCGCCAGAACCCCAAAACCTGTGAGCGCTGCGGATTGCAAACACTCTGCCGCATTCAGGAGAACGTGGCTCTGCCCACGGCTGAAGATGAGTCGGATAGCGAGGAGGGCAGCGATGAATCCCGCTAACTTGCTAACTCGCGGTCACCGCAAAGAGGTGGCTAACCGGCTAAATGACTTCCAAAATCTCGATACTCGCAGAGCAATGGGTGAAAACTATCTCGTAGACGGTTTTGTTAGTAAGGAGGCCGGCAATGAGTAAGATTCAACCTCCCGATCAAACTCAGCGCGATCTGGCTCTCGATCCTGAACGGTCTATCCTCGTCCAGGCTCCCGCTGGCTCGGGCAAGACCGACCTCCTCACTCGGCGCTTTCTGCGCTTGCTCGCCGAGGTCGAAGAGCCCGGCCAGGTCGTCGCCATCACCTTCACCAAGGCCGCTGCGGCGGAGATGCGCCATCGTATCCTCGGCGAGTTGGAAAATGCCACCGCCAACAAGAATCCAGACACCGGCGAGTTCTCCATGGCAGCGCTTGCCCACCGCGTCCTGAAGAGCTCCAATCAGCTCGGCTGGAGAATTCTCGAACTCCCCGCCCAGCTTCGCATTTCAACCGTAGACTCCTTCTGCCGGGATCTGGCCCTTCAGCAGCCCTTGCTCTCCGGCTTCAGTGGCAGCCTTGAGATCGCCGCCCAACCCGACCAGCTTTATCGCCGCGCGGCCCGCGAAACCCTTCGAAAAATTGACCAGACTGACACGCCGCTCAGTACGGCCATCGAAGAATTGCTGATCTGGCGCGACAACAACTGGCAGGAGATGGAAGAACTCCTCATCGAAATGCTCCAGAGCCGCGACCGATGGATGCACGGCTTTCTTCTCGAACGCGAGCCGGATTGGCAGGCGCTTCGCGAGCGGCTGGAACGTCCGTTTGCACATGCCGTGCAAGCCACGCTCGATCAGTTGAGCCGACTCCTCGACCAGGCCCCCAATGCGCGTCAGGAGGCGTTGGAGCTAGCGCGCTTCGCATGTGAGCAAACTGGCGGCCAGCTTCACCGTGGACTCGCTGAGCTGGTCGGGTTTCCCTCCGCAATCATGGATGGCGCGGAAGAAGCGCGTCAGGCATACGTCTGTCTTGCCGCGCTCCTGCTCACTGACGCGAGTGCATTCCGCAAACAAGTCAACAAGCTCCAAGGCTTCCCCGCCGATAAAAAGCGGGAAAAAAACCGCATCCTCGAACTAATCGCTGCGCTTGCCTCCATTTCCGGCCTTGAGGCTTCCCTAGCCGCCGCACGCGCCTTGCCTCCGGCCACCTACACAGACGACGACTGGCAAATCGTTCGCGCCTGCTTTACACTTCTGCGCCACGCTGCCGCCGAGCTGCAAATCGTCTTCGCTGAGACTGGTGCCGTGGACTTCATTGAAGTCGCGCAAATTGCCCAGCGCGTTCTCCGCGGCGACGACGGTCTGCCCACCGACGCCGCTCTTGCTGTCTCCGACGGCATTCGTCACCTACTCGTCGACGAGTTCCAGGACACCAGCCGCCGCCAGCATCAGTTGCTCACCAGCCTCATCGCCCCATGGCCAGAACTTGATCCCGGCCAAACAGCCCGCACCTGCTTCTTCGTCGGCGACCCCATGCAGTCCATCTATTTCTTCCGCGACGCCGACGCCGAACTCTTCCCGCGAGTCAAAGCCCTCGGCCTCGAAATTCCCCACGATGAAGCCCTCCTCTTCGACTTCGTCTCCCTCACCGCAAACTTCCGCACAACTCCCGAGTTAGCCGAACGACAAAATGAGATTTTTATTGAAGT
Organism: Occallatibacter sp.; assembly: GCA_050014335.1. Classification (GTDB taxonomy): domain Bacteria; phylum Acidobacteriota; class Terriglobia; order Terriglobales; family Acidobacteriaceae; genus Telmatobacter. The sequence continues at coordinate 4,111 of JBEKDN010000111.1, read as the reverse complement.
ATTCGCTGTAAATGATGGCAGCGGCGTTACCTTCACCTCAGCACAACCGGCACGGGAGGCGGCAACCCGCACCGGCCAGCCCTTCACCCTGCATCTCGATTTCGTCTCCCAAGTCAACAACGCGAGCTCCGCCGACGCGGCAAAAGAACAGGAAGCTGCCCGTCAGACGCAAATCGAAGAGATTGTCGCGCTGATCCACAGCCACCTCGGCCGGATCGAAGAAGCCAAAGCCCAAGGCGAGAAATATCGCATTGCCGTTCTTGCCCGCGCCAAAAGTCATCTTGCGCCCATTGCCCATGCCCTGCGCCAGGCTCAAATCCCCTTCCGCGCCATCGAACTGGAAGAGCTTGCAACCCGTCCGGAGGTTCGCGACGCACTCGCGCTGTCCCGTGCTCTGCTCAATCCTCAGGATCGCGTGGCATGGCTCGGAGTTCTTCGCGCGCCCTGGTGCGGTCTCCCGCTCCAAGACCTTCATTGCCTCGCAAGCAACGACGATCCCGGGCTCACTTCCCGGCCACTGCCAGACCTGCTTGCCGAGCGGCTTCCGCTCCTCAGCGATTCAGCGCGCCCTGCAGCCGCCCGCGTCCTTCAAGCGCTGGCAGCCGCGTCCTCACTTCGCGCCAGCCAACCCACGGCCTCGTTGGGAACTTGGCTCCAGCAGATATGGCTGCAACTGGGCGGCGATGCCTGTGTGAGCGCGTCAGCCCGCGCCAACCTTAATCGCCTCTGGAGTTGTCTCGATCAGCTGCCGCGCGGCGCAGAAGATCTGCTCGGCCTTGGCCTTGACTCCGCGCTCGCCAAGCTGACGGCGTTGCCCAACCCCGACGCCAACAGCGATCATGGCGTGCAGTTGATGACTATTCACAAGTCCAAAGGGCTCGAGTTCGAAGTCGTCATCGTCCCTGAATTGCAAGCCTCCAACGGTCGCGGCAAACGCAAAATGCTCGCTTGGCTGGAGCGCGGCCTCGCCCAGCCCGACGACTCCGGCGAAGTTACCGAGTTCCTCATCGCGCCCTTTCAGCGCAAGGGCGCCGACCGTGGCAATGCCAAGGCCTGGGTTGACCGCGTTTATCGCGAGCGCGAACAGCAGGAGATGCGACGCATTCTCTATGTCGCCGCTACCCGAGCCCGCGACGAGCTGCACCTCTTCGCCCGTCCAGCCTGCAAGGAGCAAGGCGGCGTCCTCACCTTGGTAGAACCCGCAAACAGCCTGTTGGCCACAGCCTGGCCTGCATTGCAAAATGAGGTGCGCGCGCGCTTTGAGGACTGGAGAATGGTCACAACGGCTTCAGAGCCCGCCGTCAGTCAGGAGATCGAATCCCTCGCCGCCTCCGCCGTCTCCAATCTTCTCGTCATGCCTTCCCCCGCCAAACCCACCATTCTCCGCCGTCTATCTCCAGATTTTCAACCCGGCCTTGCTGCCGCATCCGTCCCGCGCAACCCAGCCGAAGGGGTTGAAATCCGAAAACCCGCAGGCGCTTTCACTCCTGGTTTTCTATCCGGCGACCATAGCCTTTACTCCCGCCATGAAGGCGGTTTACTCTCCCGTGCACTCGGCGCAGCCGTTCACACGCTACTCGAAGAGTTAGCCCGGTTGCGCACCAAACTGGTTTGGGAGGCTTCTCGCGCAGCGTTGCGTCAATTCGAGCCGCGCATCATTTCCCAGATACGCGCCGTCGGGTTGGATCGCCAGCAAGCCAGGCAAATCGCGGCCCAGGCGCTTCAATTCGCGCTCTCAGCTTCCCGCGATCCGGTCGGCTCATGGATTCTCTCGCCACACCTGAGCGCTGCCAGCGAGGCAGCCTGGACCGGAGTAGTTTCCGGCAGCCCGCGCGCGGTTCGCGTAGACCGTGTCTTCCGCGCAGGCCCCGCGCCATGCTCCGCCGGAGAAGATTGCTGGTGGATCATTGACTACAAAACCGCGCACCAAGGCAACCTTGATCCAGCAAGCGCGCTACCTCACCTTCGCGCGCTCTTCGCGCCCCAGATTGAAGCCTACGCCGAGTTGCTTCGTAATCTCGACAACAGCGGCAAGCCAATCTTCGCCGGCCTCTACTATCCCCGCATGGCCCTCCTGGATTGGTGGCAGATCTAAGCGCTTCTGCGACTTCTCTGGCGGCTGCCCATTCAAACACCCGAGAAAGCCTCATGAATCAAGGAGGCACTGTGCACGTTCATCGTAGTTTTTCCGACCCGGCGAATCTGAATAGCGCTGCATCCGATGGCCTGGATCCCAGTCGGCAACAGAAAGTCGATTCCACGTAATGGTAACCTCGCGGGGACGATTATGGGCAATACCTGAAGAAGGACGGCTGTACGAATGAAATGTATCTTAAAGCGGATATTGCCAGTTATACTGTGGGGCATTTGCTTCACCATCGGAACGGAGTTACATACGCAGGCGACGAGGCGCGCGCGGCTGAGCAGCGGGTAAATCCAGTGTTAGGAACGGAATTCGATCCACTGCAGGTTAAGTATGAATCGTTTCCAGACTTACTTATGGAGAAATGTACGGATCCGGGCAATCGGAGCAGAGTCTCCCTAGGTGTCAACTCGCTGCTTTGTTTGAATCCAGACTGAGTCAATGCTGGTCGATCTGCGTGCCAACTGAATCAGTTGCCCGCTGCCGATTCCGATAGCTCAGGGGGCTGAAGTCGAACTTCCTTTTAAAAGCACGCTGGAAGCTAGGCTCCTGACAATAGCCCACACAATACGTGATTTCCTTTACCCGCATCTCTGTCTTTCGCAATAAGTCGGCAGCCCTATTCAGCCGCTCATTTGCAAGGTAGACATTCAGACTCAAGCCAGTCTGATCCTTGAACAAATGACTTAGCCGAGAACTGCTGAGGTTGACTTGATCTGCAAGATCCTGGATGCGGATGGACGGATCCGTTTTGATGGTCTGTAGCACTTTCTGAATTCGAAAGTCGTTAAGAGGATGGACATTCGATTTCATTACATTGCCCTCCTGATTGGCAAAGATTCACTCCGCCTCAAGCCCATTCGGTACTTGGCAATTCGCCGGAAGTACTCCCGAGGCATGTTTGATGAAATGTCGGAGATACCCTTCTCGCGAGGACCTGAGCAGAGCGAGGAGGTTTGAATTCAATTGATGGGCCTGGCCAAATGCTAGGAATATACGTCAAGGATTCAAATTTCAGGTTCCGGCATTGCCTGGCAATTGGGATCGCCTACTATCCAGCTGCGGGTTAAACCTCTTCTCGCATAAGATACGGCACACTCACAATTACCGATCTTCCTGGTGCCTGGCAGCAAGCGACATCGTAATAATGCCGCGACCTTGTCGCGCTCGGAAAAGGCAACCGTGTCAACAGCACCGCAGTACTGCCACAGGTTGAAAAAAACTTAGTCGATCCTTATGAAAATGTCAATAGAATGTCTCGTTCTCTAATTCGTTATTTTTTGTTTTGTGCAGCTTAACGCTGGACGTGCCACGCGGCAATGTCGACGGATGCTCATGCTATTCGCGGGGCACCAAAACACTGCGCGCCTATGCTGTCGTTTTCCTCTTCCAATTTATCCGGTAGATCTTCTGACCTTTTTTCCTTATCGAAGTTTGGTCCCGCCTTTGTTTTGTCACACCGACAAAACATTGACAAGATCGCGACAACTTTTGAGCTGCATTATTGATCCGGCAAGCAAATACTGTTAAACGGCATTTGCGACGATTGGGTCTTTGAAGAATGCTTTGGTTCTTTCAGGCTTCGTCTCGATCACCGCCATGTGATTGGTTGCGGCGTGACGCAGTTTGTCTTTGCTTCGGCATGACGCTTTCGTCTGGATAGCTTGTTTCAAGTCGCTGTTGAGACTTTCATCCGGGTTCAGTTCCGGCGAGTAACTGGGCAGGTAAAAGACTTCGATCCGCTCGCTGTCGCCTTAAGGCTACCTGGAAAAAATGACAGAAAATAGGTTTTTCTTTGCTTGATTGGCCCTTTTTGGCCTCGAAATGGGGCAAAAACAGGGGGTTAGTGACCTTGCCCGCGCAAAACGTATCCCTTAGCGAGCTGCTCTAATAGCGAAAGGGAAACGAAGATGAGACAGGGGAAGCGTGGTCGTTACACGCTGGAGTTCAAGCAGGAGGCGGTTCGAC
>JBEKDN010000110.1:0-13389 GCA_050014335.1 Occallatibacter sp. | reverse complement strand
GGGAGGTCCACGTTACAGCCGGCCGGGAGGCCGGCGCTACAGCACGATTTGGCGGTTGGGCAGGTGGCGCACCCTTGACCAAACCATAGAAGTTGGGTGGCCCATCCTTCGCTTTCTTCTAGCGAAGGGTGGGAACCACGAACCTCAACCGGCCGCTTTTCGTTCTCTCCAACCCCCGCTTGCAAAGTTTCCCAGCTCTGAAAATCCAGATCTCGATCCTACGGACGAAGACCTGTCCGTGGACCGGGAGGTCGCCGCTATACGCTATTTGACGCATATTCGGCTACTCGGCGTACAATCGCGCCCATGACGCAAGAGTATTCTTCCGCGTGCACCCTATATACGGAACTCGAAATCCACCAAGCCCCCACAGACCAGGAGGCGATACTCAATCTATCCACGCACCAAACGCACAGGCGGTCAACCACGCCCCTTGACCGTCCGTTTCCAATTAGCTAACCGGCACGCTCTCGCACGGGCAACCATCGCCAATCAGAAGCCGGCCGCCTGACCACTCCGCGCCGCAGCTTCCTGCCCGCTCGACTGATGAACTGTGGCGCCGCAGTCGGCATGGCCGCACAGGCACATAATCTCCAATTTGTTTCCGATGCCTTCGCAGTGGTCGCTGCAATACTTCTTTTTTTCCGGGGCAAGACAGGTACACGTCAAATTACCGCATTTTTTAGGGGTTGCCATAATCCTCCTTTGCCGGTCCGCCTGGCCAACGGGCGCCAAGCACGGGGGGAACACCGGATCGACGCAGTGATAGTAGCGCAAATCCGGTAGAAGCGCAATCAACGCCCGGCCATCCGCTTCGCCTCCCTCCTTGCCTGCCATCGCCCCACAATCCTTTCCGCCACCGTTTGCAGTCCCATCCTGTAGCGCATCCGCTCCCAGAAGAATGTAAATAGGGCTAGTTTTCAGGTTGCTGAATCCAAGAGACTTACGCGCTGTTTAAAGTACAGATAATTCTCCCCTGCCGGCGCAGAATTGAAGAATGATCCATCACCAGAACGTGACCCCTATTCCCTGACCATGACCTGGTTTTGACTCCCACTCACCTATTTACCGTGGAGCGGTGAGACAGTGACACGCTTCCGCATTCGCATGTGCTTCAGTAACCAATTTTTAATCAGCAATATAGCAAATTTCTTGCACCAGAGCTGGTCACCGCTCATTCCAGCATGTGAGAGATCTGCCATTTTTGCCGAGCTGTTTTATGCGGTTTCTGACCAGAAAAGTGTCCAGATTTGACACATTTCGCCTCACCGCATCCACACTTCTCCAATTACCAGAAAGGAATCCGCCATGACCGACCATTCAAGGATGAAATTGGGCCGCAAAGCCATCAAGACCGACAGCCGCACCCTTGCCCTCGCCGACTACCTCACGCCCGCTCTTCCGCCGCCACCCATTGCGGCCGACTGGACCAAAGGCATCGCCAAGTGGGGCATGATGCTCAATGACTCGCTGGGCGACTGCACCATCGCCGGCGCCGGACACGCCCTGCAAGTCTGGACCGCCAATACCGGCGCCGAGACTACCGTGCCGGACTCGACGATCGAAAGCTACTACGAGCAGTGGGATGGCTACGTTCCAGGCAATCCCGGCACAGACAACGGCGGCGTGGAACTCGACGTTTTGAACCACTGGCAAAAGAGCGACTTCGCCGGTCACAAGCTGCTCGCCTTTGCCGATCCCAAGGTGAGCAATCTTGTGGAGATTCGCCAGTCGATTGCCCTCTTTGGCGGCGTCTATATTGGACTCTCGCTGCCCCTGACCGCCCAGACCCAGGACGTTTGGGACGTTGTGCCGCACGGCGATGCCAATGCCAAAAAAGGCAGTTGGGGAGGCCACTGCGTCTTTGTGCCCAAGTATGACGCCAAAGGTTTTACTTGCATCACCTGGGGTCAGCCCAAAACCATGACCGTTGCCTTCTGGAAGAAGTACTGCGACGAGGCGCACACGTTGCTGGGTCAGGACTGGCTCACCGCCAAAGGCTCGCCCGGCGGCTTCGACCAGGCACAGTTGCGGACGGATCTGGGGGCCATCAAGTAGTGTGCCGGCCAGCAATGAGCCTGTCCCGCGTCCAACCCGCAGTGAAGCGCCAACCAAGCCTTGCCCCAAGGTGTTTTAATACCTAATGGGGGGAGCAATGTCCGCATGAAGGATAGTGTGCTTCCGTACTCCCGTGGAGGAAACCCGATACCGATGTCCTTTTCTTGCCGTTTTGCCTTTCTGCTCGCGCTGAGCCTGGCCGCCCTAACTTCCGCTTCGGCGCAAACTGCCAGTTCCAGCAGCGCACCCGCACCCGATCAGGCTCAGGCCTCACAGTCCACGGCACCCAACCAGGGGTCATTGAGCGTTCAGGCGCGCATCCGTGCTCGTCGCGCTCAGCGTCGCGCGGCAGCTATTCACGATGCCTACTCGCACGCCTATGAGGCGTACGCCGGCATGGGCTACCTGCGTTTCGGTCCCGGCCCCGGAAGGCCGGCAAGCGACGGTTTTGCTGCTACTCCGGCGCTGGAGCGGGCGCACGAGTACGCCTGGAACGCGGGTTTCACGCGCTACTTCGACGAACGGCTTGGCGTCACGCTGGACGGCCGCGGCTATTACGCCACGGCCTACCTCTTTAATAATCAGCAGACCAATAGCGGGATCACCAATCCGGCGATCAGCCAGTATGCGGGCCTGTTGGGACCAACCTACCGCTTCTACGCTGCGCCAAGGGTTTCCGTCTCCCTCCGCGGCCTTGCCGGGGTGGTGCACGGAAACTTCTCCGGCGACATAGCCGGCAATGTTGCATCTGGCAACTCGCCCAACTCGCTCGGTCTGTGGCCGGACGGCTACACCTTCATGGCCACAGCCGGCCTTCCGGTCGAATACAACATGACCCCGACTTTCGTAGTGCGCGTCGTTCCCGAGTACGTTCTCACCGGCTTCGGCTCCACAACTCAGAACTCGCTCGGCTTCACCATAGGGGCTGCCCTTCGGTTTGGAAAGCAGTGAAAACCGGGAATAAGGATTAGAGAACAGGATAAGAGATCAGGCGGGCTCGCTGGTTGCTTTCACGTGCGAAACGTGCTACACGTATTACACGTGACAGGAGTTGGTTCTATATGCCCGCACTGGAAGAGAAACAGAATATTACCCTGCGATTGAGCAAGCAGACAATCCAGAAGGCGCGTGTGCTGGCCGCCCAGCGCTCCACCTCGATCAGCGGCTTGCTCACAAAACAAATCGAGCAGCTCGTGGAGCCGCAAGACGATTACGAGCGCGCTATGGGCAGAGCCATGGCGCGAATGGAGAAAGGATTCCACATGGGAGAAATCCCTAAGTTGGATCGGGATGCACTCCATGAACGCTAAAGTTTTCGTCGATACAAACATCCTGGTCTATGCCCATGACCAAAATGAAGGCTACAAGCAAGCGGCGGCGAAAAGGGTTCTACGCGAACTCTCGCAAGAACGATCCGGCGCTTTGAACATGCAGGTGTTGCAGGAGTTTTATAACACAGCCACTCGAAAGCTGGCCTTCCCTTTACCGAGAGATGAAGCCCGCGCTATCGTCGAAGACTTTGCCTTCTGGTGTGTTGAAACCACTCCGGCGGAGATCAAACGGGCCTTTCAAATTGAAGACGAGGCTCGCAACGGATTCTGGGATGCGATGATCTTTGCAGCCGCGATCAAGAGCGGCGCCAGTGTGGTTTACTCCGAGGACCTGAATCCAGGCCAAAGGATCGCTGGGATTCGTGTTGAGAATCCTTTCGCGGACCGAAAATAGCGCCGCCACCCTCGAATCCTTTTCCGCTTGCTATCATCAAGACAGCTTCCGATGCCCTTGAAATCGGGCTTGACCGCCGAGGTCGTTTCATTGAATTCCGTCATACAGGCCGCCGTTCCAGAAGAGCCTTCCGCGCACGGCGGAGCGCATCTGCACGCGCCTGAGGCCGGTGCAACGGCCACGCTGATCCACGATCTCCGCGAACTCTTCAAGGTCAAAGTTGTCGCCTTGGTGCTGGTCACTGGCTGGGGCGGCTTTTACCTGGGCTCGATCGCCTCCGGCATCTCGACCATGCAGCGCGGTTTGCTCGATACGCTCTTCGGCATTGGGCTGGTCTCAGCAGGAGCGGGTGCGCTGAATGAAGCCTTGGAGCGCCGCATAGACGCCCGAATGAAGCGCACCGAGAATCGACCGATGGCCGCGGGGCGCATATCGCTGTCTCAGGGCGTATTGGCGGGGCTGGGCGCGCTGGCGCTGGGAGCTTACTGGCTGGCGGCGCATACCAACCTGCTTACCGTGGCCTTGGCGCTGCTGACGGCCTTCACCTACGTCGCGATTTATACGCCCCTGAAACGCGTCACTGCGATGGCCACTTTCATCGGCGCGTTTCCCGGCGCAATGGGCCCGCTGCTTGGGTGGACCGCTGCGCGCGGGCAGATCGAATGGCCGGGCGTGGCGCTGTTTGCAATCCTCTTTGTCTGGCAATTTCCGCACTTCATGTCCATTGCCTGGCTCTATCGAGAAGACTATGCCCGCGCTGGAATCAAAATGCTTCCTGTCGTTCAGCCAGACGGCTGGTCCACCGTTGCGCAGGCGCTCTTCTTTGCCGTAGTCATGATTCCCGTCAGTCTGGCGCCCTGGCGGCTCGGTGTTGCCGGCCTCGGTTATGCGGTGCCTGCGACGTTGCTGGGGCTCATTTATCTGGCATACACCGTTCGCTTCGCGCGCATCTTGCGCGGTCCAACCGAGGAAGAGAGCCGCAAACTGGCCCGCGATCTACTGAAGGTCAGCGTGCTTTATCTGCCGCTGCTCTTCACCACATTGATGCTCTGCGCCAAGGCAAAGCAATGAGAAGGCTATGACGCCACAAGCCCCATCCTCGAAGACCGGCCCGGCCGTCGCCGCGATTCTACTCATCAGTCTCGCGGCCACACTCTTTCTCTTCTGGCTGATCTACGTCCATCCCGCCGCGGCAGCTAGTTCGCAATACGCCTTTCTACCCGCGCTCAATGCGCTCCTCAACGGACTCAGCGCCATCGCCCTGCTCATCGGCTACACCTTCATTCGGGCGCGCCGCATCGCGGCCCATCGCGCGGCGATGATTACGGCCTTCGGCTTTTCCACACTCTTTTTGGTCAGCTACATTCTCCATCACGCTCTGCATGGCGACGTCCGCTATCCGGCTCGCGCGGCGCTGCGCATGGTCTACCTGCCACTACTGGCAAGCCACATCATCCTGGCGGTCGTTGCTCTGCCGTTGGTGCTGGTCACTTTTTTCTTTTCGCTGAGCGGGCGATTCCCGCAGCACCGCAAGGTTGCCCGCTGGACCTTCCCGCTCTGGCTCTACGTCTCCGTAACCGGCGTCCTTACCTGGGCCATGCTGCGGCTCGCGCAAAGCTCTTTGTGAAATGGCTAGGAAACCTCTAGCCTCAACCAGCAAATCTTCGAGAGACCACGATGCCATCTAGCAATTCCAACTCGCCCAACGACGGCACTCGTCAACTGCTGCAATGGGGCGGATCGATGCTCGCCGCCGGCGTTTTGGCGACGCTGCTGCTTCAGACCCTGCTGGGCGGCTTTTCGCCCACCGGCGCCAGCACCAACACCGGCTGGTTTGCGCTGATTGTCGCCCTGATGTGCCTTCCCTTCGGCGGCCTGCTGCTGGCCTTGGGCGTGGCCAAAGCCCTCCGCAACCGGCAACTTTCCCGCAAACGCTGACGGATGTCTGCTATGCTTTTCGATGATTGCACTGCAACAATAGGACTGGAGTATTCATCATGGCAAGAAGCGTAAACAAAGTAACACTCCTGGGCAACGTGGGCAAAGACCCTGAGATCCGTTCCACTCCTGGCGGCACCATGGTGGCAAACCTCACCTTGGCCACCAGCGACAATCAGAAGGACGCGCAAGGCAACTGGCAGGAGCGCACCGAGTGGCACAATCTGGTCGCATTCAAGCGCACGGCGGAGATCGTCCGCGACTACGTCAAGAAGGGATCCAAACTCTACATCGAGGGCAAGCTCACCACGCGCAGTTGGGAAGACAAAGACACCAAGCAGAAGCGCTATCGCACAGAGATACTCGTCAATGACCTGGTGCTGCTCACCAGCCGCGATGAAGGCTCGGGCGGCGGCTACAGCAAGGCAAGTAGTTCCAGCTCTTCGGCGGCTAGCTTCGACCAGCGTTCCCCGGCGGCCTCTGGCGCTCAGGACGATTACGCCCAGCAAGCCGAGATCTCCGACGACGACATTCCCTTTTAATTGCGGGGTCTGAAAACCGGTCAGTGGAGGCAAAACCATGGGTCGTTTCCTGCTGGGATTTCTTCTGGCAATCGTGCTGGTACCAGTCTGTCTCGTGGGCTGGCTGCGCTTTGGCCGCCCGCCGGTTGCTGTCAGCGATCCGCCTCTGCCTCAGGAGCGGCTGCTCGCCGGGATGGCGCTCAATACCCGCGTCCATCGTGAAATGAACGCAACCCCGCCCATTCAGGATTCAGAAGACAATCTGGTGGCCGGCGCGCGCATCTACAGCGAGAAATGCGCCGTCTGTCACGGCTTCCACGGCAAACCCTCGGCCCTTGGGGCGCAAATGTATCCCGATGCGCCGCCGCTCTGGGAGATGCACCACCACGGCACTGAAACCATGATGGGCGTGAGCGACGACCCTCCCGGCGAAACCTACTGGAAGGTAGCCAACGGCATCCGGCTTACCGGCATGCCAGCTTTTAAAGGCGTGCTCAGCGAAACGGAAATGTGGCAGGTGAGCCTGCTGCTGGCCCGGGCCGACAAACTTCTGCCCCCAGGCGCGCTGGACATTCTCCGTGGCGAACCCGCTGCGCAGCCGGCGTCTCCTCCGCTTCCAGAGAAGATAACCGGCAAGACGCAGTCACCACCCGCAAAAGCCGCGCCAGGAAGCGGCAACAGGAGCAATCAATGAGCCTCCTCGACTCGCTGCGCAAGGGCTTCAGTTTTTTCTTGCTGACATTTGGCGTTTCCAGCCCCGTAAAAAAGCCGCGTCCCGCAACCAAGCCGCCAGACGCTCGATAAATAAGCGCGGAAGATATCGGCTTTGTCGCGGAAAGATTCCGCTGTCGAACCGCTATGTACTTCCGCTGCCCGCCCCTTTTCAATTGCGCTGGACAGCCCACCATGTCCCAGGAGCGTCTCAATGACAGCCGAGTTGATTCACCGATTGCACTTTGCCTTCACCATTACCTTCCACTATCTCTTTCCCCAGCTCACCATGGGATTGGCATTATTGATTGTCGTTCTCAAGTCGGTGGCGCTTAAAACCGGAAGCGAGCAGTGGGACCGGGCAGCGCGCTTCTGGGGCCGCATCTTCGCCATCAACTTCGTCTTCGGAGTCGTCACAGGCATTCCCATGGAGTTCGAGTTCGGCACCAACTGGGCTCGCTTCTCGCGGCTCTCCGGCGGGGTGATCGGCCAGCCGCTGGCTATGGAAGGCGTCTTCAGCTTCTTTCTGGAGTCGGCTTTTCTTGGCCTCTTCCTATATGGTGAAAACCGCATCTCCAAGCGGATGCACTGGTTTTCGGCGGTGATGGTTTTCGTCGGTTCATGGGTATCTGGATTCTTCATCGTCGTTACCGATGCCTGGATGCAGCATCCAGTAGCCTATGATCGCCTTCCCAACGGCCAATTCGAAGTACTGAGATTCTGGCAATTGTTGATGAATCCTTGGGGCCTGTTGCAATACGCGCACAATATGACAGGCGCTGTTATCACTGGCTCGTTTGTCATGGCCGCTACCGGCGCGTTCTATCTTCTTGAAGGCCGCATCGAAAACTACGGCCGCATTTTTCTTAAGGTCGGAGTGATCGCCGGTCTTGTCTCTTCCATCCTTATTATCTTTCCCACCGGCGATCTGCACGGCAAGTACGTTGCGCGCAATCAACCAGCCGCCATCGCCGCAATGGAAGGTCTATTCCACAGCGAGGCCGGCGCGGGTCTTGTGTTGATGGGCCAACCCAATGAAGAGACTGGCCAGATCGACAATCCAATCGTCGTGAATGACATGCTGAGCTTTCTTATCTACGGAACCACCAAGGCCGAAGTGAAGGGACTCGATCGCATTCCCCACGATCAGTGGCCCACGGCGCTGCCGCTGCTCTACTATGCCTACCACATCATGGCAGGCCTCGGAACCTGGTTTGCGCTGCTGATGATAGTCTCGGCGGTCCTTCTATGGCGCAAGCGCCTCTACACGGCGCGCTGGGCATTGTGGGCGCTGCTGTTGAGTTTCCCGCTCCCATACATCGCCAACACCGCCGGCTGGATGACAGCCGAGCTTGGCCGCCAACCCTGGCTCATCTATGGCTTGATGCGCACCAGCGAAGGCTATTCAAATACTGTCTCCGCCAGCAACGGACTTTTCACGCTGCTCGGCTTCATGGGGCTTTACCTGCTGCTGGGCATACTCTTTACCGTTCTGATCTATCGCGAAATCAGCATCGGGCCAGAGGCCGCGGCCAATACGCTTCACGCTGATTGATGCAATCCGCCCGCATTGAAGAGTAAGTAGGAGTTTTGCCATGATGGGTTTCATTTGGTTCTGGTTAGTCGCTGTGATGATCGTCGGTTATGTGGTGCTTGACGGATTCGACCTGGGCGTGGGCGTGCTTCACCTCTTTCTGGCGCGCAATGAAACGGAGCGTCGCATAGCACTTGCCAGTATCGGCCCGGTTTGGGATGGCAACGAAGTCTGGCTTCTGGCAGGTGGCGGCACGCTCTACTTCGCATTTCCTTTGCTCTATGCTTCGGCATTCAGCGGCTTTTATCTCCCGCTCATGATCGTGCTATGGCTGTTGATCCTGCGCGGCATTAGCATTGAACTGCGCAACCACATAGAGGTCGGCGTCTGGCGCGCGCTATTGGACGGTCTCTTCGGTCTCTCCAGCGCACTGCTTGCAATCTTCTTCGGCGCGGCCCTCGCCAACGTCCTTCGTGGCGTCCCACTTCAAGCTGACGGTTACTTCTTTCTGCCTTTGTGGACTAACTGGCAACCCGGTACCCAGCCAGGCATTCTCGATTGGTACACAGTAATCGGCGGCCTGGTCGCGCTCGTAGCTCTCACCCTTCACGGCGCTCTCTGGCTCACCATTAAAACCTCTGGCGACCTGGCCCAGCGCGCTCGCCATGTCGTCGCGCCGCTGTGGTTTGCGCTCGTCTCGCTTACTCTCATTAGTCTTGCCGCCACCATTGTTGTCCGCCCAGCCAGCCTGGTCAATTACTTCAACTTTCCCGTTACATTCATCGTCCCCGTCGGCGTCGTAGCATCCCTGGCTGCTCTTTGGATATTCAATCGCAAGGCTCAGCCGGTTAAAGCATTTCTATCTTCATGCCTCTATCTGTTTTTCATGCTGGCCGGAGCCTGTTGGGGACTCTATCCCACGCTGCTCCCCGCAACTACCGGAGCAGACCGAGACATCACTCTCAGCCGCGCCATCTCCGGTCCGCACACACTCGCCATCGGCCTCGTCTGGTGGAGCTTCGGCATGGTTCTGGCCATCGGATATGTTGTTTTTGTCTATAGCAGATTTCGCGGAAAGGTCGACTTGCCCGCGAGTGGGCACTAATATCCCAGGTCCGAAATACGAAACACAAAGCTGGCTGTCATTATCAGGAGTCGGCGCGCCGCGTCGAGTTGGCTCCGATAATGAACAAGCCACAAATGCTGGATGCCCCATCCATTTCGCTCCTGAGCGCAGCCGAAAAATCAGAGTTTTCTTCTGCGGAATGGGTGGGATACCGCGAATCCAAACACGGTCCCCGTTCATCGGGTGCAGCAGGATTCGCGTCGGCGAATTACGGCGTCAATGAACTTGTTGCCAACCTGCTAACTCGCCATCACCGCGAAGCGGTAGCTAACTTCTGTTCTGTTTGGCCGCCAGCCGCATCTATCGCTATGAACTCAAGGTGAAAACCATATGTAAGAAAGGAAAGAAAAGCGAAAACCCGCAGACGAAAAATCCGCCTCGGGGTCGTGACCGCGCGCACTCCTGGCTCAACCGATTCCGCAATTTGCTTGTAGGTTTTGAAAAAACTGAAACTAGCTATAACGCCCTGCCTGACCTGGCCGCCGCGATGATCTGCTGGAGAAAGACTGTCTCCATTTACAGATAAGTCCGTAACCCCCGAAGGTTGTCTCCACCGTCATCCAATATCGCCGCAAAAACATGAATCGAATGCTTCTCCAGAATATCTATCTATCGCGTGGCCGGATTCATTGGGCTCCAGCTCTCCAAGCGGAGGCAAACTTGAATATCAACTTTTCAGATCGCTCCGTCGTTGTTGCCGGTGGCGCGGGCGGCCTCGGTCGAGCGGTAACTCTCGCCTTTCTCGATGAAGGCGCAAAGGTATTCGTTCCGTATGCCAAAGAGGATGAATTCCTCGCTTTGCAGAACTCTGCCGCTCAGAATCTTTCTTCTCTGCAAGGAAGGCAAGTCGATGTCACCGATGAATCCGATACCGCTAACTTCATCAATGGAGTTCTGACTAAGCATGGTGCGGTAGACGTCCTCGTAAATACCGTGGGCGGTTATGCCGGCGGCGTGAAGTTGTGGAATATGAATACGGCAATCTTTGACCGCATGTTGGCGCTGAATCTGCGTTCTGGGTATGCCTTGGCGCGCTCGGTGCTGCCCTCTATGTTGAAAGCTGGGCGTGGGGCCATTGTCAACATCGCGGCTAAGGCGGCTATTGACCACGCGGCGGGTGCGGCGGCGTATGCCGCCTCAAAAGCCGCGGCTCTTGCCCTTATGGACTCGCTGGCAGCCGATTGCGTCGGAACCGGCGTCCGCGTCAACTCTGTCCTTCCAAGCATCATCGATACTCCGGCAAACCGCCTGGCAATGCCGAATTCAGATTTTCAATCATGGCCCAAGCCCGGGGATATCGCGCAAGTCATTCTCTTCTTATCCAGTGATGCCGCAAAAACCGTTCACGGGGCGGCCGTGCCGGTCTACGGCAATGGTTGATTGCTTCTATTGATTCCTTCACGCTATCTTCTGGCGAGAGTCCCGCACTTATCCGCTCTTGCACACCGGACCATTCACTCACCTAAAGGAGAATTCCCCATGTTGTCCACCGATCAACGTATTGCCCGGCAGAAAGCACCCCTTTCAACGCCTTCGGACATCGATTCAAAAGCAGTCAAAGACATATCTGGAGCTCTCAACGCTCTTCTCGCGGATGTTTTTAGCCTTTATCTCAAGACCAAAAACTTCCATTGGCACATGAGCGGACCTCATTTCCGCGATTATCATCTCCTGCTCGACGATCACGCGGGCCAACTCTTCGCCATGACCGACGATATCGCCGAGCGCGTTCGAAAAATCGGCGGCACAACAATCCGCTCGATTGGGCATATCGCTCGTCTCCAGCGTATTCCAGACAACGACGCCGAGTTCGTGACTCCCGCTGACATGCTCAGCGAACTTCACGAGGATGAAAAGGCGTTGACGCTCAGCATGCGTGCCGTCCACGCGCTCTGTGACGATGGAGGCGATGTCGCCACCGCGAGTCTTCTCGAAGTCTGGATCGACCAATCACAGCGCCGCGGTTGGTTCCTCTTCGAGGCGACGCGCGACCGCTGAATTTCGGTGGCGGGTTTCAAGTCCCGCCACAGGCTCCTGCCACGTCTAGGGAGCCCCCGGTCACTCGCTTTTGAGGACCGGGGATAACGGCGCGATGCGAGGTTTGCGCCAGGTGCCCCGCTCATCGGCCCCAAAGAATCACCGTGATCATGGAAAGCCGTGCCCGCTCATCGCGGTTTTTCGCCATGAGCGGGAGGATTTCCAGATATCGCCGGATGCTCCATGTCCCTCGCTTTTGGGGACATGGGAAATCACGACCTGACCCCTGACCCCCAACAAACTTTCCCCAACAAACTTTGCCGATAATTTTCCATCCCCGGAGCACAATAGAAACAGCATCAAGCACAAGGCCCAAATGACCCTTCACCAATCTCCAACCCGCGCAATCCCACTTCCCGGACCCATAGTCCCGAGTCCCCTAGTCCCCAGTTTTCTGCCCCATCTTCCCCGTTTCTTCGCCAAAAAAACCGGTCACCCCCACCCCCCCTACCCCGTGGAGCCCGTTTTTCACTCGTAAATATCTAGTAAATTACATAATATCAACAGCTTGCAATTTCAAACCAGTTACCAATCAGTAACTGCAAACCCCACCATTTGCCCCATTTTTTGCCCTAAAATCGCCAGTTATGATCAAAAAACACCCATTTTTCGCACGATTCGCAATCGGCTTGGGAAAAGCGAGATAATCGGCGTCAGCGCTGTCTTGAGAGCGGCAAAAAGACGCTCATCAAAGTCACTCGCTCGTCCGGTCGACAGATTGAAGCCAGAACGGCTAACGCTGCCATCGGGAGGTTGTGAATGAGGTTGCCAGCTCTATGCGGCTCAGACGTTACTCAGTTTGCGGCGCCTGCAAAGTCAGCCAGTAATATCGTCGCCAGCAAAACATGCACCGAACTGGACGTAAGGCAAACAACGCCCATAGACCATCGAACGTGCGTAACTCTGCCTGCTTGAATTTAACAGAGTTGCAGCAAGGGCACTTTCGCATGATCCAAAGCGGATGCGGTAGCCAATCTGGCCAGTTTCTGCTCATACTCATTCTCTCCGCCCATCTTTCCAAGCCATTGCGCCGCACAATCTAAAATGAACTTCTCTACGTCCGACTGCCGTTCGTATCCAGCCAGGAAAGTAGGCAGCGGATGCTGCCAGCAGCCAGCGCTATGCAGGAATCAGCCGCGCCATAATACAGATTGATAGTGTCTCCATCAGCTCCAATAGTCTGTCCACAAGGAAACACAACATCGTTTACATCTCCATTGCGTTCATAGCTCGCCTCGGGTCCGAAAACCCAGGAATTTCCGCGCTGTAAGCAGATATCTGGCTTCTCCAAATCAAAGAGTGCCAAGCCAAGACGATAGATGCTTCCCGATGCGGTTTGCCGCACGCCATGGTAAATAACCAGCCAACCTTTTTCAGTTTCAATCGGTGGCGAGCAAAGTCCAATCTTGTTCGCGTCCCACCATCCGCCGCGCCGCGCTTCCAGAATGATCTTGTGGCTTCCCCAGTGCCGCAAATCTGGCGAATAGGATATCCACATATGTGCGCCGAGAGCCGTCATGGGCCGGTGAATCAGCGCCCAGCGGCCGCCAACGCGCCGCGGCAAGAGAGCAGCATCTTTGTCCTCTGGAGGCATGATCACGCCATATCGCTCGAAGCTGCGAAAGTCCTTCGTCAATGCTAGCGAAACACCGGGACCTCCTCGCGCAAAAGATGTGTATGCGACCGCATATTGTCCGAGTTCTGGAACGTATGTAATGCGTGGATCTTCGATGCCCCAT
>JBEKDN010000109.1:0-13493 GCA_050014335.1 Occallatibacter sp. | reverse complement strand
GGAAGCTATCCGGTGCTACTCACGCGCACACCGTATAACAAGGACAACTTTGCGGCCTTTGGTCAGCGAGCCGTTGCGCGCGGCTTTATGGTGGTGGCGCAGGATGTTCGCGGCCGCTATGCATCGGAGGGCGACTGGTATCCTTTCAAGTACGAGAGAGACGACGGCTACGACACGGTGGAGTGGGCCGCTCAATTGCCCGGCTCCAATGGCAAGGTTGGTATGTTCAGCGGCTCCTATGTGGGCGCGACGCAGATGCTGGCGGCGATCGCTCATCCGCCGCATCTGGCCGGCATTTGCCCCATTGTGACCGCCAGCAACTACCACGAAAACTGGACCTACCAGGGCGGCGCATTCGAGCAGTGGTTCAATGAGTCATGGACCTCGGGGCTGGCTCAGGATACCTACAACCGAACCATCGCGCAACAGACCAACGCGCTGGTGGGCGCGGCGGTTCTGCCGCTGAAGGACTATCCCTTATTCAATATCAAAATCCCCCAGGACGGGGCGGCGCTGACTCGCAACCTTGCCCCTTACTTCCGCGACTGGCTCGATCATCCCGCCTATGACTTCTATTGGAAGCAGTGGTCGATTGAGGAGAATTACGCGAATATTCAGGTTCCCGCGCTGACTGTCGCCGCGTGGTATGACATTTTTCTGGCGGGTTCGCTGCGTAATTACATCGGCATGAAAGCCCACGCCGGCAACGATACGGCGCGCGACGGGCAGCGATTGATTGTCGCCATTGGAGGCCACTCCGGCTGGGGCCGCAACATTGGCGAGGTTGACTTTGGCCCCGATGCCAACTTTGACGAAAACGACGTCATTCTGGATTGGTACGACTATCTCTTTCTGGGCAAGCAAAACCAATTTGCCGGCGATAAGCCGGTCAGAATTTTTGTGATGGGCGAAAACAAATGGCGCGATGAAGACGCCTGGCCACTGGAACGCGCCAAGCCGACGCGCTACATGCTGCACTCATGCGGCAATGCCAACAGCGCCTCAGGCCGCGGATTGCTTTACACCAGCGCTGTGGGATTTACGTGCGAGAGCAACGATACGTATGTCTACGACCCAGCCTTTCCCGTTCCCACAGTGGGCGGCCCGCTCTGCTGCGACTCAAGCCATCTGCCCGCCGGCCCGCGCGATCAAAAGGAAGTGGAAAACCGCCAGGATGTGCTGGTGTATTCCACGCCGCCTTTGGAGAGCAACCTTGAAGTTACCGGGCCGATAACTCTCGACTTATTTGCAAGCTCTTCAGCCGTGGATACGGACTTTACGGCCAAGTTAGTCGATGTATCTCCCAATGGATTTGCGCAGAATATTACCGAGGGAATTCTGCGCGCCAGTTATCGCGAATCCACCGCCAAGGCCAAGCTCATCGTTCCCGGCAAGGTTTATGAGTACCAAATCGATATGGCTGCGACGAGCAATGTATTTCTCAAGGGCCACATAATCCGCCTGGAAGTCAGCAGCAGTAACTTCCCGCGCTTTGACCGCAATCTGAATACGGGTAAATCCGCCGGCACAAGCACGGAGTTTGTGAAGGCGACTAACACCATCGTTCACGACGGCAACTCCGCGCTGATTTTGCCAGTGGTGCCGAGATAGCCGCGAGATAGCGCGAAGATAGGGAGTCGAAATCAGGAGTGAGTGGCGGTTATTTCCGTTGCCGCCAGTCGTCCCAGCCGGATGCAGTCGGGAATGCCGATGCCGTCGTAGGCGTTTCCGGCGAGGCGCAGACCCGGCAGAGCGGCGACGCGGTCGGTGATGCGCTGCCTGCGCTCCTGATGGCCGACGGCGTATTGCGCCATGGCGCGGCTCCAGCGGGAGACTTGCGCGTACTCGGGGGTGGTTTGTGGCGAAAGAGCCTTCTCGCCCATAATCTCCGCGAGTTCGCGGCGCACGATTGCGACCAGCGCCTCGTCCGATGCGGCCATCAACTCCTCATGTTTCATGCCGCCCAGGAAGGCGCGGAAGACTGCCTTGCCCGTGGGAGCGCGGCCTAGAAACTTGCGATGAACAAAGGTGCAGGCCAGCATCGAGCGGCCTTCGACGGCCGGAACCAGAAAGCCGAATCCATCGGGCAGGCGGCCCAATTGCGCCTCGTCGTAGATCAGATTGACGGTGATGGACGACGAATAGAAAATCGCGCTCAGCTCCGCGCTCAGCTCCGGGTCCACCGAGGCAAGCAGCGCTCCGGCGGCCCAGGCGGGCGTGGCCATGATGACCGCGTCGTAGGATTCGACCAGGCCGTTGCATTGCAGCTTCCAGCCGGCGGCGGTCTTTTCCATTGCGCTGACAGGCGTGGAGAGACGCAGGCTGGCAGGATCTAGCCGCGCGGCCAATGCCTCCACCATCTGGCTCATGCCACCGCGCAACGCGGTGAAGATGGCGCGCGGCGCGGGCTTTGCATGAGCGCTCTTCCCTGCCCCGTTCTTCTTTGCCGCAGCCGCCGCCGCCCCGCGCATCTTGCGGTGCGCGGCCAACATGCCGCGGGTCAATGAGCCATATTCGGTTTCCATTTGAACCAGGCGCGGCAGCACGGTGCGGGCGCTCAGTTGCGATGCGTCGCCGCCAAAGATTCCCGAGAGGAGCGGATCGGCCAGCCGCTCGACGGCCTCGCGGCCATAGTGGCGCTCGACCAGAGAAGCCACCGACTCATCCTGCTGCGAAGGCCGCGGCGGATGGAGCAGTTCCAGACCCATCCGAAGCTTTGTCGGCAGGCTGAAAAGCCGCGTCAACGCCGTGGGAATCAGCTTGGTTGGCACCAGAAACATCAGCCCGTCGGGCAGCGGAATCAGCCGGTTGCGGACGACGATATAGGTCTTGCGGTCGGCGTCGTTCGATGGCGTCAGTTCCGCGCCGAGGCCGAGTTCGCGGCAGAGCTGCGCGGCAGCCGGCTTCTCGGTGAGAAACGAATCCGGCCCGCGCTCCAGCACCGCGCCATCGACCGTCTCGGATGCGAGAACGCCGCCGAGCCGCGACCGCGCCTCAAAGAGGGTATACGCGACCGCCGAGCCATTCCGCCGCGCCTGCTCCAGCTCATAGGCCGCCGCCAGCCCCGCAATGCCGCCGCCAACGATCGCAATCCGCATCGGTGAACCCATCTCATTATTAGACCACCTGCAGCGGCTGAAAGCTGAAGGCTGAGAGCTGAAGGCTACCCTTTGGCGAAGGCTGCGGCATCGTTCTCCAATTCCGGGTCCCAGTGCTTGGGCTGGTAGATGCAGCAGGGTTCCTGGGCCAGCGGGTCGCCGGTGACGGCGTAGGCGCGGGCGCGGGAGCCGCCGCAGATCTCCTTATACTCGCAGGCGCCGCATTTGCCTTCCAACTTGGAGGTATCGCGCAGGGACTTGAAGATGGGCGCGTTGCGGTAGATTTCGGCAAGCGGAGTTTCGCGGATATTGCCGGCGTGAATGGGGAGAAAGCCGCTGGGATAGACATTGCCCACATGCGAGACGAAGAGGAAGCCCTTGCCGTCATTGACGCGGCGCGTGGCCCAACTGGCGGTGCGGGTTTGCGCGTCGCTGGTGGGCGCGCCGGGTTCGTAGGCGGCTGCTGCTGGCCGCGCGCCGCCGGGATGGCCGTGGCCAGACATATTCCCGTGGCTCATGCGGCGCTCCTCCAGATTGTGCTGGAGCAGGTAGCGGCGGTAGTGCATGGCCTCGGTGGTTTTGATCTGGAAGTTGACGCGGTGCGACAACTCATAAATTTTGCCGAAGACCTTCTCGAAGTCCTCGCCGCTGAGCAGATCGTCAAGCTGGCCGCGGCCGACGGGCACCAGGAAGAAAACATTCCACATGACGATGGCCAGCTTCTCGAAGAGGGCGCAAAGGCCGTCGAGATCGTGCGCGTTGTGGCGGCTGATGGTGCTGTGCACCTGGATGGGAATGCCGGCTTCGTTGGCCCACTCAATGGCCTGAATGGTGCGGGCCCATGCGCCGGGCAGGCCGCGAAAGGCGTCGTGAATCTCCGGCGTGGAACCGTCAAGCGAGATGCCGAGCCGAACCAGTCCCGCCTCTTTCAGCTTGAACATGGCCTCGCGCGTGAGCAGCGGCGTGGCGCTGGGAGTGACGGCCACCTGCACACCCTTGCCGGCGGCGTAACGGATCAGCTCGAAAACATCTTTGCGCTTCAGAGGATCGCCGCCTGTGAAGACAAAGATGGGCACGCCCATGGCGGCAATCTGGTCGATGAGTCCCTTGGCTTCGGCGTTGGTCAGCTCGTCGGGATGGGCGATGGGCTGGGCGGCTGCGCGGCAGTGCTTGCAGGCGAGGTCGCAGGATTGCGTAATCTCCCAGATGGCGAGGAAGGGCGTTTCATCGAAGTTCAGTGAGCCCCGGGCGGGAATGTTGTGCATCGGTTGCATGAGACCTCCACCAGAATCGTTGCGGATCGGGAAGCTTGACCCGGACCTTGTGCTGCGATCTTCAGCAATTCTTAAAGAATTCCAAGACGCCGCCGATGAAATGATTTTCCCTTCCGGGGGATTGCGACTAAGGAAGGGGAAAGCATCCAGAAAGCAAAACTGGAAGCCTTCGGCGGAGCCCAGTGAATGGCGAGACCAGACAAGAGCGCGACGATTCCACTCTCAGGAGAGCAGGCGCGGCAGAGGGGGCGCTGTGATTTAGATCACTTTATCTGGGTAAATCGTCGGGGTGCGATGTTCCCGGTAGACAAATTCCCGGAAAAGGTCGCACAATTCCCAGTTTGAGGTTTTGCACTTTTGAAATCGCATTTCAATTCGCAAGGGACTTGAATTCGGAACGAGGGGCGGTAGAGTCGTATCTAACGCCTTTGAGGTTGATGAGCTGCTTTGCAGAGCAGTTAGCAAGGTTAGCACCGGCAGATTTGCAGATCATGCGGTGCGCGCCTTCAGGAGGATTCATATGTCAGGCGCTGTTGAATCGGGAGGGAGCAAACCGGGCTCGAATAAAACAGGCCCAAACAAACCAGAGTGGAGCAAGCCAGGATGGAGTAGACCCTCCACGATACTCTTCGCATCCGAGATTCCCGCCAACGAAAAGGCCTTTGGATTTGCGCTGGCGCAGGCGCAGGAGTTTGGCGCGAAGCTGATCGTCTTTCACGCCTATGACACGCTGGTGGTCTCGGCCTCGGAAGCTTCCGGCATCATTTACTACGATCACGCCGCCGCGGCCAAGGTGGAATTGCAACATCTGGAACCTCTGGCGGAGCGGGTTCGCAAGGCGGGCGTGGAATGCGAGACGGTGGTTCGGCCCGGCAGACCCGCCGAACAGATTCTGGCCTTTCTCAAGGAGCGGGAGGTCAACCGGCAAAGTCGAGCGCAGGGGATTCGAGAGATCGATCGCATCGTGATGGGAACGCACTCGCCGGGGCCCATCGGCAAGCTTCTGGTGGGCTCGGTGGCGGAGGCCGTTCTGCGCACCGCCAGGGTGCCCGTTTGCATCATCGGCCCCGAGGCTGCCGATGGACGCTATCGCAACTTTGCGACCCGCACGATCCTGTGCGGCGTCAGTCCGCATGACTCCGGCCGGGCCGTCGCCGGCTTTGCGGCCGAACTGGCCGCCGAGCAAGGCGCGCGCCTGATCCTGCAGCATGTAATACGGCCGCAGCACCGCCATGAGGCCATGGCCGGACGAACGATCGATCAGATTGAGGCCGACTTGCTGGAACTGATTCCGGCCGATCTGGCCGCATGTATCATTGCGCAGTCGGTCGCGGTGCCGGGCGACCCCACCGAGGAGTTGCTCTATCAGGGACGCGCGCAGCAGGCTGAACTGATCGTTTTGGGCGCGCAAGGCGCGTCCGCGTTTGCCGCCGCAACGCGGCATGGAGTGGTCTACAAACTGCTGGCGCACGCGCACTGCCCGGTGATCACACTCTCACCGGTGGTGCTGGCGGCCTGCGGAAGCAAACCGGAGAGTCAGCCTTCCTCCGAGGTCTTTCTGGCGGGGGTCTTTTAGGGCGGTTTGAGGGTATTTTCTGGACGAAGATATGGTCTCTCTGGGGCATCGGACTGAAGTTGCGCCCGCTTCCAACCCTGCTCACCGTTTGTGAGATTTGGCGCCAGCCCTGACCTCGCGGCGCCCCGACGTGACTCGCGGAGCCGGTCGCGGGCCGCGGGTTTTACGTCCTCGTCGCGCGCCAATTCCCCATAATGCTTTCACGCCCGCTCGCCGATAGAACTCACAGAGTGTTCCCGCGATTCCTGCTCAGAGCCCGCCCCGAAATCGGGGAGGCTTCAGGCAGTGCCGCGGGATTGTCGCAGAAGAGAGAACACCACCATGGGCGATCCCGCTGTTGCCAATCTGCTTGCATTGATCGATAGCACCGAAGATATGTGGGGTTCGGTAGACCTGAACTATCGCATGGTGGTCTTCAACAAAAACTTCGAACGCTATATGCGGAGCTGTTTTGGCTTAGAGATCAAGCCGGGATCGAATCCGATGGATCTACTGCCGCCGGAGAGGGCCGCTGTGTGGCCTGCGCTCTTTGAGCGCGCGCTGAAAGAGGGCCCTTACCGCAGCGAGCATGTTCTCCTCGATGGCCGCACCTTCGAGATGGCCATTCAGCCGATCCTTGAGGAAGGCAATGCCACCGGCGTCTCCGTCTACGGCCGGGATATCACCGATCGCAAGCGCACCGAGATGCAATTGCGCGACAGCGAAGAGCAGTTCCGCTCGACCTTCGAGCAGGCCGCCATCGGCATTCTTCATACGTCATTCCAGGGCGATTTCATCCGCTGCAACCCGCGCTTTTCCGAGATTACCGGCTACTCTCAAGAGGAACTTGCCGGCCTGAAGATTCAGCAGATCACGGCGCCCGACAACCTTGCCGACAGTGAGCGCACCTTTGAAAGTCTGGCGCACAGCGAAGCGGAGACCGCCCGCCTGGAGAAACGCTACCTGTGCAAGGATGGCCGCAATGTATGGGCCAAGCTGACCATCTCCAAGCAGTATGACGGCCAGGGACGCCCGCTGCATTTCATCACTTTTGTGGAAGAGATAGATCAGCGCAAAGCCGCCGAGCAGCGCGCCGCCGAGGCAGCGCAGGCCCTGCGGCTCAGCGAGGAGCGCTACCGCGCCGCATTTGAAACCAGCATCGACGCCGTCGCCATCAACCGGCTGAGCGATGGAATGTACGTCGATGTCAACCGCTCATTCCTCGCTGTGGCCGGCTGCAAGCGAGAAGATGTGATTGGGCGCACGACGATCGAGCTTGGGGTGTGGGTGGATCTGGCCGACCGCGCGCGATTGATGGAAATTCTGCGCCGGCAGTCCTATTGCCGCGGCATGGAAACCCGCTTCCGCAAATTCAGCGGGGATATCTATTGGGCAGAACTTTCGGCTTCGGTTTTCCCTGTTGACGGCGTGGACTTCGTTTTCAATGTGACACGCGATATCACCGCAACCAAAGCGGCGGAGAAGTCTATAGCGGCCACGGCGGAGGCTTTGCGCGTCACCGAAGAGCGTTACCGCACCGTTTTTCAAACCAGTTTGGACGGCATAACACTTAGCCGCATGAACGACGGCCACTATATCGACGTGAACAAGTCATTCCTCAGTTTGCTGGGATACGAGCGCGAAGAGATTATCGGGCACACGTCGCGCGAAATCGGCCTGTGGGTTAACCAGCAGGACCGGCAAATGCTGGTCGAAGAGATTCGCAAAAACTCCAGTGTCAGCGACGTCGATATTCAATACAAGAAGAAGAATGGAGAAGCGCTGTGGAGCCTGACCTCCTCGTCGGTGATTGAGATTGACGGGGTTACCTGCCTGCTCAGCATTATCCGCGACGTTACCGAAGCCAAGGCCGCGGCGGAAAAGATCGAGGATCTGGCATTCTTTGACCCGCTCACGCGCCTGCCAAACCGCCGTCTGCTGATGGACAGCCTGCGCCAGGCTCTGACCGCGAGCTTTCTGCAAAACCGCAAATGCGCGCTGCTTATGGTGGATCTGGACAACCTCAAGACATTCAATGACAATCTGGGCCATCATGTGGGCGACCAGTTGCTGCAAGAGGTTGCGCGCCGTCTCAGTTCTGGCATTCGCGAGACCGATTTGGTCGCTCGCCTGGGTGGCGACGAGTTTGCCGTGCTGCTCAGAGATCTCAGTGAAACCAGCGAACACGCCGCCGAGCAAGCCAGGCATGTAGGCGAAAAGTTGCTGGCCGCGCTTGCCCATCCCTGCGTATTGAATGGCCGCGAATGCGTTTCAACGTCGAGCATCGGCATCACCATCTTCGGCGATCGCCGCGAGGAGGCGGGCGATCTATTGCAGCAGGCCGATATCGCAAACGATCAAGCCAAGCTGGCCGGCCGCAACACGCTGCGCTTTTTCTCTCCGCAACTGCGCGCCGCAGCTTCGGCCCGCGCCACCCTAGAAGAAGAGTTGCGTCAGGCCATCCGAAACAAACAGTTTGAACTTTACTATCAGCCTCAAATCAGCCGCGGCCAATTGTTCGGCGCCGAAGCGCTGATTCGCTGGCGGCATCCGCAGCGCGGCATCGTGGCGCCGAACATCTTCATCCCGGTAGCTGAGGAGACGGGAATGATTCTGGAACTTGGAAACTGGGTTCTGGAGACCGCCTGCGAGCAGATTGCCGCGTGGGCACGCAACAAGGAAACCGCTCAACTGGCTGTGGCGGTCAATATCAGCGCCCTGCAGTTCCGTCAGCCGGAGTTTGAACATCAAGTGCTGGCAGCCCTCAAGCGCACCGGCGCGGACCCCAGGAATCTCAAGCTCGAACTCACGGAAAGCATGTTGGTGGATAACATCGAGGAGGTCATTGCCAAGATGAGTTCGCTGCGCTCGCGCGAGATTGCTTTCTCGCTGGACGACTTCGGCACCGGCTACTCTTCGCTCTCATACCTGAAGCGCCTGCCGCTCAATCAGTTGAAGATCGACCGCTCATTTGTGCGCGATATTCTGACCGATTCCTCGAGCGGGGCAATTGCCGAAGCGATCATCTCTCTGGGCCGCGCCATGGATCTGAAGGTGATTGCCGAAGGCGTGGAGACCGAGGAGCAGCGTGTCTTTCTGGCGCGCCTCGGCTGCCATGCGTTCCAAGGCTACCTGACCAGCCGGCCGCTGCCGGTGGAGGAGTTTCAAACACTGCTGTCGGCACTCAATAAAATCGCTGTACCCTACGTCGATTGAAGCGGGCTGATTCCGGCCGCTGTCAGTCCGTTGCCAGACTCAACTGGTGCCGCACGTCCGCGCCGCGAACCCAGAAGATCACGTCGGTCGCGATATTCGAGGCGTGGTCGGCGATCCGTTCCAAATGCTTGGAAACCAGGATTCCATTCATGGCCTGAAGCGTCTGTGCGGGCTTCTCCTGGATGAGATGCAGCAGGTCCAGATGAGCGCGCCGGTTCATGCGGTCGATCTCGTCGTCCATCTCGCGCACTTCTTCGGCCAGCCGCGCATCGCCCTCCAGCAGCGATTGCAGCGCCGAGCGGATCATGCGCCCGGCGAACTCGCCCATCGCGGCAAAGTCCACCGGCAGATCGACTTCCTCATGCTTCATAGCCTCTTTGGTGCGGCGCGCAATGCCCATGGACTGATCGCCGATCCTCTCCAGATCGCCATTGATCTTGATCACCGCCAGGATGAAGCGCAGATCGATGGCCATGGGCTGCTCTTTGGCAAGCAACTCGTATGCCATCTCGTCCAGATCGCGCTGCGCCGTGTCGATGGCCGCTTCATTCTGCTTGACGTACTTGCACAGCCCCTTGTCGCGCTGCAAGTAGGCGTCCACCGCCGACTCCACAGCCTGCTGCGACAAGGCGGCCATTGCCAGCAGCTTGTCTTTGAGTTCGGCCAACTGAAGTTGAAAGTGTATGCGCGGCAAAGCGATTCTCCCTTATCCCTATATTGTGCCTGAAACCATGTTACGGTCAGAAGAATTTCCGCCCGGCGCGAGAGCCAGCACCATATCCGTTACACGATGCGGGATGCCTGAGCCGGGCTTTCTATTTGGACGCGCCCGGCATAGCAATGTTTTAGGCTATCAGAATGGATACTGCAAGTACTTCGCCCCTTCCAACGCTCACCTTCAACCCAGCCGAACGCCAGCCGCGCGAGATTTACAAGCTGATGACCGGCATCATTGTGCCCCGCCCGGTAGCTCTGGTCTCAACGATAAGCCGCGACGGCGTGGCGAATCTTGCGCCGTTCAGCTTCTTCTGCGGCGTGGGAGCGGTGCCGCCCACCGTGCTCTTCTGCCCTGCGCTGCGGGACGGCATCTTAGGCGAAACCGGGGAGCGCCCCGTCATGCGTAAAGACACCCTGCGCAACGTGGAAGAGACCGGCGAGTTTGTCATCAACGTGGTCAGCGAAGCGATTGCCGAAGCGGCCAACGCCACGGCGGCGGAAGTCGCCTTTGGGGTTGACGAGTTCGCTCTCTCCGGCCTTACGCCCGTGGCCAGCGAGGCAGTGCGTCCGCCGCGCGTCGCCGAGTCACCCGCGCAGATGGAGTGCAAGCTGTTGCAAGTCATTTACACCGGCCACACTTCCCGCAGCGGCGTCATCGTGCTTGGCGAGGTGCTCCGCTTCCATGTGCGCGAAGATCTGGTCTACGACTTTCGCGTCGATCCCGCCGGCCTGGACGCCGTGGGCCGCATGGCCGGCAACACCTGGGTCCGCACTCGCGACCGCATTGAACTGGTGCGGCCGGCGTAACAGCCCTCCCCGGTTGAGCAAGCGGAGTCAATCTACTTTTTCACGCCGCGCCGCTCATTGAATCGTCTCTCCAACCAGATCGATGTCATAGCTCTTGCCGTCGCTTGAGGTGATCCGCTTGACAAGGTAATGAAGTTTGTTTGGCGAGTCGAAGAGGCAGGTTGCGCCTTTCACCAGGCCATCGTATTGCTTGCCCTCAAGGCCATCGACGACGACAAACTGCTTGGGCTCGGTTCCGGCGATGTAGGCCACATGCTGGCTGTCCGGGCTGAAGACGAGGCCGCCGACCCCCTCATAAGAACTCTGCTCTTTGCCATCGACGATGACGGCCCACAGCTCTCCAGAATCGACGCGCTTCTCGCGCACTTTGGCCTGGTAGGCCACGCGCTTGCCGTCGGGGCTGAAGGTAAAAGGCTTTTGCGGATAAAAGGCCAGCCAGCAGGGACCGCTGGGGCAGGTGGGAGAACGCTGCAAAGACTCCGCATCGACGATAGCGGCGTAGGGCTTGCCCTCGTCTCCGTCGACGACGAGAATCTGCTTTTCGTTTGCGGTCGCGAGGTAAGCCAGACGGTGGCCGTCGGGGCTGAAGACGAGACGGCCGATCGAGTCGTAGGGCTTGCCCTCCTTATCGTCTGCCACCACAACCCACTTGCCGGCAAGCTGCGCCTCATAGGCTATCCGCTGGCTGTCTGGACTGAAGGCTATGGACCCGATGCCTTCATAGGATTTCTCTGGTTTGCCGCTTCCCTGCAGGGTCCATGCGTCGCCGGTTTGCGCTCCATAGGCGAGGTGCTGGCCGTCGGGACTGTAGGTCACACGCGCATCGCCAACGGCGGTGCTGCTGATCTCGTCGTAGGAGCCGGTCGCTTTACCATCTACCATCAGGACGGCCTTGCCGTCGATATTGGCCACGTAGGCTACGTGCTGGCTGTCAGGACTGAAGGCCAGGCCGTGCGCATCGTCGTAGGGCTTCTGTTCTTTGCCGTCGATGACGGCGCGCCAGAGTTCGTTGGCCCGAGCCAGATAGGCCACCCTGCTGTTGTCTGGGCTGAAGGCGAGACTGGGCTCAGAGACGATGTCGTACGCCTGCTG
This sequence comes from Occallatibacter sp., assembly GCA_050014335.1. Classification (GTDB taxonomy): domain Bacteria; phylum Acidobacteriota; class Terriglobia; order Terriglobales; family Acidobacteriaceae; genus Telmatobacter. The sequence goes on along the minus strand of JBEKDN010000109.1, from coordinate 1,734 downwards.
CTCTTTGCCGTCCACCACCACAGCCGACTTGCCACCGATCTTGGCAACGTATGCGATGCGGCTGCTGTTGGGGCTGAAGATCAGATTCTCAATCCCGTCGTAGGGCCTGCCCTCCTGGCCATCGATAACGGCGATCTGCTTTTTGCCCGACCACGCAACGTAGGCCACACGCTGGCTGAGCGGGCTGAAGGCAAGGGTCGGGACGTCAATAAAATCGTAAGCCTTCTGCGCTTGTCCATCGACGACGACCATCCGTTTGGAGCCGGCCTTGGAGACATAGGCCACGTGGCGGCTGTCGGGGCTGGAGACAGGCTCGCCAACGGTTGTCGAGGCGTCAATGTGGCAGATGAGTTTTACGTTGCCTGGTCTCGCTCCGGAGTGGCTTTTGCAGCCGTTGATGGTGAGGAGCAGGGCAAGCAGAAGCAGAGCCTTGAGGGATTTCATCGTCAGTCCTTTTCAATGGCGCGAGGAAGAAACCGAGCCAAAAGGCGGAGTTTGGCCTGTCTCCGCAATTACTGCGGATTATATACTTGCGGCGACTGACGCGTGGTCTTCCAGGCTTGCGCGGCGGGCGGCGATCAGCGGCATCACCTGCTCGAACGCGGCATCGACGGTGAGGCCGTACTTGGCGCGGAGGTCGTCCACCTTGCCATGCTCGATGAAGTGGTCTGGCCAGCCGATGCGCACGACGGGAAGCTTGCTGCCAAGTTCGTCAAGCGCCTCAATGACTGCCGAGCCGAAGCCGCCCATTTTGACGTGGTCTTCAAAGGTCACAAAGGCGGCGACGCGACAGGCAAAGCTGGCGATCATCTCGCTGTCTAAAGGTTTGACGAATCGCGAATTGATGACGGCGGCCGAGTAGCCTTCGCGCTCAAGCCGCGCAGCCAGCTGTTGCGCCAGGGCGGTCATTGGTCCCAGGCCAAAGATCGCTACGTCAGCGCCATCCTGAAGGAGTTCAGCTTTGCCTAATGGGAGTGGCTGCGGCTCTTGCTTGCGCAGCCTGCCGGTGCCAACGCCGCGCGGGTAGCGGATAGCGCTGGGACCGGGCAGCGTGAGAGCGGTGGCCATCATGTCGGCAAGCTCGTCTTCGTCTTTGGGCGCCATCAGAACCATCTCTGGTATTCCGCGCAGATAGGCGATGTCGAAGAGGCCATGATGGGTGGGGCCGTCGTCGCCGCTGAGGCCGGCGCGATCCATGCAGAAGAGCACGGGAAGCTTTTGCAGGGCGACGTCGTGGACGATGCAATCGAAGGCGCGTTGCAAGAAAGTCGAATAAATGGCACAGACGGGACGGAAGCCGCGCGTGGCCATTCCGGCGGCAAAGATCACCGCGTGCTCCTCGGCAATGCCGACGTCGAAGTAGCGCTTGGGGTGGAAGGGGCGGAAAAGGTCAAGGCCGGTGCCGCTGGGCATGGCGGCGGTGATGGCCACAACCCGGTCATCGCGGTTGGCAAGCTGGACGAGCGTGTTGGCGAAGACCTCGGCGAAGGTGAGTTGGCCGGCAGGCTTGGTTTCGCCAGTCTCGGCGTCAAAGGGGCCGAGGCCGTGGAACTTCTTCTGCTTGTCAAGCGCGGGCTGGAAGCCGCGGCCTTTTTGCGTCAATACATGCAGCAGGACGGGGCGGTTTTCAGCCTTGAGGAACTTGAAGCTCTCCACGAGCAGCGGCAGGTTGTGGCCGTCGATGGGGCCATAGTATTGCAGGCCGAACTCCTCAAAGAGGATGGAAGGCCACAA
>JBEKDN010000108.1:0-13640 GCA_050014335.1 Occallatibacter sp. | reverse complement strand
TCATTAGCGAGATCTCGACGTCCCTCACGCTTGAACGAATCGTAGTGGTCCGATCCACGGCAACATCGATCTTGATCGTTGGCGGAATGGCCGCTTGCAGGCGCGGCAACTCGGCAAGCACGCTGTCAACGGTGGAGATGACATTGGCGCCGGGAATCTTGAAGACGATAATCAGCACCGCGCTCTTCAATTCTCCAGGCGGTCCATTGATAGTGTTGATACCGCTGACGCCGGAGGTGCGGATGTCGGCGACGCTATCCATCACCTTGCCCAGATCGGTGACTCGCACCGGCGCGCCGGTCCGCTGGTTATAGCCGGCAATAATCGGGGCATAATCGCGAGCCTTGAAGATTTGATCGTTGTCGTTGATCTGCCAGCGGTGATCTGCGTCTTGAAAAGCTCCCTTGGGACGATTCGCATTGGCGTTGGCCAGCGCCGTGCGCACCGCCTCAAGGCCTACGCCGTTGTTGCCCAGTTCCATGGGATTCAATTCGACACGCACGGCTGGACTGGAACTGCCACCGACAAAGCATTGTCCGACGCCTTGAATCTGCGATATCTTCTGCGACAGAATCGAATCGGCCATGTCGTAGATTTCCGGCTTGGGCACGACGTCGGAAGTGAGCGCAAGAATGAGGATCGGCGCTTCAGCGGGATTGGCCTTGCGGTAACTTGGATTCTGCGGCAGATAGGAGGGCAACTGGCTGCGCGCCGCGTTAATGCTGGCTTGCACGTCGCGGGCTGCGGCATCGATGTTGCGACTGATATCGAACTGCATGGTCACCGAAGCCGAGCCGAGCGAACTGGACGAGGTCATTTGATTGACGCCGGCAATGCGTCCGAATTGGCGCTCCAGAGGCGTGGCGACAGATGAAGCCATCGTCTCAGGGCTTGCTCCAGGCAATCCGGCGCTGACTCCGATCACGGGAAAGTCCACGTTGGGCAGCGAGGAAACGGGCAGGATGGAGTAAGCCACCGAACCAGCCAGTAGCAGCGCCAGGCTGAGAAGCGAGGTGGCGACCGGGCGCTGAATGAATGGTGCGGAGAGATGCATCGGTTATAGAATCCAGTTCTCAGTTCTTGGTTGTCGGCTAAAGATTAACAACCACCTATCGCTTCCGGTTGAGATTTGAGGTATCCCAGGTCCGAAAATCCGGAACTGGGGCGCCCAGCTAATAGCCGGATTCAGGAACCTGTTCCCGGATTCCTGCTTCCTGTTCCTTGCTCTTCGGCTTCATTCTTTGTGCGAGCTTGTCAAAGTAGAGATACGTGACCGGCACGGTATAGAGCGTAAGCGCCTGCGAGAGGATCAATCCGCCGACGATAGTGACGCCGAGCGGCATGCGCAGTTCCGCGCCTACGCCTCCGCCCAGGGCTAGCGGCAGGCCGCCCAGCATCGCGGCCATCGTGGTCATCAAAATAGGCCGGAAGCGCAACTGGCAGGCCTGGAAAATTGCGGCCTCGGCGGTTTTGCCCTCGACGCGCTCGGCTTGCAAGGCAAAGTCGATCATCATGATTGCGTTCTTCTGCACAATGCCGATGAGCAGAATAATTCCGATCAGCGCGATCACGCTGAATTCCGTGCGCGTAATCATCAGCGCAAGCAGCGCGCCCACGCCCGCCGAGGGCAGCGAAGAGATGATGGTGATGGGATGGATGTAACTCTCATACAGCACGCCCAGCACGATGTAGACGGTGAGCAGCGCCGCCAGAATCAGGATCGGCTCGTTGGCCAGCGAAGTCTGGAATGCGGCGGCCGTGCCCTGGAAACTGGCGTTGATGGCGGCCGGCATATTGATGCGCTGCTCGATGCGGCTCACCGCATTTACTGCGTCGCCCAGCGCCTTGCCCGGCGCCAGATTAAAACTGATTACGGTGGACGGGAACTGCCCCTGGTGACCGATGGAAAGCTGCGCGGTCGATTGCTCCCAATGCGCCAATTGGCTGAGCGGAACCTGTGTACCGTTACCGGACTTGACGTATAGATTGCTTAGCGTCGAGGGATCGGTCTGGAAGTTCTTTCCCACTTCCATCACCACATGGTACTGATTAAGTTGAGTGAAGATGGTGGAGACCTGGCGCTGGCCAAAGGCGTCATAGAGCGTGTTATCGACGTCAGACATGGCAATGCCAAGCCGCGCCGCGGTATCGCGATCGATGACCAACTGCGCGCCGAGTCCTCGATCCTGCAAATCGCTGGCAACGTCTGTGACAACTGGCTCCTTGCCCAATTCACTGACCATCAGTCGCGTGTACTTGGCCAACTCCACTGGGTCCGGATCTTCAAGCGAATATTGAAACTCAGTGCGGCTGACGCGATCTTCGACGGTGAGGTCTTGAAGCGGCTGCAGAAAAAGCTGAATATCCTCCGAGTCTTGCACGCTGCCCAGGTTGCCCTGCAAGCGGCGAATGACTTCAGTGGCAGTAATTTTGCGCACGGCGAGCGGCTTGAGATTGATCTGGATTCGCCCCGAGTTCAGCGTGTTGTTGGTGCCGTCAACGCCGATAAACGAAGAGATGTTATCGACGGCCGGATCTTGCAGCAGGGTATCGACGAGCTTCTGCTGGCGCTCAGCCATGGACGCGAAGCTGACCGACTGCGGCGCCTCACTGATGCCCAGAATCACGCCCGTATCCTGCACAGGGAAGAAGCCCTTGGGAACGACAATGAAGAGAAGAACGGTGGCCACGAAGGTTGCGATTGTGACCATCAACGTAGTGAAGCGATGCTCCAATACCACCTGCAGCGTTCGCCCATACCAGGCAATGATGCGGTTGAAGCGATCTTCAGACCAGTGATAGAAGCGGGTTTGGCGCGCAACCTTTTTGTCTTTGAGAATGCGCGAGCACATCATCGGCGTCAGAGTCAAAGATACAAATGCGGAGACAAGAATTGTAACGGCCAGCGTGATGGCGAATTCGCGGAAGAGCCGGCCCACCACATCGCTCATGAAGAGCAGAGGAATCAGCACGGCGATCAGCGAGACGGTAAGCGACATGATGGTAAAGCCGATCTGCTCACTGCCTTTCAGCGCGGCCTGCATCGGGCTCATGCCCTCTTCAATGAATCGCGAGATATTCTCAATCATCACGATGGCGTCGTCCACCACAAAGCCAGTGGAGATGGTGAGCGCCATCAACGTCAGGTTGTTCAGCGAATAGCCAAGCAGATACATTACACCGAAGGTTCCGATAATGGAGAGCGGAACGGCAACCGAAGGAATAATCGTAGCGGCAAGGTTGCGAAGGAAGAGAAAGATGACCATCACCACCAGCGCGATGGTAAGCATCAGCTCGTATTCGACATCCCTGACTGAAGCGCGAATTGTGGTGGTGCGATCCGTCAGCACGCGCACCTTCACTGAGGCAGGCAGGCTGGTCTGCAACTGCGGCAGTAGCGCCTTGATGCGGTCCACAACGGCGATGATGTTGGCGCCCGGCTGGCGCTGAATGTTGACGATGACCGCGGGCTGACGATCCATCCATGCGGCCTGCTGCGAGTTCTCAGCGGCGTCAACGATGGTCGCCACATCGGAGGCGCGCACCGCCGCACCGTTACGATAAGCGACAATCACGGGCTTGTAATCGTCGCTGGAAATCAACTGATCATTGGCACCGATGGTGTAAGACTGACGCGAGCCGTTGAGTGTTCCTTTGGCCTGGTCAACATTGGCCGCGGCGAGCGCGGTGCGCAAATCTTCCAGGCTCAGATTGTAAGCGGCAAGCTGCGCCGGATTGGCCTGAATCCGCACGGAGGGCTTTTGTCCTCCGGCAATCGAAACCAGACCCACGCCGGTGACCTGCGAGATTTTTTGTGCCAGATTGGTATCGGCCGCATCTTCAATTTTATCCAGTGGCAGAGAGCTGGAATAGAGCGCCAGGGTCATGATCGGCGCATCGGCCGGGTTGACCTTGCTGTAGATTGGCGGGTTGGGAAGATCGGCGGGGAGGAAGCTATTGGCCGCATTGATTGCCGCCTGCACCTCCTGCTCGGCCACGTCGATGTTCTCATCCAAATTGAACTCAAGAGTGATTACCGAACCGCCACCGCTGCTCACTGAGGTCATTTGCTTCAGGCCAGGCATCTGGCCGAACTGCCGCTCCAACGGCGCAGTGACCGATGATGCCATCACCTCCGGCCCGCCGCCGGGATAGAAGGTGAGTACCTGAATGATCGGGTAATCCACCTCAGGCAGCGCTGAGACCGGCAACTGCAGGTAGCCCACGGCACCGGCCAGCAAAACGGCCGCCATTAGCAGCGACGTGGCCACCGGGCGCAGAATGAATGGCCGGGAAGGACTCAGACTCACTGCTTTGCTCCCGTCTCTTGTTTGCGATTCGCCTGACTGCCTGGATCGGCGGCGTCCACCTGCGCACCTGTTCGCGGAGTTGAGCTGGCGGAGCTTTTCTGGCGAGGCGCGCTGATTGTCACAATCTGTCCGTCGCGCAACTTGTCCGCGCCGTCCACCACTACGTTTTCACCGGGGTTCACACCGCTGTCTAGGATAGTTACCTGCCCCTCAGCCAAAGCGATCTTCACCGGCCTATTTTTCGCTATTGAAACTCTCTTGACCGCGTCAGTATCGACTGCCCACACAAACGAACCATGGTTGCCGGTCTGGATGGCCGCGGACGGCACAACCAGCGCATTGGGCCGCGCTTCCATAATGAGGTGAATGTTCACAAACTGGTTGGGGAAGAGCGCCTGATCCTTGTTGTCGAAAACCGCCTTCAGTTTGTCAGTTCCGGTAGTGGTATCGATCTGGTTGTCCGCTGTGAGCAGATATCCGCTGGCCAACTTTACGGTATCGCCCTGGTTGTAGGCTTCAACGGCCAGCCGCTTTTCCGCTCGGAGTTTTTCCAGAACGGGCGGAAGCTGATCCTCAGGAAGAGTGAAGTAAACCGCGATTGGCTGGAACTGATTAATGACGACAAGATTTGTTGTTCCGGCGGCGATGACGTTCCCAGGGTCCACGAGGCGCAGGCCGATCTTGCCGTCAATGGGGGACTGAATGGTGCACCAATCGAGCTGCAGCTTGGCGGTATCAACGGCGGCCTTGTCGGCGTCGATAGCGCCCTGATATTGGCCCTGCGTCGCCTCATCGGCTTGCATCACCTCTTTGGAAACTACGCCCGCGTCGTAAAGCGCCGTGTAACGCGCGTATTCCGCCTTGGCATCCTTGAGCAAAGCTTGATCGTGTTCCAAAGTGCCTTTGGCTTGATCCAACGCGGCTTTGTAAGGTCTGGGATCGATCACCATGATGGTCTGGCCTTTCCTGACCAGCTGACCTTCAGTGAATTTGACCGGTTCCAATTCGCCGCTGACACGGGCTTTCACTGTGACGCTCATATACGGCGTCACAGTGCCCAGTGCGGTTTGGTAAATCGGCATTGGCTTCTGCTCGACGGGCGCGACCTGCACAGGCACGGGCCTGCCCATAAGTGCAGCCGCCTGACTGTTAGCCTGACTCTGTGCCGCCTTCTGGTTCTTGTAGATTTTCCAGATAATCAGGCACAGAGCCACGACCAGCGCAATGTAGACGATCATGCGCGCCCAGGAACTTTTGTGGGTTTGGTGCCGTGGCTGAAGGCCGTTTGCGGCCAGACGCGATTCCGGAGCGGATTCATTTGACATGTGTCGATTCCCGTCGATTCTTCTTGAATGAATGCCCGCGCAACAGGCATCTAAAGGCACAACTTACAGCTTACAGCCAGTAGTTCGCGCTCCGCTGATCGATAGTGGACAAGCTGCGGTGTCGGAGGCGATTTTAAACAGACGGCAAACATGCCGCATTGCTTCTACGGACGCGCCAGTTTCCTGAAAGGTTTCGTCCGCCCGCGCAACAGATTTTGAATTGCATGGCCGCAGCTCGAAACGCCCGCATTCCGGCAAACGATATACTGACTTGAGTTGGCCCAAGACTCCAATCCCGCTGAAGCTTCCGCTGCCGCTCGCCCGTTGTGCGTAGATCTGGACGGCACGCTGATCAAGTCCGACTCGCTCTTCGACGCGGCTTGCCGGTTTGTGCGCCGCAATCCATTGCGCGTCTGGCAACTGGCGATTTGGCTGGCCAGCGGGCGCGCCCGCCTGAAGGCCGAAGTGGCCTGCAGCGCTCCGTTGGAACCAGCCCGCTTGCCGTACAACGCCTCGCTGCTCCGTTATCTGCAAGCCGAGAAACGTGGCGGCCGACAGATCTACCTTGCCACTGGCGCGGATTCTTCGCTTGCCGATCGCGTGGCGGCGCATCTGGGAATCTTTGCCGGAGTGCTGGCCTCGGACGGACAAACCAATCTAACCAGCGGAAAGAAGCTGGCGCTGCTGAATTCTCATTTCTGCGACTTCGACTACATCGGCAACTCACGCGCCGATCTGCCGCTGCTGGTTGCGGCGCGCGTGGCGATGGTTGCGAACCCGTCCGTGAGCCTGAGTTGGGCGCTGCGGATGAAGAAGATTCCGACGGCGCGCTGCTTCATGGATCGGCAGCCGCTGCCGCGCACTCTAGCCAAGACGATCCGCATTCATCAGTGGGCCAAAAACTTGCTTCTGGTGGCGCCGCTGTTGCTCTCGCACAAGTTAAGTTTTCCGGCTATCGGCGCGGTCACGGCCGCTTTCTTTTGCTTCAGTTTCATGGCTTCGGCCAGCTACATTCTTAACGACCTCATGGATATCGACAGCGACCGCCGACATCCGGCCAAGCGCTTCCGTCCATTTGCCGCCGGCGATTTCCAGGTCTCTTTCGGCATTCTGCTGGCGTTTGCGCTGATCGCGGGCTCGGCGGCGCTGCTGCCATTGCTTCCCCATCAATTTGCGCTTTGGCTCGCGGTATATATTGTTTCCACCACAGCCTATTCTTTTTATCTCAAACAAAAAGCTCTTGTCGATGTGCTGATGCTCTCCGGTCTTTACACGCTGCGTCTGCTTGCCGGAGGCGCGGCAACCAGAACGGAAATCTCCCATTGGCTAGCGGGCTTTTCAATCTTTCTTTTTCTCTCGCTGGCCATGGTCAAGCGTTTCAGCGAACTGGAAAACTTGCGCGAGCGCGGCATTGCCGCGATTCACGGGCGCGGTTATCTGGCCTCCGATCTCGAACAGGTTCGCAGCTTTGGCACGGCGAGCGCTTATGCCGCTGTGCTGGTCTTCATGCTTTACATTGCGCGTCCGGATGTGACCAGGCTTTATCACCATCCATACAGACTTTGGCTGATTGTGCCGCTACTTCTCTACTGGATCAATCGCGTCTGGCTGCTCGGCTCGCGCGGCGAGATGGACGAAGATCCGGTGATTTTTGCCATGCGCGACCGCGTGAGTCTGGCCGTAGGAGCTTGCGTCGTGGTTGTGGCCATCTTTGCGTTGTGATCGAGCGTCCGCGGATTTGCGAGAGAGAATTGCGGATTCAAAATCGAGTTTCTTTCGGCATGCCAAACCGAATTCAGGGCATAGATTTTTCGCGCCAAAACGGAAGGTTTTGGGGGTTAAATCGATGCTTTTGGGGCATAAATTGGGGCAAAAAACGGGGTTTGCAGTTACTGATTAGTAACTGTGTAAAAATTACAAACTATTGATTCCTTGGTAGTTGAAAGAAAATCTTACGTAAAAAACTGGCTCCACAGGGGTAGGGGGGGTGGGGGTCGGGCGGATTTCTTCGCTTTTTCTTTGCTTAATTCGGGGCGGCGAACCCGTGAAAAGCTATGGCCCGGAGTTGGCCGGCTCGGATGCGGACGTTGGGGTGATGGAGGATCCTCCCTATGAATAGGGTAGGCCGTTGGAGCTTAATTATCTGCAAAAATCTGGCGCAAAAATTGGGGAAGATGGCCGGGAAGCGATGGGCGGAGTGCTGGAGATTCGCGCGCTTTTTCCCGGTGGAGGTGTGCGGATCGACCTGCTGAACAAACTGTCAGCCTAACCACCGGCGGTGGGGCGGAGACGCTTGCGCGCCATGAGGTTGATGGTGTCAATATCCGAATTCTGGAGCTAGGACAACGAGCAGTTTTTCATTTGCGGATAACGCAGATGAAGGAAAGGCCCGTGCCTAAAGGCACATCTTTTCATTGGCCTGATTTCAGTGGCCTAAAGGTCACTGCTCCCTCCGGGTGCCCGATTGGGACAATCTCGGAATCACGATTTCATTCCTTTGTGGGGCGGTGAAGCCGGCGGGTGTCTGCTGCAGGGCGAAGGGTTGAAATTCATCGATTCCCAGGTCCAAGAATCCAGACCGGGGGAACACGAATCGATTGTTCAATCTTCAGTTCGACGAGATGTTACAACCCCAATATCGCGTCTGGACTCCCTCGTGAGGTGGCCTGTACCTGAGTTGCATTCGCGTACTGATTTCCCTACAGACGCATCTCGCCGATACGATGGCCTCTCTTGATGAACTTGGATCACAACAGAATCTACGTGTGCCCAAAACTCTCTTGCGCTGTCTGAAGTCGTGTTCTTTATGAGTGCCATGTTCGATTCCTCATTGTGCAAAATTGTCGCGCATCAATCCTGTTATCGTCCACTTGTCTTGTGGAAAAGCTTCCCAAGTTCTTCAATCACTTCTCTCTCGCGCTGTAGATAGCTGAGAGGAGACAACGGAACTCTGGGCCATGACTTTGCCTGATTCAATGAAAGAGTTCGACCGCCTGCCTTACGTTGGAGTTCAAAGCCGCTGCTTAAATTCAACGAGAAAAGATCAAAGTAGCGCCTAGGACCGATCCCAACAAAATGCGTATACGGCAATTTCCATCGCGGTCCTCGATGTTGACGTAAAGATTTTTCTTCTACAACGATAGCATCTTCGTGCAACTCCTCAGCCTTGCTTTTGGGATATGGCTCGATATAGTACACACGTTGGATTCCCGCTGCAATGATGTGCCGCGTACAGTTGTGGCATGGAAAAGTGGTCGCATAGAGAATGCCGCCCGCAGGGCTGACTCCAGATCGAGCACAGGTGATGAGTGCGTCCATCTCTGCATGAACGGCTCTGCCATATTCGGTTATGTCAAGAGCACCTCGAAAGTCTTTGCGGAGTGTTTCGATTTGTTCGTCCGCGACACAATCGCCAAGTCGAACCAATAGGCTATCGACGATTTTGTCAATCTGCGCATTGTTTGAGTCGCTGCCTCGAATATGATCCCGGCGATCTTCCGTACCTGGCCAATAGAGTCCACCTCCGGGTCTTGGAACGTCATTACAGCCAACGGCAATCACATCGCCGCCTTTCGATGTGATTGCAGCACCAACTTGTCTACCAAGCTGTCCTGAACGAAGAGATGAGGCATAAGCCAGAAACATGGCATTTTCTTGCTGTGTAGGCGTTTCGTAAGGGTTGGAGAATACGAGAGAAAGAAAACGCGTCAATTCCTTGTCGTAGGCGCTGGATCTGAGTTGTACGAATACATCGGCGAGTTGGAACGTCTTGCTTGTCTTCTGGCCGAACGGGTCTGAGAGCTCATCTTCGTCTCGCTTAATGAGGTTAATTGCATCCATCTTCGGTGCATTCTTTTCAATCAGATGATCCAGTCGCTCTTTTTCGGTGGCGAACACACCGATTAGAAAGAATCCAGGGCCGTATACCTTTCTCAGGGTGGAAACCTCTTCCGGCCTTTTCAAAGAAAGAATAATGTGTGCCACGCGTTCCTGCGCAGTTTGGTTCTCTGTCCCGCGCAGGCTGTTGATCTTTCCGATTGCGGCCAAAGCCCAAAGATCACACCGTTTGCTATCCCTACATCCCTCGTTACCCGCATCCATTCGGGAAGAAATTCTATCGATCTCGGAACCGTCTCGCAAAAGATGGTCAGTCAGGTTGGATATCAAATCGCTAACTCGGACAACGCGAGCCTTGTAACCATAAGTCTGTAAGGTTCTTTCGATGCATTCCTGAACGGGTTTGCAATCCGTTCCAGCGGCATATGTGAGTCCAAATATGAGTTCGCACTCTGGAGAATAATCCAGATTTTCGACGTAATCGACGATTTGCGGCGGAATTTCGCGGGACATTGTTTCTCCTGAAAAAGCCGCTTTTCACTCCATAGCCGGTAGTCGGCGATAGTTTCAAAAGCGGCCAATTGGCCCAGATCCCTATTCTGGTAATCCGCCGTGAACCAAGAAAAACTAGCCTTTGCGGGGGCGGACGGCTTCTTTGGCTTCGGCTTGGCCGGTGGGGGGGATTTCTGGGATGTCGGCCTTGAGGCCGCCGATGCCTAGCTTCTTGCGGAGCTCGCTGTCGATCCTTGCGAAGATCTCTTTATTTTCCTTGAGGAAGGTGCGGGTGTTCTCGCGGCCCTGGCCGATGCGCTCACCGGAGTAGGCGTACCATGCGCCGGACTTTTCGACGATGTTGTTGGCCACGGCCATGTCGAGGACGTCGCCCTCGCGGCTGATGCCTTCCCCGTAGATAATGTCGAACTCAGCCTCACGGAAGGGCGCGGCGACTTTGTTCTTGACGATTTTGACCTTGGTGCGGTTGCCAGTGACGACGTCGCCATCCTTGATGGCCGCGATGCGGCGAATGTCGACGCGGACCGAGGAGTAGAACTTGAGCGCCCGGCCGCCGGTGGTGGTCTCGGGATTGCCGAACATGACGCCGATTTTCTCGCGAATTTGGTTGATAAAGATGAGAGCGGTGCGTGACTTGGAGACAGTGCCGGTGAGCTTGCGCAGGGCCTGGGACATGAGGCGGGCTTGCAGGCCCATGTGGGAGTCGCCCATCTCGCCGTCGAGTTCGGCCTTGGGGACGAGGGCGGCGACGGAATCGACGACGAGCACGTCAATGGCGCCGGAGCGGACGAGGGTCTCCGTGATTTCGAGGGCCTGCTCGCCGTTATCGGGCTGCGAGACGAGGAGGTTATCAATGTCCACGCCGAGTTTTTTTGCGTAGCTGGGGTCGAGTGCGTGCTCGACATCGACGAAGGCAGCCAGACCGCCGGCCTTTTGCGCCTCGGCGATGATCTGCAAAGTGATGGTGGTTTTGCCGGAGGACTCAGGGCCGAAGACTTCAATGACGCGGCCGCGGGGAATGCCGCCGACGCCGAGCGCGGCGTCAAAGCTGATGGAGCCGGTGGAGATGACGGCGATGGGCACCAACGCCTCTTTGGACCCGAGCCGGACGATCGACCCTTTGCCAAACTGTTTTTCGATCTGTGCAAGGGCGATATCTACGGCTTTGCTGCGGTCGTCGGCGACTGCCATGGGAGGGCTCCTTGATAATGCTCGCCTGCGCGGGGCCTGCTTTCCTCACAGGAAATGGCGCGGCGGCCTGGAATGGATTTCGATGGGATTGTAGCAGGGTGAGGCAGTGAAAAGACAGTAAAAAATGGCGAAGAGATGGTGAAGGGTGTCAGATCGCAGGAATATCTCGCGTTCTTCGCACTGATTGCCGCGCAGATGCTTGGGCCTGATCAGAGAGTTCAGACGGTGTAAGCGCCGATGCGGGATTCGCTGGAGGTGAGCGGGTCGCAGGCTCGGTCCAGGGCTTCGTAGTCGGTGTCGTGATTCTTGCGGAAGGCGCGGAAGGCCTCTTCACTGGCCCAGCGGTCGATGGTGAGGTAATTTCCGGCGATGTAGGAGTCGCGCAGCAGCTCTGTGCCCCGGTAATCGGACGAGGCGCGGAATAGTTGAGCCCATGTGCCATCAGGCGAGTAGGCGGCTTCAAAGGCGGCAACCTTTTCCTCGGCAATTTCAAATTGCCAAATCACAACGAACATATTGTGCCCCAATCTTGTCTTTAATGGTATCGCAGAACGAGGGAGCTGGTGAAGCGACTGTGCAATTGCATATTTGCGAGCGAGATGCGGGATGGACTTTTATAAGGTACAACAGGGCGGATGCCGACCGGAATTTGGACAGTGCGAAGAGAACGAAGGCGAGAACGGGCCTGAGGATACCCAAAATAGTGGAACTTCTTTGGGAACTCGTATGCAATTCGTTGCACATTAAAAGAGATTGCTGTGTATAAGTTATTGATTATAATTACTATTATTTGGAAGATGACGTGCATTCTCAAGTATGCAGACGCTTGAGACGCGAGAATTGGCGATTTGAAGCGTTGTCCCTCCGTCTATCTTTTTGGATTCCCACGGCGGCTGGGTTTGAAGTATTTTTGCGGGCCTCAGTTAAGGCTATCCAATTACTGGTATGCTTGGGTGGTCGGCAGCAAAGAGTTTTTTGAGCGGTGCAAGGGCCCACGAGGGCCGTTTTAGGAGGAAGTATGAAGAAATTCCTGGTAGTTGGACTCGTATTGGCTACTGCTCTTGCATTAGCTCCGGCCGCGTCTGCAAATGGCGTTACATTTTTCTATTTCACGCTTACAGGCGTAAATAATTCCAATCCGAACGGTACACCCGGCACAGGCGCTACGGGCATCGGAACGCAGCCTACCGGTGTTACCGCGAGCGGCATTCTTGAAGGGACGCTGGTTTCTGGCACGACGTACCAGATATTTTATGGTTATGACATCACGATCAACGGCGTGGCGGCTTCAGTAATTCCCTATGGCAATGGCGGCGTAAGCCCCAACGCCGGCGCCAACGGCTTTGACTATGACAACGACGTCAACCTTGCCACTTCGCCATTTTTCGTTGACACCTCTGGCGGACTGCTCTTCGATTTTTCAGCTAATCCAGCCGATCAGTTCCTGCTATGGTTCGTTGCTCCGGGAGACCTGCTGGATGGTTACAACACAGGAACCTCGCTCTACAACCCGAACTCAGACTCGGATGGCTACGACGTTGGCATGAGCCTGAGCGAGATTTCGCCCGAGCCGCCTTCATTGCTGTTGATGGGCACAGGGTTGTTGCTGATGGCGGGACTGCTTTTCTGGAAGGTCAAGAGCAATACGCTTGCTCCAAGCATGAATCGAGTAGTTTAGTGGATACATAGGGATTCAATGGAAGAGGAAGGTCGCGAGTTTGCGCCCTTCCTCTTTTTACGTGTGCGACAATCTTGCAGGCGGCGCCGGGTTTGCGCTTTCGATGTGGCTTGCCTCTCAGATTTTTTGCAGGTTGGCGAATTTCTCCATCAACTTTTTCATGCCATGGCGCGCGAAGAGTACGGTGAGCTTGGCGTCTTCTCCGTCGCCTTCGCGCAGAAGAACTGTCCCCTCGCCGTATTTGGCATGACGGACGCGCTGGCCTTTTTTCAGGTTGGCCGCGCCGGCGGGCGTGGCGATCTGCATTGCCGGGCGGGGCAAGGAGCCTGGGCGGCCATGACCGGAGCCGCCACCGAAAAAGCGGGCGATGTTGTCAATGGAATTCGGCGACACATCCGTGCTTTCTCCTTTTGCTTGGGATGGCTGGCTGGGCAAGGCCGCCTTGGTAGTCATCCATGAGGCTACGAAGGGCTTGGAGGACGCGGTTCTTGGATTGGATTTCAACCCAGTGCCGCCGGAATAAGCCGGTGAGCGGGGGGAATCCTGATTTTCGTCTTCGTAGTTGTAGTGCCGGTCAACGAAATCGCTGCTCTGGCCATTGCCGCGGGCAGCACCGAATCTTGAACCCCCGCCATACGCGCCCGAACTAGACCAGGATGAGGACTGAACTGGAGCGCGGCCGCCCAGGTTCTCAATCAACTGACTGGGAACTTCTTCAAGAAAGCGGGAGGGCATGCTGACCTCTGGCGCGTCATTGCCGTAGCGGCGGCGGTAGTGAGCACGGGT
>JBEKDN010000107.1:0-13690 GCA_050014335.1 Occallatibacter sp. | reverse complement strand
AAGACGCCGATGATGGTGAAAGGGATGCCGCTGATCTCAAAGGTCTGGCCGACGGCCGCATCGGAGCTGCCATAGCGGTCGCGGGCAAAGACCTCGGAGACGACGGCGCATTTGATGTGGGCGGCGTCATCGGTGTCGTCCAGAAAACGGCCAACCGGGACCAGCAGATTGTGGATGTTGAGATACTGCGGGCTGACGCCAAGCACCAGCGTGTCTTTGACAATGCCGGAGCTGAAGAGGATGCGGGCGTGCATTTCCATTACCGGCGAGGAATACATCACGCCGGGCAACTGCTGGAGGACGGCCTTCTCGTCTTCGCGAGTGAGTGAGTCGTTGTAGACCATGCGCTCGGAACCGATGGCTCCGCCGCTGGAGTACTCCAGCTCAACCGAATTGGTGCCGAATTTCTGGATCAATTGCAGGACATATTGCTTGCCGGTGAGCCCGACGGTGGCCACCAAAATAACCGAAGCGGTGCCGATGACCATTCCCAGCGCCGTGAGCGCAAAGCGCACCTTGCCGGCGCGGAAGCTATCGAGCGCCAGCTTGAGGATCTCGCTCAGCACCATGGTGCGGCGGGCGCTCAGCAGCGTCTGCTCGAAGGATGGATGGCGGACGGGATGATCCATGGGCATAAGTACAGATTACAGACTACAGTGAACAGTGAACAGTGGTAAGGGATCGGCGATCAGGGTCCGGGAGTGAAACTGCGAACGATCGGATAGAAAAACAGTTCTCTGCGTGGACTGAATGACTGACCACTGTTCAATAACCGCTGTAAAAAACAACCCCGGCCAAAGCCGGGGCTGCGTTTGATGGAAAGATGGACGCGGACTAGATATTGAAAGACTAGGCCTTGACCACGACGCGGTCCACTTCCTTGAGACGGGCGGCCTTGCCGCGCAGTCCGCGAAGGTAGAAGAGCTTGGCGCGGCGCACCTTGTAGCTGCGCACCTTTTCAATTTTGTCAATGACCTTGGAGTTGAACGGGAAGATGCGCTCCACGCCCTGGCCAAAGCTCATCTTGCGCACGGTAAAGGTACCCTGCGGCCCTTTGTTGATAGCGATGACCAGGCCCTCAAAGGCCTGCAACCGCTCTTTGTCGCCTTCCTTGATCTTGACCTGAACGCGAACTTGATCGCCAGGGACGAATGCGGGAAGGTCGGTGCGCTTGAGCTTGTCCGCCAAGCGCTGCATTACGGGATGAATGGACATGGTCTTTTCCTGCTTTTGGACTCAGAACTTTTAGTTTACTACAGATGAGCGGAGTTGCGGCTGGCAGGCGGTGTTCAGGCTGAATTTTGACTGAAATCTGTCATTTGCCAGTTCCCTGCCGCCGCTCGGTGCGCTATAGTTCCGGGTATGGATGAGAAACGCGAATTGCTGCGGCACACACTGGCAACGCTGGCCTATCGCGCTAACCGGGCTTTGGAGGGCGCGCCCGACCACTTTGCCGGATTTGCCGGGGCCGGACGCATGCCGGTGCAGATTCTGGCGCATATGGGCGACCTGTTTGACTGGGCGCTGAGCGCGGCGATGGGCGAAGAACGGTGGCACGCAACCCAGCCGCGCCCCTGGGCCGAGGAACAGCAGAGGTTCTTTCAGTCACTGCAAACCTTTGACGCTTTTCTGGCAACCGGCGGACCGCTTCATGCCTCGGTGGAGCAGTTGTTCCAGGGACCGATGGCCGATGCGCTGACGCATGTGGGCCAGTTGGCCATGCTGCGCAGGCTCAGCGGCAGCCCCACGCGCGGAGAGAATTTCTTTGTGGCCGAGATCAAAGCCGGACAGGCAGGCGCCGAGCAACCGGCGGCGGCCAAGCCTTTCAGGGCGCGCTGACAAAGAATTCTATTGGAAGGCCAGCGGCTTCCATGCTCCGTTGTCTTTGAGCGCCAGTTGAATTGGGCGCGGCGGACCGAGCGGCGGAACGGTCACTTCCATCCAGAGTTCCTGACCGGTACTTAGACTGCTGGGATCGGCGGCGTGTTCGGCAATGTAAAAATCGACGGGCTGTTGCAGGCGGAGCGCATCGCAGGCCGAACCGGAAGCAGCCGAGACATACTCCCCCTTTGAGGTCAGGTCGGCCTCGGGAATGCGTATGGCAACCAGCTTGTTGTTTTGCACTTTGAGCTTGGCGCGGAAGTACAACGGATCGCCCGGCCGCACGGTGTAGCCGGTCGATTTGGTGGTGCCGTCGGCGTTGCGCGGAAAGGTGGCGTGCAGGGCGCTGGGCAGCGTGCTCTGGCATCCGTTCACGGTCAGTTGCAGGCTCAGGTAGCGGCCGCGCATCGGAAAGTTCGGATCGTAGGCGGCGGCGCGCACCCAGACACGCGGGCAGGTCGAGCGCTGATAAAGGTACTTGGCCGCGATGGAGAGGACGAGCGCCAACTGAATGGCCAACAAAATGAGGGAGGTTTTAGAGATTTTCATACCGCCTCCGGAGAATTCATGGCTGAGACTTCCGGTTTCTTCATGCCTGCGACAAGATTGCGGCGCATTTTTTCAAGCGCCCATCCACCGGCCAGGAAGAGAATGCCAAGGCCGATGAGGCCCAGCGAGCGGTCCAGCTTGTCAAAGATGTCACTGAAGTAGAACCAGCCGACGGCAATGGCGAAGGCGACGATGCCGAGATTGACCAGCGCCTTGCTGGCCTGGCGCACTCCCCACCAGATGACGAAGACGCAGAAGGCGGCTACCAGCGCGTGCGCGGTCAGGTTGGGTTCATTTCGCACGTAAGAGCCGTAATACTCGTGATCGGTCCAGACCCGCTGGCACCAGGGCAGCGCAATCGAAAAGCAGATTGCGACGGCCACCGGAATCACGGTCTTTTTGAATTTGAAGACCGCAAAGAGGAGCGGCACGACGGCAATGCCGATCCAGCCCCAAGTCTGAAGGCTGAGCGAGAGGAAGGTTCTGTCACCCCAGGAGCGCCATGGGTCGAGCAGCAGAACTACGCCGATAAGCGCCGCAATGGCGGAGACAGCGAAGAGAATTCCCTGGAGGATTTTGCGCTTTGAGCCGAGAAAAAAAGTCAGGTAGAGAATTGCCCAGACAATCAGGAAGCGGCCAGCGTAGACTTCTTCGCCGATGTGGCCTTCGGCGTAGTAGGAAAACTCGGAGAGAATCCATGCTGGGACCAAGAGCAGCGCCAGTATTTGCTGCGCCTCGTCGCGGAGCAAGGCCCAGCCGGCCAGCGCGGCCACGGCCCACATAAACACCGCAGCGGGCCAGTGCTCCTCGATGTTAAAGATCTGGCCGACCAAGGCGATGGCCGCGCCGGTGGAGAGCGTGCCTACCGCGTGCAGCGCCGTCGAGAGGCCGCTGAAGCGCGAGCGCGCGCAGCCGCCGCCAAGGTGGAAGACGCTGACCATGGCCAGCACCACGGACAGGCGCGCAACTGGCCCCATCTGATCCCAGTGCGCGGAAACGAAAAGCGCCACGCCGCAGGCCAGCAGAATAGCACCCAGGATCAGCGCGACGATGCCCTGCCAGCGCAGGCCGGAAGGTTTTTGCTGCGAGTCTTCAAAAGCTCGAATGCGGCCGACGGCCTCCGCATCCAGGATGCCGGCCGAATGCCAGCGATTTACAAGCGATTCAAAGTCTGCCATGGCTGTTGGCAACAAGTAGAACACATCGTAGTGCTTGTGCGGCAAGAAATTGTAGGGAACGCAGGGCAAGCGCGTTTGGGGTTTTTAGCACACGATTCGATGGAGCGCTTTCCAGGTTCTGGAAGAGGGTTTGAGTGCGAGCGCGGTTAGTGGAGAGCGGCTGCGAAAACTGGATAAAAAGCGAGTATTTTGGATGAAAAGAGCGATTTTTTGGGCCAAAAAGTGGGCAAAATGGGCGGTTTGCAGTTACTGATTGGTAAATATGCTGAAAATGCAAGTAGTTGATATTAAGCATTTTACTGGAAATTATGGTGCAAAAAACGGGCTCCAGAGGGTAGGGGGGGTGGGGGGTGGAGGATTTTTTGGAGAAGAAACAACGAAACTGGGTAGTAAAAAGAGATGTGGCTGGAGGGATGGGACGAGTGCGATTGCGGGTTGAAAGCGAGTTTTTTGTCATGAGGACGGACCTCCCTTCCCTATTTACAGGATCTACCAACAGAGGGTAATTATCCGCAAAAACCCAGCAGAAAAATATCGGGCGCGTTAACAGAGATGCAGCGGGTTGGCGAGTTAGCGGGTTAGCTGGTTAGCGGAGGCTCCCACTCGCCTTGACAGGATTTTGGCCGCGCAGCTCATGCGCTTGTATTTCTGAATACGATTGCCCTGGCAGCAAATGCGCTTGTTAATACGGAGGCTCGAAAGGGGCTTTGCCAAAGCGATAGGAGTTGATAAAATGTGGTCGCAATAGATTACTGCACAGGAGTTCCACTGAAATGAAGATCTTTCAACACCAACTGTTTGAAATCAACCTCTCCCATCGTTTTGCCGCCGTGCTTTTCGCGTTGACGGCACTTGTCGCTGTTCGCTCCGGTTTCTGCTCCGCGATTGACGACGCGGCTCGCACGGGCGATCTGGCCAAAGTCCAGGCGCTGGTCCAGGCTAACCCCAGTGTGGTTTCAAGCACGGACGAGAAGTACGGACAGACCCCGCTGCACATAGCGGCTTTCAATGACCACAAGGACGTGGCGGAGTTCCTGCTGGCCCACAACGCCGATGTGAACGCCAAGGCCAAAAACGGATCGACTCCGTTGCACCTGGCCGCGGCCAAAGGCAACAAGGATATTGTGGAGCTGCTGCTGGCGCATAAGGCGGAGATCGACGCCCTGGACAACGAAGGCTGGTCGCCGGTGCACTCGGCAACGTATTGGAAACAGAAAGAGATGGCCGATTTTCTGATTTCAAAGGGCGGCAAGGAATTGCCCGCGCCCCCGCTTCCTCCAGCCGCGCAGCCCAAGGCTCCGCCGAAGGTGACTGGAACGGAAGGCGACTTTACCGCCTACGACGACGCCACCGTATTGGACACCAAAACCAAGCTGATGTGGATGAGCCGCGACAATGGCAACGCAGTGAGCTGGCCCGATGCCAAGAAGTTTGCGGCAAACTCCAAGGATGCGGGCTACTCGGATTGGCGGCTGCCTACCCCGGACGAGATCGCGGTGCTTTATGACAAGTCCAAGTCGCGCAAGACCTATTGCGCGTCCGCGGTGGACGAACTGGGCGCCGCCGCCGATGATATCCATACGCTGGACAGCTTCCATCTCACATGCACACGGGTGTGGACCTCACAGGAACGCACTGACAAGCCGGAGACGGCGACGGTCTTCGACTTCCACACCGGCAAGGAAACAACGCGGCCAGGCAACAAGGATTTTGTGGACACCTCATGCCGTGTGCTGGAAGTTCGCGACGTGAAAGAGAGCGACGTAAAAGAGGCGAAAGACGTTAAAGACGCGAAATAGCGGGAAACTGAATGATTGTGGAAACGGCTGGAGCGGTTGCTCCGGCCGTTTCTGTTTTTAGGGCGCGCAATAAGGTCATTAGCCGATTCCCAAGTCTTGCAAAAGACGGTGGAAGATATCAGGTAGCCTGAGCCTTCAGGACAGCGGTGATGTAAAAGGATTATTCCGTGACGCCAACGATGCCGGTCCAGCTGGGTACATCAACGAAGTGCCGAGCCTGAGCTTCCGCCAGTTCGTCGCAACGTTCATTATCAGGATCTCCTGAATGCCCTCTGACCCATTTGCAGGTAATCTTATGTCGATCGGCCAGGGTGTCTAATTCCCGCCATAAGTCCGCATTCAAAACAGGCTGTTCCTCTCCCTTCCTGGGCTTCCGCATCCATCCCCGCTTACGCCACCCGAACCGCCACGTTTGCAGGCCGTTCAATAGATATTGACTGTCTGATATGAGCAAAACCTCACACGGCTCCTTGAGAGCCTTGAGGCCCTCCAGGGCAGCGGTTAATTCCATTCGATTGTTAGTCGTGTCACTATTTCCGCCCGATAATTCCCTCGCTTTTCCGCCGTATCTCACGATAAATGCCCATCCGCCGGGGCCGGGGTTTCCCACGCACGCGCCATCAGTTATCAAGGTCACCTGCTTCATGTTTTGAGTATTGCACAGGCGATTTTCTATCAAAAGACAGCAAATGGCGAGTGGCGGATATGGAGCCGGAGCATTTGATTTGGCCGTTTCAGTTTGTGCAGGAGGCCGTGCTCACCGAATTCAAGCTGTTGGCTGTGTGCTGACGACTGAAGCTGCCTTACGGGTGCTGCTCGACGGCCAGATTGACGGTGCCGGCATTGCCGGTGACAGCGGTGCCCAGCATGATGGTGGCTACGCCGGGGATGGATGCGGGGGTGAAGACGACGCTCCCATCGAGCGCGGAGACGGCGGTGGCGGCTTGGGTGGCCAGCAGCGGAGCCTGCGCGCAGCGTCCATGCGGTGGGCAGGGCGGCGCCCAGGCGTAGAGCGCCTGATAGAGCGTGACCGCGCCTCCGGCCATGGGGTTGCCGTCCATGTCGAGAACGCGCAGCGTGATCTGGCTTGGCGTGGCGCTGACGGCCAGGCTCTGCGCCGTGCCGCTGACGGCTTCAATGCTGGCGTACTCAGGGCGCGCGCCAAAAGCGGTATAGGTGACGCACTGGCTGGTTCCGTTGAGGCAGGCGTTGCTGGTTACGGTCTGGCCCTGGGTGAGCGGTCCCACGGTGAGGGCTTTGGCGGCGATGCCGCTGGCTCCGGTGGTAACGGCCGCGCCGCTCTGCGTACTGATGCCCGCCGTGGTCTGCCAGATGACCGCCTGGCCGCTGGCGGGAAGGCCGTTGTTGAGCACCAGCGCCTGGGTGGTCCAGTTGACGCTGCTGCCGGCGGCTAGCGAGAGCTTGGGCGATAGAGCGGAGAGCACCGGCGCGCTGCCGCCGCGAAATTGCGCTTGCAGGCTGGAGCCGTTGGTGAGCCGGGCGGTGACGATGGACCATGTGCCATCGACGGCCGTTACGTTGAGAGAGGCGCGGCCGTCTCCGGTGGTCTGCACGCCGCAAGTGGCCGCGCCGCAGGCTAGTGTCGCGGTACCGCTGGTGACGGTGTAGAGCACGGAAATGCCGCCGGCCGGGGTCATATCCGAAGCCAGCGCGATCACCGAGAAAGGCACTGGAACGCCGATCGGCACGGTGCTCATGGGCGCTGTGATCAGGGTGAGGGCATCCCCGTTACCGGAGTTGTAGCTGATGCCGCCGGTGACGATGGCAGAGGCGTAGTAGACGGCCAGATCGTCGACTTCGACATTGACCGAGCCGCTGACGCCGGTGCCTGCCGGTGGTGCGATGGCGGTGATTTCATTGGGCGAGATGCTGGTGACGATGGCCGCCTGACCGCCGATCTTCACGGTATCGGTAAGCCGAAAGCCCATGCCGTGAATCACGATGGGACCGCCGCCAGCCGGCAGGCGCAAAGGCTGGACGGTGTCGGCGTAAAGGACAATGCCTTGATAGGCGTAGTCGGGACGGCCGTCGCCGCGCTGGTCGGCAATGCCCAGGCGGACGATATCGTCGCCCGAGGCCGTCACTTGCAGCCAGCTTTCACCGGTAGCAAAGCCGTTGAGCGCGTCAGCCGCACCGACTGCGGTTGCGCCCACCGCATCGAAAGCGTCCCAAATGCCCAGCGCCGGCATGGCTTTGCGGGCGGTGGGCGCGCCGCTTTCATCAAGCGCCAAGGTGTAGACGGTGAAGGTGCGTCCGCCGCGGATGGGAAAGAGGAACCAATCGGTCTGTCCCACCTGGCTGAGGCGGCCACACCACTGACCGCTGGCGGCCAGCAGGCGCGGCGTGCTTTGCGAGCCGATGGCGTCATCATAGCCGTCTTCAGCGGAGTTGGCGGCGTTGATGGCGAGCATCTGCGCGCTGCCCGCGGCTAGAGACGGCACGGTAACCGCGGCCAGCGTTCCCGAGGGAGTTGGCGAGCCGTCCAGATAAGCGCCTACCGAGGAGGCTTGCATATACTGCGGCTGAACCGCCTCAAATGTGACTTGATAACTGGCCGAAGCGGCTCCGGCGGGCAGGGGCAAACCGCTCAGATCGAAGTAGCCTTGCATGGCGCTTTCATTCGATCCCCACATGGTCAGCGGATTTCCGTTCTCGTCATTGAAGCCGGTGACCGGGTTGCCGCGATTGCCGTTGTAGTAAGCGCCGGAAACAAAGCTGGCCGAGTCGGCATAAAGCGGGCTGCCGCCGGCGGTGAGAGGCCGCGCCACCACGTTGACGCCCTGCATTCCGGCTCCATTTCTGAAGGTGATTGTGCCTTGAATGGAGACGGTATTGGCAGCGGTGATCTTCTTGCCGGGAAAGCTGGCCAGATTGGCGGCGGTGATGGGATAGAGGCGATTGATGGAAGCGATGTCGTCCCAGTGGAGGATGGTGGGGTTGGGGATGCAGACGCCGCCGCCGGAGTCGCAGAGGCCGCTCATGGGCTGCATCACGGGCCAGGCCTGCGTGGCGCTTGCCTGGCCGCTGGTCACCGCGCCGGGGTTGATCTGCGCGTAATCGAGGCCTAACATGCGGCCAAAGGCGCGCTGCAACTGAAAGCTCATCATGGCCAGCCGATTGGCGCTGGTGGCGCATAGGCCGTTGAGCACGATGATGCCGTGCGCAAAAGTGGCGTTGGGGTTGACGTTGTCCAGCCACTCAAAGACGCCGTTGTTCTGGCAGGCGAGAGGCTGGCTGGCGCCCGCGCCAAAGATGGCGTTGATGACCGAACCGTCGGCGTCAAAGATGACGCCTACCGGAAAACTGGTGGCCTGGGGAGTGATGTCGGCGGGCTCGAGGATCACGCCGAGCTGGTTGGTCTGCTCGTTGGTCACGGTGAAGCCCGTGCCGCCGAGCTGGATGTTTGCGCCGCTCACGTCTTCGTTGAGCGAACCCATGTCGGTGAGAGTGACGCCGGCGGTTGAGACCGCGCTCCACAGCGCGGCAGCCGCGTCCACCATCGCCTTGGCCTGCTTATTGGTGACGCTGGCGTTGAGCGGCCCCTGATCGACGTAATAGTTGAGGTGTCCATTGGCCCAGCGCACCGGCTGCCCTACCACGCCGGCATTGAAGTAGCTGGTCCCGGCCACGTATTTGGGCCCGCCAGCGAGGGCCGGAGCGGCCAGGGAAAGGAATATTGTCAGCATGAAGGTGGTGGGCGGAAGTCGGAAGAGGGACATGAGGCACGCTCCCAGGGCGGTGCCGGACGTCTTAGAGTTATCCAATCGAGCAATGAGAGGAGTCTAAGACGGCCACAATTTCCTCATCGGCGCGGGCGGCTAAGACTAGAAAGCTTTAAGTAACAAGGAACTCTCATGAGTTCTAGTTAATTTAGTGGCGCGAAACGGGACAGTTGGGCTGGGTGTCTGGCTGAGACGCCGCTGCCGTTGCGCAAAACGAGCCCTTAAATCTCCGGATAGAAATCAAAGAATGCGTCCAGGCTGCGCTTGAGCTGGGCTTCAATCTCTTCGCGCGAGCCGTCGATGACGTGCATGGTGACGTGGGCCTGGTGGCCGTTGGCCAGCTTCAGCGTTGCGTCTTCAATTGCGGTTACCTCGCCCTCGGGGAGCAGGCGCAGGCCGTAGACTAGAGTCAAATTCGCCATGAACTTCATCTTAATAAGAGCGGCGGGTTTATGCGGAGACTATTCCCGCCGCAAGCGATTAAAATCACGACAGGAACGCAAATGACAGAGATACGCGATACGGTAATTCTTGGCTCCGGCTGCGCCGGACTCACGGCGGCCATCTACACGGCGCGCGCCAGCCTGAAGCCACTGCTGCTGGAAGGCCACGAGCCGGGCGGCCAGCTCTCGATGACGACGCTGGTGGAGAACTTTCCCGGCTGGCCGGACGGGATTCAGGGCCCCGAGCTGATTGAGAACATGAAGAAACAGGCGGCGCGTTTTGGCGCTGAGTTTCAGACCTCCCACCTGAACAAAGTCGACCTGAGCGCGCATCCCTTCCGGCTGGAAACTTCGGCCGGAGAGATTCAGACGCGCACGCTGATTGTGGCCAGCGGCGCCAGCGCGCGCTGGCTGGGGCTGCCCAGCGAACAGGCGCTGATTGGCCACGGCGTTTCAAGCTGCGCCACTTGCGACGGCTTTTTCTTTCGCGGGCGCGAGATTGCCGTGGTGGGCGGCGGCGACTCGGCAATGGAAGAGGCGCTGTTTCTGACGCGCTTTGCCACCAAGGTGACGGTACTGCATCGCCGCGAAGTCTTCCGGGCATCGAAGATCATGCTGGATCGCGTGAAGGCGCACCCGCAGATTGTGCTGCGGCCAAACACGATTATCGAAGAGGTGCTGGGCGTAAGTGAAAAGGAAGTGTGCGGCGTGCGCCTGCGGGATGCGGTGACCGGCGAAGAAACGACACTGCCCATCAGCGGGCTCTTTCTCGGCATCGGACACGAGCCGAACGCGAAGTTTTTTGCCGGCCAGATCGACCTGGACAACGACGGCTACATCAAGACGACGGACAATGTTTTGACGACGCTGAATGGCACGGTTGTGCCGGGGGTCTTTGCCTGCGGCGATGTGCAGGACCGGCGCTACCGTCAGGCGATCACAGCGGCTGGATCGGGCTGCATGGCGGCGCTGGAGGCGGAGAAGTTCCTCGAAGAGCCACCTGCGCAACCTGCGGTGGGGCAGTAGCTCGCTATTCGCTCGCAGAGGGCGGTGACCACGGATACCGCCGGGGGGGGGGGCAGGTCTCGCTTTTAAGACTTGGGATGCCACTAGTCCTTAGTGCCCCATCCATTCGCGTTCTTTGCGAATGGGTGGGATGCCTCAAACCAAATCGCCCCAGTCAACGATGAGGCATCACCACGTGTGAAAGACAAAAAACGCCGCCGCAACCAGGCACACTCCGGCGGCGGCATGGTTCCAGCGCAGGTGCTGGCCAAAGTAGAAGGTGACAAAGACGCCGAAGACCGTGAGCGTGATGATCTCTTGCATCACTTTGAGCTGCACGGGGCTGAAGCGGGCCGCGCCGATGCGGTTGGCCGGCACTTGCAGCACGTACTCGAAGAAGGCGATGCCCCAACTGATCAGGACCACCTTCCACAGCGCCTCATTGCGGAACTTGAGATGCCCGTACCAGGCAATGGTCATGAAGATATTGGAGAAGGTAAGCAGAATGACAGTCCACATAATCTTGTTGGATGCGATTGACGCCGGTGGGATTCGGGCGGGAGCGCAATGACGGCTTTTGCGGCAAATCTGGAGCGCGTGGAAGAGGCGATTGCCGCGGCTTGCCGGCGGGCTGGGCGCGCGCGCGGCGAGGTCGAGTTGATGGCCGTCTCGAAGACTTATTCTGCGGCTGCGATCAGCGAGGGTGCAGCGCTGGGGCTTGCGCTCTTTGGCGAAAACCGGGTGCAGGAATTCGCTTCCAAGGCGACGGAATTGACCTCGCAACGCCTGCGCGACGAGCACCCGGTTCACGTGCATCTGATTGGGCATTTGCAATCGAACAAGACGCAGCGCGCGGCGGAAATCTTTGACGGCATCGACTCGCTGGACTCGCTCAAGCTGGCCGAGCGGCTGAATGAAGCGGCGGGCAAGGTGGGCAAACGGCTGCCGGTTCTGATCGAGGTCAAGCTGAGTTCCGAAGAGACCAAGACCGGAGTTGCGCCTGATTCGGCCGATGCGGCGCAACTGGTGGAACGGCTGCCGGATCTCGCGAATCTACGCCTGCGCGGGCTGATGACGATTGCGCCCTTCGATGTGCCGGAAAGCGAGACGCGCGCCTGCTTCCGCAGCCTGCGGGAGTGGCGCGAGCGCTGGGCGGCGGCGCATCCGAACCTGGATTTCGGCGTGCTTTCGATGGGGATGAGCGACGACTTCCCACTCGCCATAGCCGAGGGCGCAACGCGCATTCGCGTTGGGACGGCTCTCTTTGGCGCGCGCGCCGGAAAACCGGAGCAAGCCTGATGCTGCGCGCGGCCTCAGGCGGCGTGACGCTGGCCGTGCGCGCGCAACCCGGCGCCAAGCGGACCGCCATCACCGGCGTCTACGGCGAATGCCCAACGGCGCAATTGAAGATTGCCGTGCAGGCGCCGCCGCTGGAAGGCCGGGCCAATGCGGCTCTCGTCACTTTTCTTTCAGAAAGCTTTTCGATTGCGAAGAACGCCGTCGAGTTGACTACGGGCGAATTGTCGCGCAGCAAAGTCTTTTTTCTGAGAGGCGTGACGCTGGCGCAGGCGACGGCCAAGCTGGCCGGGTGGATCGCCGAGGATTGATTGAGTGCCGCTATGCGGTACTTCGCCCCGAGTTGTGACCTTTGGCACAGTCGCATTGACCGCCTTGGCCGACAATCAGAGGGTAGGGTTCGCTGGGCCCCCACTGCGCGAACCGGGAGAAAAAATTCATGAGCGATCTAGCAACTTTGGCCGAGGCCGTTGCCGTAGACCCTTTAGTCGGCCATCCACCCGATTACCACGTCTTTCATAAGTTTCTGGCGCGCTGCAAGCAGTTGCCGGCCATCACCACGGCCGTGGTTTGGCCGCTCAGCGGCGTGGCGCTGAAGGGCGCTGTCGAGGCCGCGATAGAAGGCCTGATTCTGCCCACGCTGATCGGCGACGAGGCCGAGATGAAGGCGCTGGCCGCCAAGATCGGCGTGGACATCAGCCCCTATCCGATCCTGCAGGCCGACACCGAGCGCAAGGCCGCCGAACTGGGCGTGGCCATGTGCCGCACCGACAAGGCGCAGGCGATGATGAAGGGCAGCCTACACACCGACGAGTTGATGAAGGTGGCGATGAAGTCCGATACCGGCCTGCGCACCAGCCGCCGCATCAGCCATGTTTTTGTGATGGACACGCCCGCATACGCGCGCACGCTGCTTATCACCGACGCGGCCATCAACATCGAGCCCGAGCTTGAGGACAAGATTCACATCGTGCAGAACGCCATCGACCTGGCTCATGCGCTGGGCATTCCCGAGCCCAAGGTTGCGCTGCTCTCAGCCGTCGAGACGGTCAATCCCAAGATCAAGTCCACGCTGGACGCCGCTGCTCTGTGCAAGATGGCGGATCGCGGACAGATTACCGGCGGCATTCTCGATGGTCCTCTGGCCTTTGATACAGCGGTCAGCGTCAAGGCCGCCAAGATCAAGGGCCTGGTCTCGCCGGTCACCGGACTGGCCGACATTCTGGTGGTTCCGGATCTGGAAAGCGGCAACATGCTGGCCAAACAGCTCGAGTACCTGGGCGGCGCGCAGTTGGCGGGCATCGTTCTGGGCGCGCGGGTGCCGACCATCCTCACCAGCCGCGCTGATTCAGCCGAGACCCGGTTGACCAGTTGCGCGGTCGCAGTGCTGCTGCACTACGCCAGCCATCCGCTGGAAGTAGCCTGAGCCCAGCCTGAGTCGCCTGTGCGCAAGGATCCACGGCCACGTTCTTTGAGGAGCGTGGCCGTAGGTTTTTGCTATGCGTTTTCGATTTCTGTGGAAAACTCTCGATTTGAAGAAAAATACTGTGGAAAAAGTTGATTCCTCAAGTTAGACTCGTGGGACATTCTCTTTGGCTTCAAATACGTGCGCTAAAGATCGCCGTACTTTATTCCGATAGACAAGATGCGCGCCCTCTGGAAATTTCGCGTCTTCCGAGCCTTTAGTAATCAGGATGCGAAGCCGGGAAACGACAGTATGGGACTGGAAGTCCAGGCTCGGAAGCCTGGAATCGGAAGTCCAGGTTAGCCGGCGCAAGGAAAGGTTGAAATGGGCA
>JBEKDN010000106.1:0-13750 GCA_050014335.1 Occallatibacter sp. | reverse complement strand
AAATCCGTTGCCTCCCGCGATTAGCGCGCGTTCAATCGTTCGGTCGTATGCGTGAACATAATCATGGCACATCCGCCGTGCGCTAAACCGCCGCTCAAAAGTTGCGCGGCATACGCCCCGATCAATCATGGATACGTTGCGAACGGCCGCTGCTGCTTCTTCAATGCTGCTCACCACGAAGCCGGTCACCCCGTCATCAATGATCTCTTCGACAGCGCCGCCGCGGAAAGCTATCACCGGCGTGCCGCAGGCCATAGCTTCAATCATTACCAACCCAAACGGCTCCGGCCAATCGATCGGAAATAACAGCGCCCGCGCGTTGCCGAGAAACGCAGTCTTCTCGTGTTCCGCTATCTCCCCTATAAACTCCGTGTGCGGTTCAACCAAAAGAGACCTAATACAACGATCATAATAATCTTGATCGGCGGGATCAATCTTTGCCGCTATCTTAAGGGGCATGTCAACAAGCTTCGCAATCTCAATGGCACGATCTAGCCTTTTCTCTGGAGAGACGCGACCTAAAAATGCCAAGTATCCGCCATTACCTTGACCCCTCCTATGTAGCTTCTCCGGCAGACCATGATGCACCGACGTTAGCCACGCAGCCCATGGCATCGGCCTTCTCTGCGCATTCGAAATTGATATAAGATTCATATCATTGAATTCCCGAAATACCGGGAAAAGGTCCGGTATGTCAAGCCGCCCGTGAAGCGTCGTGACAGCAGGCGTTGACTGACGCCGCAAGTGCGAAAATGGGAGGTAGTCGAGATGGAAGTGCATAACATCGAATTCCCGAGATCTTTGCACGACGGCCTCAATAAGCTGCATATGTCGCGCTAAGGGATCAGGCAGCCGCGCCTTACGCAGACGCAGCGCTCGATCGCAAACCGCTGAGAGGCTGGCGGAGGTAATTGAATCTCCGCTTGCAAAAAGCGTCACATCGTGACCCTGCCTCACAAGTTCTTCTGTGAGATAAGAAATGACGCGTTCTGTGCCTCCATAAAGCCGGGGGGGCACACTCTCGTAAAGCGGTGCTACTTGAGCAATTTTCATATTTCGCCTTTATAACCAGAAAGCAGTTCTAGATCGCGACGCGCAATCTGACTTCAAAGTCAACCGTGAAAAGGCCCACTCACTCGGTACCTTCTTGTGGCCTCGATGCCGCCTGGCAAAACATCGCGAGATAATTTCGGCTCTGCTGAGTTCGATGGGCTGCCAGTTGATGCAAACAACCACTTTTGCTGTAAGCAAGACCATCGCTGTCTCGCCGCATCGTCCGCGGATTCTGACATGGTGATAGATTTGGATGCCAATTTATTGCTGTGGGTTGGCATGTCTTGACCTTCACGGTTATCGTGCTGATGGTATAGGCAGCCATCAGCCTGGAAATCGCAAGGAGTTATGAGATATTCCTTGGCTATCTTCAAACCTTATGCAAATTCTCAAAGCGCTGCCCGGATAACTATCTCGGCAACTGCGGCATCCGACTCTGTACCCGAGGAGTTTGCTTATGAAACGGACACATTGGCTTCTTTGCGGCTTGGCTGTGATGCAGATATCACTGGCCGAGCTGGCTGTTGGTCAGGCAACGGTGGCTGGGACGCAAACAAGCGGCGCGGTTGTTTCGCCGGCGCAGTTGCCGGATGCGCCCGATGCCGTGCCGGACAGAGCAGCCTCAAGCTCGATATTTGGAGTTACGCAGCGAACGAACACTGGCAATCTTGCAAATAAGTTCCATCTTGTAATCCACTCGGGCCAGTACGGAATGCCGTTGAACGGAGGCGATAAGCTCGAACTATCCGTAAGAAGCCGACTCACTGTAACTGATCTGGTGTCGACAGCCTTCGCAGTCGGCTGGAGCCAGATGCGCGACAGCGCCCCGCACTTTGGCACTGACAGTGGCGCGTTTGGTGAGCGGCTAGGAGCCTTGGCGGTCAAGCAGACGACCCAGTCAATCTTCAGTTACGGAATGTATGCGAATCTGTTTCATGATGACCCTAGATATTACGTAATGGGTTCGCGAAAGAAAGTAGGAATAAGAGCGCTCTATTCAGCTTCGCGCCTTGTGATTGCGCAGACCGATAGTGGAAGAGCGTCGTTCAATTGGCCGAAATTTGCGGGCATAGCAAGTGCAACGGCCCTGACCAATGTCTACTATCCGTCAACTGATCACGGATTCGAGAAAAGCGTCTCAGCCTTTGGCGTATCCTTGGGGACCTCGATTCTAACCAATGAAATCCACGAATTTCTGGGTGACGGTCTCCGCCAATTGCGACACAAACAAAATTGATCAACGAATCTAACTGACGCACAGGCTTCATGGCCGAAAGGGCTCACATTACTTAGGCTGGGTCGTGTTCTGCCGCTCCAACTCGCCGGAATCTATTGTTGCACCGCTGCGGGATATGGTTTGAAAATATAGCTCGTTGCCGGAGATCTCCATCATCATGAAGTCGCGGTCAGTATCAAAGCCGACCTGATCGATGTCATTATTGGGTCGAATATTGTGAATGCGCAATTCGCCTGAATTGCCAAGAACAAATGAGTACACACCGCTTTGAGGTTTGACGTGCTCATAAACATGCTCGTGCCCGCTAAGAACCAGGTTGACCCCGTATTGCGTAAAGAGCGGCATAAGGTGTTTGCGCAGATCCAGATCTGGACCATGAAACGTTGCCGCGGTAAACATCGGATGATGAAAGAAGCATATCTTCCACTTTGCGTCTGAATTCTTTAATTGATTTTCGAGCCATGCGAGCTGTTGAGGGTCCATATAGTTGCTATCAAGCGCAAAGAACTCCACATCCTTTTTTTGGAAACTGTAATAACGTTGCCCGCCCATGTTATAGAGTTTATAATTCCGCTCGATTTCGGGATCGTCATGGTTGCCTAGCGATGCATAGAATTTTACCCCGGCGTCGAGCAGGGGTTTATATGGCGCTTCGAATTTTCGCTGGAAGTCACTGGCCTTATGCCCGCCGTAGATGTTGTCCCCGTCCATCACTACGAAGTCGTAGTTGACGAGTTTGCGGAAGCGCTCCATCTGACGGGCCACTTCAAACTCCGGTTGTTCGCCGGTTCCGTTATCTCCGATTACCGCGAATCGAACGGATCCATCTTTCGACGGCAGCTTGAGGCCCAACGCAGTGTCAGGCAATGAAGTTGCAGGCCCTTGATCCCCGATAAGTGGGGTCATAAGCATGAGCACAATGGTTAGTGCGGAAGCGGATAGCAGATTCATGAGCAGATGTACTCCCTCCTCATTTGTAAGCTCTCGGAAGGTAGTCAACAACAAGGTTTGCTTCCGTATCTCGAAGCACTAAGATGTTTCCTACCATTCGGTATTCCAAACCCTTGGGCAACAGGGGAAGGCACTGTAAAAAAGTAGCGGGTTCCGATTGCAGCGGCTGGCCATTCTGGTTTGGATAGTCGCGGTTGACCGCAATTTGCGCGGCTTCGGCAGCCGCCACAGGTTCCGCATCCTGAAGACTGCGGCGAACCTCGTTCCCATCTGGACCGTCCATGGCCTGCGCCATCAGCCTGCGAAAGAGCTCGCTTACGGGAGGGGTAAAAAGATCGCCCTGCTTTGCATTCGGACGCGCCGCAACAACAAGCTGACGAAGTGCGCGGCGGTTTTTCTCAAGCTCTGCAATGTCGGTTGTGGGCTTGAGTTTTGCGTCCGAAGGAGCATTGTGCCCCGTTGCGACATAAGACTTGGCAGTGCTTTGGAACGAACGGATAATCTTTTGATCTTCGGAAGAGAGCGAAGTTTTTACCACAGGACTAGCGACCTGACCGCCTGCCGCAATCGCAACCGGGAAAACCAGTGCGGCAAGGCTCGCTACAAACCGCGCGCATCTCATCGTCGAGTCCCCCTTCCGCCCGGTCAGGCTATAATTTTGCGTTGCGCTCCGCAGTATCCAAAAGATTGCCGGAATGTGCCACCTCGGTGACCAACTCCCGCACAGTCTGAACGACCGCATCGCGCACCTCTTCGCGAACAGCTGCCCGCACGGTCTCCACAACCTCTTCGGGCTCTAGTGGCATTTCTTTTCCGGAATCGATTACTTTGTCCAGCACTTGCTCAATCTTAGATTCCACATCGAGCCGCTTGGCCACGACTCTTGCGACCTTCTTTGCAGGCGCCTCCAGCATGGTTAGTGCCGGGTCGGCGATCACAGCCGGCGCAGCACTTCGCCAATCGCTGTCGAAGACCGAGATCATCCTTTTTACTACAGGCATGTCGTGGAAAATGATCCCAATTTCACGGCGCACCTCGAGTTCCAGTTTTCTAAGGCTTTGGCTCCCCAGAAAGGCCGATGATCCATCGCGCAGAATGGCGCGAGCATGTAAGCGCGTTGGCATGGTGCGTATGGGAAGCGAGCGTCCGCGGACAGAAGATTGACCAATAACCCTCACGTCCAGCCCCTGAGATATTTTCTCATTCAATAGCTTTACGAATTCTGGATCGCTGATCTTCATTTCATACATGAGGAGCTGTTTCTTTGCTCCTTCAATAAACTTTGACAGCTGCTGGCGCGCATTCGCTGGACTAACAACCAACTCATCACAGTCCGCTGTATAGGCTGTCCGCCTGACATCGCATTCAAAAAGCTTGACTGCCTCCTTCACAATCTTCGGAGCCGTTGTGCTGACGCCGAAGGAGCGGCTGAGAGCGATGTCAAGATGACTGAAGTTGAAGGCAAAGATGTGGAGTTCCTTCCCATCGATGATCATCATTTTTCCGTGATAGCGAAGCAGATCGTCAGAGGTCCGTGCGACCGTAATGCCCTTTTCGAGGAGTCGCATTTCAAAGCGCCGCAGATCTTTATCGCCGCCGCGATTTGTATAAGCAATGAGCGCCTGCACGGCGACACCACGCTGCACCGCCTCAAGCAGCGCATTTTCCACCTCGTTGCGATCAATGCGGAAGACAAGAATTTGAATGCTCTTTTTGGCGCGACCCAGAGCGCGCACGATCGGCTCAACCCCGTCGTCCGGTTGAATCAGTAATTTCATCGTCAGCCCGCTTTCTGAATGGCCACGCTCGTGAAGCTCACAGATCATATGGATGCAAATTCTTGTAGATCGGATGTTTTTGCCAATCGTCGGGATGCCGTTATGCGCAAAATGTGCTTCTAACTGAATGAGCGGCACGACCAATAAAGCTGTCTCAGATTGGGGGAAAGCCATGACATGTGCGCGGCGGTTCATTCCACTTCTATTGTTGTTCCTTACTTCTTTTACAAGTGCCCAGTCTGCTTCGCCAACCGGCGCGTCCTCGCCGCCAGTCGCTCCAGCGGGCTCTGCTGCGCCCTCCCAGACCGATACGGCCGACGCTCCAAAGACGAACGAGAGTAACGATGCCGACGCTAAAAAGCCAAAAGAAAAATCAGCGGAGAACGACGCGCCGCTGAAGCGCGACCAAGTGCGCAACCCTGTGCTATGGACAGATCCGGGCAATATTGCCGAGCGCGATCTTTTCTATGGCCAGGGGGGAGAGAAGCATCAGCCGAAGCCGCCTTTTATTTTTCTTCGCGAAGATATGCACGGAACCAATCCGAAGTTCAACGCGCTAGATGCGGACGGCAAAAAGTGGCGAGTGAAACTCGGAGAAGAATCGCGGCCTGAGGTTGTGGCCTCGCGCCTTCTCTGGGCCGTCGGCTACTTTGCCAATGACGATTATGTGCTGCCCGAGGCCACTGTTCAAGGCCTGAAGATGAGTCGCAAATCGGCAAACGCCAAAAAAGATCAAATCACTTACGCGCGCTTTGCTCGCAAACCTGGCGGTCAAGACAAGATTGGTATCTGGGAGTGGAAAAATAATCCATTCACAGGCACTCGCGAACTGAATGGCTTGCGCGTGATGATGGCTCTAATGAATAACTGGGACTTGAAGGACGATAACAATTCGGTCTATCAAGACAACAAAAGCGACCGGCAGATATTCCTCGCCAATGACGTGGGGGCGACTTTTGGCACCAACGGACTGAGTTGGACGCGGGCCGTCTCCAAAGGCAACATCGATAGCTTCAAAGGATCGAAGTTCATAACGCGCTCGACGGACCAGGAGGTTGACTTTGCAACGCCTGCGGCTCCTAACGCATATCTCATAAAGACTGTCGGTTTTGGCGCGGTGCCGTATGTCAAACGCGCTAGTTTGGATTGGATCGGCAAGGATATTCCTCGTGACGATGTGCGTTGGATCGCCTCGCTGCTGGCGCAGTTAACTCACCAGCAATTGCTGGATGCCTTCCGTGCCGGCCACTTTCCGCCGGAGGTGATCGACATGTACGTTACGCTGGTCGAAAGCCGAATTGCCGAATTGAAAACGCTCTAAACAGCGGCATACAAATCTATCCAGCCAGCGCAGGCACACCCTCTTCAGTGTTGAATTGAATCTCGTAAAGCTGGCGGTAGACGCCGTTTTCTCGTTTTAGCAGTTCTTCATGAATTCCATTCTCTACGATGCGGCCATCCTTGACCACATAAATGCAAGCCGAATTGCGGATCGTCGCAAGCCGATGAGCAATAACGATCGATGTTTGGCCTAGCATCAATCTATCCAGGGCTTCAAAAACAAGTTGTTCCGATCCGGCATCCAGACCCGAACTCGGCTCATCGAGAATCAGGATCGGGCTCTGCCGGACAACAGCCCGGGCGATGGCGATTCGTTGCCGCTGCCCGCCAGAAAGCGTAACGCCGCGCTCTCCCACCTGAGCGTTAAACCGGCCCGGAAGCTTCTCGATAAACTCCATTGCATTGGCCGCCTCTGCTGCCTTTGCAATCTCGCGATAAGTGGCCTCCGGCTTGCCATACGCAATATTCTCCCAGATAGATCCGCTGAATAAAACCGTATCTTGCAAGACGAAACTTATCTGATCACGAAGCGACTTCTGCGTCAGCATGCGCACGTCGATCCCGTCGATTTTCACCACCCCCGCGGTCGCATCGTAGAAACGCGCAATCAGATTGACGATTGTTGTCTTGCCCGATCCGGTCGGACCGACCAGCGCAATGCTGCTTCCCGCCGCGATATGCAAATTCACATCGGTGAGCACGGCGGCCTCGGAGCCATAAGAAAAGTCGACGCGCTCAAAGTCCACGGCCCCTTTCAGGCGTGGCGCAATCCTAGCATTCGGCGCATCGCACATCTCATCGTCTGTGCGAATAATCTCCTGGATTCGCTCGTATCCCACATCGGCCTTTGAGTATGAATCCATAATCTTCGAGATGTCCTGCATTGGTTTGTACATCTTGCTGATGTAGCTGAGAAAGAGCACGATCGACCCTGCCGTCAAACCATTGCGTAGCGCGCTGCTCCCGCCAAAATAGAGAACTGCGCACACTCCCGCGGCTGTAACAATATTCACGATTGGAAGCAGCCTCGCCTTCAATGCGCGAGCTTTGAGCGCGGCTTCCACCGTCTCAAGACTCTCTCCTTCAAATCGCTGAATCTCGTAATTCTCGCGCGCGAATGCCTTCACCACGCGAATGGAACCCAGCACCTCCTGCACTACTGAAAGAAGCCGCCCTTCATGCCTGCGCACCTCGCGCGATGCCTTCTTCACGCGCTTGGTATAGGTGTAAACAATCACAAAGAGAATCGGAACCACGGCCAATGCAACCAGCGTAAATTGCCAGTTAATATAAAACATGATCCCGATCATTCCCGCCAAAGTGAGAATGTCGACAAGAATACTCAGCATTCCGGAAACAATAAATGTCTGAACGGCGTCGATATCCGTAGTTACTCTGCTGATCAAATCTCCTGTCTGTTTCTGATCGTGATAAGCCAGAGAGAGACGCTGCATATGGGCGTATAGCAAGCGTCGGAGATCGTGAGTAACCCATTGACCGACGCTGGTCGTGATGTACTTTTCTGAGTAGGAGCAGCAGGCATCCAGCAGCGCAATCATAGCAACCGCGCCACACGCGAAGAGCAGAATCTGATGCGGCTCTGTCCCCGCGGTTCGACGCATCAGTTTGAACAGCCATCCATGAGAGGCCTTGTTGCTGATGACATTGTCCAGCACGATTTTGAGTGGCCAAGGCTCAAGCAGGCCCGCGATACTCTCACCTGAAATCGCTAACAGGCCAAGCCACAATACCTTCTTGTGCGGGCGTAGCAATTGCAGGATTGTAAGTCGGCGTTCTAGATTCTTCGCGCCTGAAGTCATCTGTATTAAGATGCGCTTCCTCTCTTGAAAGGGGTCTGGCGGCATCATATCTGTAACAGCTTGGCAGACGTTTCACTCATCTACCTGCAAGCGCCTGCGTCATTCCACTAACGGAATGACGCAAGCCGA
The DNA here is from genome assembly GCA_050014335.1 of Occallatibacter sp. GTDB lineage: Bacteria > Acidobacteriota > Terriglobia > Terriglobales > Acidobacteriaceae > Telmatobacter. Next base: position 5,441 of record JBEKDN010000106.1, on the reverse strand, counting down.
ACAGTTATTTGAGACCAGAAATCCGAAGCGCGTCCAATTATCGGATTCTCAAATGAAGCTACCGGCGGCTTGCCGATGCCCGGACTCAAAGGTCTCTGAGATTCGCGCCAGAAGATCTGTTGGATGAATAGGTTTGTTGAGCAGCGAGAAATGATGCCCCTGGTGCTTTGCGGAAGCGAGAAGATCGACCGTGGACGCCTGCCCTGAAAAGAGGATGACTTTGCAGTCCGGAAAGATGCGCCTTGCTGAAATCGCGAGTTCGATACCGCTCATCCCCGGTAAAATGACGTCGGAGATAAGCAGCTCCGGAGGCCGCAGCAGCATGGATTCCAGTGCGCTTTCGCCGTCGTACGCCGGCATTGCCGCAAAGCCGCTTCGGTTCAATATTGATGTGAGCGAATCCGCTATGACGGACTCGTCGTCGACGACGAGCACTACCGGACGATGAGAGCCGGGTTGATCTATCGAACGGGACATCGGTACCTCCTGTATTGGTATCGTTTGGAAAGTTGTTGTTCGCTGCCTCATTGAAATGGGCGTCGCGGAAATGCGCATTGAATTCGATTGATTGCTTCTCATGGAATTCCTCGAGTCTCAAACCAAGGTTTGCCGAATGGGCATTGAAAGCAATAAACTCTCTATCTCAAATGCATTTGGTGATTATTCAATCTTTGCTTGAAAGGTTTCGTAGAAAAATCCGGGCCGGATATTGCCAGTGGGAAAACCGATTCGGCCCAGTTGCCAGGGGAGGGGGAAGACCTCTATGAGCGAATCTAGCAGCCTCTTTGCGATACGGGGAAACTCGTTTTGAGACGCACAGAATATTTAAAATCTGACATTTATAGGTGATCTGACGAGGTTGAGAAGTAATGGGAAGGTTCCCCGCACGAAGCGCGACTTCTTCCCGGCGATGTGTTTGCGCGCAAATAAGTGAGCAAATGTGAACAAGAATTCTCGTTTAACGCATTGCAATTTTTCCGGCACATTAGTATTCTTTTTCTGTAAGGATACGTTAATAACAATTTAAGCATACGTTCTAATCAGGAAACCTGAAAGGAAATGGTTGCAAGTCCTTGGAACGGGAACGATTTCCCCCAGATCCAGAAAGGAGCTTTCACATGGCAACCAGTTCGGAAACAAACCCCAGTTCAAGCGGATTTGAGTCCATCCTTCAGCTTGATGTTCCCAAAGGCCGAGATGGTAAGCACAAGAAAATCGTCACGCAACTGCTGCATGATATCGACAATCTGGAACACGGAACGGCGCTGAAGGTGCCTCTCAGTGCCTTACCGGACACCAAAGAAAACATTCGCGCGGCGCTGAATCGTGCCACCCGGCAGAGAGACATTGAAGTAGCCACCTCCAGCGACGCCGGCTTCCTGTACGTCTGGAAGGTCGAGCAACCGTCCTGATATGGGGTTGTTCTCCCCGCCATTCGCTCGCTCGTGCGTCAATCGATCTTCGGAGTCAAAGGACGGCGCCACGCAAGCCGCGGACGACCTTTGGGTCCGCAATCTGGGCGTATGTGAATTCGTGAGTAACTAGGGACTTTGCCGTCCCACGTGGGGCGCAATCGCACCCAGAAAGGATGTAAATGGGATGAGTTTTCAGGTTGCTGAATCCAAGATACTTAAGCCATATTTATAGTGCGGATAATTACCATCCATGGGCGCAGAATAAAGGCAGTAAGAAACCAGAGGCCCAAATGATCGCTGTCAAATCTCCAAAACATGAAATCTCTGTCCCTAGTTCCTCAGTCCTCAGTCCCTTAGTCCCTGTTTTCCACCCCATCTTCTCCGTTTCTTCTCCGAAAATCCTGCTCACCCCCACCCCCCCTACCCTGTGGAGGCCACATTTTGATCAGTAATATGCTATTAACTAACATGATATCAATGTTATACAATTTGTCATAGGTTACTAATGAGTAACCGGAAACCCCGTAATTTGACCCTTTTTTGACCCTGAAATGCCGCCTTTTGAATCAAAAAAAGGCGGTTTCGACAAAGTTATAGATCCTTTGAATCGCCGGAGGAACCAGTAGAAGAATTCAGCGCGTCGATGCGAAAAAAACGCCGAACCAGAAACTCGCCTAACTCAAATCCGAATCAGCTCTCGCTGAATTTTTCCCGTAACCCAAGCTTTGTCCAGCGAGGTTAGCATATCGATCTCGCTGCGCACGCCAAACTCCGGCAGATAAATTCCTGGCTCAACCGAGAAGCATGTATTCGGCAGAAGCAGCCGCTCATCGTGCGCCTCCAGATTGTCCAGGTTCGCGCCTGAGCCATGAATCTCCACGCCAATATTGTGCCCTGTTCGATGAGTAAAGAACTCGCCAAAGCCCCTTGCGCGAATCACCTCTCGCGCAGCATCGTCGGCCTCGAAGCCTCGTATCGGTTTGCCTTGCTCAAAGGCCAGCTCGACAGCCGAGATCGCCGCATCGCGTGCCTGCAAAACTGTCTCGAAGACTCGCTGTTCGATCACAGTAGGCTCGCGTCCCACAACGCCAGTCCACGTAATGTCGTAGTAGATTGCTTCTTGCCTGTCCACTTTGGCCCATATATCGATCAGCAGAAAATCGCCTTCTTGAATCGGCGCGGTTTCTTCAGCCGTCGGCTCATAGTGCGAATCCGAGCAGTTCGCATTCACGCTTACATTCGGGCCATCGCCCCAAATCAGCCCTTCGCGCCGCATGGCTTCGCTGAGCCACTGCGCATGATCGAACTCGGTGTAACGCGCGGCTTGACCGTAACCAGGCCGCAGTCTGCGGCCAATCTCCAGCCAACCTTCAGCAAGAATCGTGTCAATGGCTCGTTGCGCAACGCCATGACTGGCAATCTGTTCCTCGTTCAACACCGCTTCAAACTGACTTACCAGATTCGCGGAACTCACAATCCGCTTTCCCAGTCCACGCAGAAACTCCACCGTTCCCGCGTCCACCATCGAGACCAGCGGAATCGCATTATTGGGCGAGTACTGCATAGCCAGCACGCGCGCGTCGTCCAGCATCGCGTCCAGTCCCGTGGCCAGTTCCTGCCAGCTCGAATACAGTCCCTTCGCTCCCGGAAGAGCGTCCAGTCGCCCTTGCTCAATGCGATGCACCAGCTTGCGCGGCTCGCCTTCCGCAGGCACAAAGTAGTACCAGCGCCGCGTAATGTGCGCCTTCTCATCCAGCCCCAGAATTCGTCCGGCGATAGGGTCGCGGTGATGGTGGTCGTAGAAGAGCCAGCCATCGAAGCCGGCCTCGCAAATTGCCGCCTGAATTGCGTCGAGATTCCCAGCAAAGTTCATACCGGTCATAATAGCGCGAACAGCCCATAGACGCGACTCAATTGACGCATCTCCGTTCGTTATCACCGCCGGTAATATGCCGCTATTAACCCAACTTTAGTAGACTCAGCGGTAGGATGCTTCTCTTTTCGATGCCATTTTTCCGCCCACGTTCCGTATTTCAAATTGCCGCGCTTGGTGTGGCGATGAGTTCCATTGCCGTTTCGCAGTTGGCCTTTGCGCAGGGAACGCACCTGTGGACGCAATCGCGCATGGAGGAATTTGAGAAAGGCACTCCGCAAGGAGTAGCACTCACCAGCGACGGTCATCTAACCGAAGGGCCAAGCCCGACTGAGCAGATTACCACGCCTTCGACCTACGTCTGGTCGGTCGCAGCTGACAAAGTCGGCGTCGCCTATATAGGAACCGCATCGCCTGCAACAGTGCTCCGCGTTGGCAAAGATGGCAAGCCTTTCACGCTTTTTGAAACCAAGGATCTTGCCGTGCAGGTTGTTCGCATCGGGTCGGATGGCGCGCTATATGCCGCCACGATCCCCAGCGGCAAGGTCTACAAGCTGAATCCCAATGCAACGGCCAAGCAGGATGAGAGCAGCGCTGTGGTTGTTTTCGATGCGGCAAAGCTCGATGAAGCAAAGCCGGGCCAGGACGCGGCTAAGACGGGCGACGGAAAAGCCGAGACAAAGTCGCACTATATCTGGGACCTGACCTTTGACGCGACAGGCCGTCTCTACATCGCTACCGGCGGACCGGCTACTATCTATCGCGTTGATTTAGCCAAGAAGGATGCAGCGCAGGAGGCATTCTTTACGAGCGACGAGGAGCACATCCGCTCACTCGCCTGGGACACAAAGGGCGACTTGATCGCCGGCTCCGACGGCTCTGGCCTTATCTATCGTATCGGTACCGACGGCAAAGGCTACGTATTGTTTGAAGCGCCGCGCCGCGAAATAACCTCTCTAGCTGCGGCAGCGAACGGAACCATCTACGCAGCCAGCGTGGGCGACAAGAGCCGCAATCCTCTGCCGCCGTTGCCTGTGCAGGGAACTAGTTCGGTCACAATCACCATCGTTCAGCCAGGATCGATGCAGGCAGCCAACACCAGCGCCTCGGTGCCCGAAGGCAGCGAGATTTTTGCGCTAACGGAAGGTCAGGCGCCGCGCCGCATTTGGTCCGGAAAAGATGAGATCGTCTACGCGCTAGCATCACAGCCCGATGGCTTGCTTGCGCTCACCGGCAATCGCGGCCGCGTCTTCAGCATTCACGACGATGGCCGCTACTCCGATATCGCCCACTTGCAGGCGCAGCAAGGGCTCGCTGTAGCCGAAGTCAAAGACGCGGAAGGCATGGGCGGCATTCTCATCGGAACAGGCAATACCGGCAAGCTGGTTCTTCTGGGGCGCGCCGAGAAGCACGAGTATGCAAGCGATGTGCTTGACGCAGGCGCGCTGGCCCGCTTTGGCCGCATCGAGGTCGAACCGGGTTCGGCCAACTATGAACTGCAAACCCGCAGTGGCAACGTCGAGCAGCCAGTGCGAGGTTGGTCGGAGTGGCTTCCACTCAAAGACGGAACGGTAGCTTCGCCTGCGGGCCGCTACCTGCAATGGAAGGCGGAACTCCATGCGAACGGCTCGCTCGGTTCGGTCGGCGTCAACTATCTGCCCGTAAATGCCGCTCCAGTAGTGGACGATCTGGTGGTCGCGACGGGTGCGCGCCTCAATCCGCAGAACCAGATTGTCTCTCAGCCGCCGCAGGTCGCCATCGCGTTTCCTTCCAGCCAGAATGCAGGAATGAGCTTCGACTCCGGCTCTGCCGCGCCTTTGCAGGCCCTCAAGGATCGCACAGGCATCACCGTCCGTTGGGCGGCGCATGACGACAACGGCGACGACCTGAGTTACGCGCTCTACCTGCGCGGAGACGGCGAAAGAGTCTGGCGGCTGCTCAAGGCTGACATCACCGACAAGGCATACAGCTTCGATGCCGCGCTGATTCCCGACGGCGGCTATCAGGTCAAAGTCGTCGCCTCCGATGCGCCGTCGCACACGCCCGCAGATGCCCTCACCAGCGAGAAGGTCAGCGAGCGCTTCGAGGTGGACACGACGCCGCCGGTCGTCAGTCTGCTCCAAGCCGCAATTGCTGATTGCAAATATCAAGAC